>NZ_JABAFB010000003.1:0-419447 GCF_012843405.1 Rhodococcus sp. BL-253-APC-6A1W
GGTGACCCGTCAGCAACCCGAGCAGGCATCCTGACTCGCAGCCTCAAGGGTTGACGAGAACATAGGGACACCCCCCCCGCGCCGATGCTCTCTGAGATGTTCGGAACGAACGTGCGATATACCGGGGTGTCGTTCGGTTACCAGTTCGCCAGCCTGATCGGCGCAGGCTTTACCCCGATGATCGCTGCGAGCCTGCTGGTTGCCTTCGACGGCTCGAGTGTGCCGCTGAGCCTCCTACTCGCGGCGACCGCCGGAATCACCATCCTCGCCGCGTGGACCGCGTCGGAAACGAGCGGAAAGAACCTGGAAACCAGCAAGATGGAGTAGAGCCCACGACGGACCCGGTGGGTAGGCCCTGTTGTGCAGGGTCTACCCACTGCAAAGGAAAGCCGACACCGGAGAAGGGCGTCCGGCTATGCGCTCCAGCCGGTGTCCTGCGCCCATGCCCACGCGCGGTGGTAGGCGCGGTCGAACCAGGGCGACTTCGCCTCGCTGTACGCCACGGCCGACTCCAACGGATCACCGAATGCCGACGCCGCGTCTGCTGCGGCACGTTTGACGTCGGCGTATTCCGCGGCCGCTTCCGCGTCGGCACGCAGCCAATCGCGTAGCAGCAGCGCGAACTGCTGCCCGGGCCAGCCGTCGACGCGCACCGCGACCCGCGCGGGCTGCCCAGGATCGGCGCTTCCGTGCAACCGCATCGCCCACAACGCAGGGTCCGTCTCACCGCCCGCGCCGTACGAGGGCTTCGGCTGGTCGTGATCGACCTGCTCGATACGAGGGAAACCTGCGACGGCCAGCGGCTCGGCGAGCGCGTCGGCGGCAGCGAGGTCCGGCACCGTGACCTGCAGATCGAGCGCGTCGACTGCGTCGAGCCCTGGCACTGCGGTCGATCCCACGTGGTCGATGCGCAGCGCGCTGCCGCCACAGGCCACGGCGAGCCGGGCGATCAGTCGTTGCGCTGACCGATCCCATTCGGGGCGTGCCGGAACGAGTACCGGCGCCGCTGTCACCGCGGTGCGGGTGCGCACGTTGCGTTCGAACGGCACCAGACGGTCTGCCCACAGCCCCCGTACCCGGCTCACGACATCGTCCGGCTCGCCGGTGTTGTCGAGCCAGACATCGGCCACCACGCGCCGCTGCTCTTCCGTCGCCTGCGCCGCGATCCGGGCACGAGCGTCGGACTCGGGCATTCCCCGGAGCTCTACCAGCCGGCGGAGTCGCTCGTCCTCCCCCGCGTGCACGACGGCCACCAGATGGAAGATCGGGGCCATTCCACCTTCGACGAGCAACGGGATGTCCTGTACGACGACTGCATCCTCCGGTGCCGCAGCAACGAGTTCGGCGGTGCGAGCGCCGACCCGCGGGTGGGTGATGGCGTTGAGGACGGCGCGTGCGTCGTCGGTGGCGAACGCTTTGGCCGCGAGCGCGGGACGGTCCAGCGAGCCGTCCGGCCGGAGAATGTCCTCTCCGAACGCGTCGACGAGTTCGGCGAGACCTTCCGAGCCCGGCTCGACGATCTCGCGCGCGATCGCGTCGGCGTCGACGAGCACCGCCCCGAGATTCACGAGTTCCTTGGCGACAGTGGACTTACCCGCGCCGATACCTCCGGTTAACCCCATTCGCAGCACGCCGACCAGTGTCGCACCACACAGCCGGGCACCGTGAGTCGACCCGCCGCTGTCACGGCACAGTCACGGCACGGTCACAAGCTGGTCGCGACCGCGGCCTTCCTGGGGAAACACGGCCTTTCACCTGCGGTAAATGACCGGCAGGGCTCTTCGCGTCCGATATCGTCTTGGCGAAGCGTCCGACTCCGGTTATCCCGTTCATCGAGAAGGCAGGCTATGCGTTCCTCCCCCTCACCTTCCGGTCGACATCGCCTCGGTATGGAACACGGTGTTCACTGCGTCCTCATTCCCGAGGTGGCCGCCGCGCTCGCCGAGCATCGGCGCAACTGGTTCACCACGCTGCTGAGCAATGCGCGGCACAGTCACGCCGCGATGCGTAAGCGCGCGGCCGCACTTCCCGCGCAGTGGGCCACCCCCGCCGTGGGCTGATCCCGCACGGGCCGGACCGCTACGGTCACACACCACAACGGCGACCCCTCCCGACAGGAGGTGGTCGCCGTCGTCGTCCGAGCCCGGGAGCGCCGCATGACGCACCGACGCAACCGGCACCGAACGCAGAAAAGCGGAAGACCCCGCACCGAATCGGTGCGGGGTCTTCCGTCGATCAGAGTCGATCAGATCTGTCAGGCGTTGCCGGACAGCTTCTCGCGCAGTGCAGCGAGCTGAGCATCGCTGGCCAGCGAGCCACCGGTCTGCTCGGCGGGCTCTTCGGCATCCGTCTCGGACGAGTAGTTGCTGCTGGACACGCCGGCAGCAGCCTCGGCAGCCTCGTCGGCGGCCATCTTCTCGATCTGAGCGGTGTGCATCTTGTGACGACGCTCGGCCTCCGCGTAGCGGGACTCCCACTCCTCACGCTGCTTCTCGTAACCCTCGAGCCATTCGTTGGTCTCGGGATCGAAGCCCTCGGGGAAGATGTAGTTGCCCTGCTCGTCGTAGCTGTCGGCCATGCCGTACTTCGACGGGTCGAACTCGGCCGTGTAGTCCTCGTTCGCCTGCTTCAGCGACAGCGAGATACGACGACGCTCGAGGTCGATGTCGATGACCTTGACCATCGCGTCGTCGCCGACTGCGACAACCTGGTCCGGGACCTCCACGTGGCGCTCGGCCAGCTCGGAGATGTGCACGAGGCCTTCGATTCCCTCTTCGACGCGCACGAACGCACCGAACGGAACCAGCTTCGTGACCTTGCCCGGGACGATCTGGCCGATCGCGTGGGTCCGGGCGAACTGACGCCACGGATCTTCCTGCGTCGCCTTGAGCGAGAGGGACACGCGCTCGCGGTCCAGGTCGACGTCGAGAACCTCGACGGTGACCTCGGTGCCGACCTCGACAACCTCGGACGGGTGATCGATGTGCTTCCAGGACAGCTCGGAGACGTGCACGAGGCCGTCGACACCGCCGAGATCGACGAAGGCGCCGAAGTTGACGATGGAGGACACGACGCCCTTGCGGACCTGGCCCTTCTGGAGCTGGTGCAGGAACTCGCTGCGGACCTCGGACTGGGTCTGCTCGAGCCATGCGCGGCGCGACAGGACCACGTTGTTGCGGTTCTTGTCGAGCTCGATGATCTTGGCCTCGATCTCCTTGCCGACGTACGGCTGGAGGTCGCGGACGCGACGCATCTCGACGAGCGACGCGGGCAGGAAGCCACGCAGGCCGATGTCGAGGATCAGGCCGCCCTTGACGACCTCGATGACGGTGCCCTTGACGGCCTCGTCCTTCTCCTTGAGCTCCTCGATCGTGCCCCAGGCGCGCTCGTACTGCGCACGCTTCTTGGACAGGATCAGACGGCCTTCCTTGTCCTCCTTGGTGAGGACCAGAGCCTCGACCTCATCGCCCACGGACACGACCTCGTTGGGGTCGACGTCGTGCTTGATGGAGAGCTCACGGGAGGGGATGACGCCTTCGGTCTTGTAACCGATGTCGAGCAGCACCTCGTCGCGGTCGACCTTGACGATCGTGCCTTCGACGATGTCGCCATCGTTGAAGTACTTGATCGTGGCGTCGATGGCGGCGAGGAAATCCTCGGCGGAGCCGATGTCGTTTACGGCTACCTGCGGCGAGGTGACGGTGGTGGAGGCCATGTGTTGAGTTGCTCCGGACGGGTTGATAGTCGGTTGATGGAACTTCGGTCGGGCATGCGAATCGGGCACTGCGATGAAGCGGTGATCGAATCACGGCGAGCGTCCCCGTCCGACCGATGAAGCCGAGCAGCGGACACTCGCGACCACCAGGCTACGCGTCCGCAGGGGAGCTGGGCAAACCAGGACGCCCCACCCGCGTGCCCGCCCCCGCGAGACCTTTACGCTCGGATCCATGCCCAGCCCCGAAAACTCCTCCGGCACAGCACCTCACCAGTCCCAGCTGTCACCCGAGGAACGGCACGCATCCGCGAACGCGCTCCTCGGCACCGCCAAGGTCGGGCGCCTCCGGCTCGGCTCCCGCGACAGCGAGCGCGCAAGCAGGGCGTGGTGGGACGCCGACGCCGAGGACTACCACCGCACGCACGGCGAGTTCCTCGGCGTCGACTCGGCCGCCGGTGAGTTCGTCTGGTGCCCCGAAGGACTCCACGAGGGCGACGTCCATCTGCTCGGCGACATCGCGGGGCGGGATGTGCTCGAGATCGGTTGCGGGTCCGCTCCGTGCGCGCGGTGGCTGGCCGAGCACGGCGCACACCCCGTCGGACTCGACATCTCGATGGCGATGCTCGAGCGCGGCCTGGCCGCGATGGACGCCACGGACACACCCCGGGAGCGTCGCGTTCCGCTCGTGCAGGCCGGCGCCGAGAATCTCCCGTTCGCGGACGGGAGCTTCGATGTGGTGTGTTCGGCCTTCGGGGCCGTGCCCTTCGTCGCGGATTCGGCGCAGGTCATGCGGGAGGTCGCGAGGGTGCTGCGACCCGGAGGCCGCTGGGTGTTCTCCGTCAATCACCCGATGCGGTGGATCTTCCCGGACGACCCGACCGAAAAGGGACTGGTCGCGATGTTCCCCTACTTCGATCGCACGCCCTATGTAGAACTCGACGACGCCGGCACCGCCACCTACGTCGAACACCACCGCACCATCGGCGACCGGGTGCGCGAACTCGTCGGCGCAGGACTCGAGGTCTACGACATCATCGAACCCGAGTGGCCCGAGCATCTCGACCGCGAGTGGGGACAGTGGAGCCCTCTGCGCGGCGAGTACTTCCCGGGCACCGCGATCTTCTGCAGCCGCAAACGGCACTGACCCGGGCGCCGGCCCAGCTACAGCAGGCGTGACAGGAACCCGCGGGTGCGCTCGTGCTGCGGGTTCGACAGCACCTCACGCGGATTGCCGGCTTCGACGACGACACCGCCATCCATGAACACGAGTTCGTCGGCGACCTCGCGCGCGAAACCCATCTCGTGGGTGACCACGACCATCGTCATTCCGCCGGCAGCGAGATCCCGCATCACGGCGAGGACCTCACCCACCAGTTCCGGATCGAGCGCCGAGGTGGGCTCGTCGAAGAGCATGAGCTTGGGGTCCATCGCGAGGGCACGGGCAATGGCGACGCGCTGCTGCTGGCCACCCGACAACTGCGCCGGGTACGCGTCGGCCTTGTCGGACAGGCCGACGCGGGCAAGGAGTTCACGCGCACGCTCCACCGCCTCCGCGCGCTTGACCTTCTTCACCAGCATCGGAGCCTCGATGATGTTCTCGAGCGCCGTGCGGTGCGGGAACAGATTGAAGTGCTGGAAGACCATGCCGATCTCGCGGCGCTGCCGGGCGGCGACCTTGGGCGAAAGCTCGTGGAGCTTGGAACCGCGTTCGGCGTAACCGACGAGGTCACCGTCGACATAGAGGCGCCCGGCGTCGACGCGTTCGAGGTGGTTGATGCACCGCAGGAAGGTGGACTTGCCGGACCCGGACGGGCCGATCATGCATGCGACCTGACCGCGTCCCACCTCGAGAGAGATGCCTTTGAGCACCTTGACGGCCCCGAAGTTCTTGCACACGCGGTCCGCGCGAACCATCGGCGTTTCGGTCGAGGTCATGCGAGCCCACCTCCGGGGTGCTTCGGGGTCTTCGGCGCGGCGGCCGGCGTGTCCTGTGCGTCGGCGAGGGCCTGCAACTGGCGGTTCGTCAACTGGCGGCTCAGCCCCTTCGAGTAGTGCCGTTCGATGAAGTATTGGCCCACCATCAGCACGCTGGTGATGGCGAGATACCAGGTCGCGGCGACGAGCAGCAGCGGGATGGGCTGGAAGTTCGCGCCCGAGATGTCTCGCGCTCGGCCGTACAACTCGAGGCTGTAGGGCACCGCCGCCACGAGCGAGGTGGTCTTGAGCATGCTGATCAGTTCGTTGCCCGTCGGCGGGATGATCACCCGCATGGCCTGGGGCAGCACGGTGCGCCGGATGGTCTGGGACCATGACATCCCGAGCGCGGTCGACGCCTCGACCTGCCCTTCCGGAACCGATCCGATGCCGGCGCGCACGATCTCCGCCATATAGGCGGCTTCGTTGAGGGCGAGACCGACGACGGCGAACAGGAATGCGGCGTTGAGCCCTTGGACGTCGATGTGGACGAACTGGTGCACGAACGGGATGCCGAGATCGATCTGCTTGTAGATCGAGGGAAACAGGCCCCACAGGACGAGTTGCACGTAGACCGGGGTGCCACGGAAGACCCAGAGATACAGCCACGACACCGACTTGAGCACCGGGTTCGGCGACAGTCGCATCACGGCGAGGAGGACACCGAGCAGCACCGCGATCAGCATCGCGAGTGCCGTCAACTGCACCGTCTTCCACGCGGCTGCGGTGATGCGGCTGTCGAAGAGGTATTGGCCGTACACATCCCAGCGGTAGGCCTCGTTGGTGGCCGCGCCCCACAGGAACAGGCCCAGCCCGATCAGCACCAGTGCCCCGGAGATCCAGCGTCCGGGGTGCCGGAGAGGAACCGCCTGGATCGGTTCCGGTTCGGTCGCAGGCGCACCGCTCGGATGCGTGTGCTCGCTCATCGGTTCCCTCTCAGCTCGTTGCCGCATTGATCTGCGACGTGGTGATCGCCCCGACCGACATGTTCCAGCGCTCGAGGATCTCGGCGTAGACACCGGTGTCGATGAGGTACTGGACGGCCTGTTGCAGTACGGGGCCCAGCGGTGATCCCTTCGCGACGACGAAGCCGTACGGCGCCGCGTCGAACAGCGGTCCCGCCGCCTCGAGTCGGTCCTCGCTGCGGGCGATGACGTACGCGGTGACCGGTGAGTCGGCGGACAGGGCGTCGACGCGTCCGAGGATGAGCGCGTTCGCCGCTTCGTCCTGGCTGTCGTACTTGACCTTGTCGATCGGCGGGAGCCCTGCGGCGGCACAAGCCTCGTTCTTCGCGGGGATTTCTTCGATGTCCTCGACCGTGTTGGTCTGCACCGCGACACGCATCCCGCAGGCGTTGTCGGGATCGACGTGCTCGCCGGTCCGTTGTGCCCACTGCACCCCGGCGTTGTAGTAGGTCACGAAGTCGACCGTTTCCTCGCGCTCCAGCGTGTCGGTGAACGACGAGGAACCCAGATCGAAGGTGCGGGCCTGCACCGCCGGGATGATCCGGTCGAAGTCGGCCTCGTTGAAGACTGTCTGCACGCCCAGCACGTCGCCGAGCGCCTGCACGAGTTCGACGCCGAAGCCGACGATCGTGCCGTCGTCGTCCCGGAACTCGTTCGGGGCGTAGGGCACGTTGACGCCGATCTGGAGGTCGGGGTCGGAGGCCCAGTCGGGAAGCTGGGACGCGATGCTGTCGACGCGCTCGGCGCGGACGCGGTCGCCCGCGGGCACGGTCGATTCCGAGTTGACGACACACCCCGTCGCGACACACAGCACCGCGAACACGGATACACACGCTGCCGCGATGCGTCGACCGCGGCGCGTTCCGCTCGCCTTGCGTCCGGAATGACCGGTGCTTTCGGTGGGATGTGTGTCGCCGGTGTGCCCCCTGCCGTGGGTGCGCACTGCTTCTTTCACAGAGAAACAGTATCCACTCCGGTGCCCGTGCGGCCGAATCCCGCGCCGATCGCTCCGGGGTCAGAGGTCGCGCACGCGCGCGATCAGGGCGTCGGTGAACTCGGCGGTCGACGCCGTGCCGCCGAGGTCGGCGGTGGCGATTCCGCAGCCGACCGTCGCGTCCACGGCAGCGTCGATCCTGCGCGCGGCTGCGGCGAAGGAAGGATCGGATGTATCGCCGATCCGATCGAGAAGCATTGCCGCAGAAGAGATCAGCGCGATGGGATTGGCCCGGCCGAGACCGGCGATGTCGGGTGCGGCACCGTGTGACGCCTGCGCCATCGTTCTGGTGCCCGACGCGTTGACCGACGCGGCGGTGCCGAGCGAACCCGACAACTCGGCGGTCAGATCGGAGAGGATATCGCCGAACATGTTTTCGGTCACGATGACGTCGTACCGGTCGCCGTGCCGGACCAGCAGCGCTGCCATCGCGTCGACGTGGGCGTCGTCGACCTGCACGCTCGGATAGTCGCGGCCTACTTCGCGGCACACGTCCCGGAACAGTCCCGTGGTCATCGACAGCACGTTTGCCTTGTGGACGATGGTGACGCGGCCGCGGCGCTTCGACGCGAGGTCGAACGCGGTCCGGGCGATCCGTTCACACGCCGTCCGTGTGACGACACCCACGGCAAGGGCGACGTCGGGGGTCGGCATGAATTCACCGCTTCCGACCGCCATGTTGCGGTCCGCGTAGAAGCCCTCCGTGTTCTCACGGACGACCACCAGGTCCATCGCCGGTGAGACCGCCCGCACGCCGGTGAGTGCGCGCGCGGGCCGGATGTTGGCATAGAGGTCGAAGTGCTTGCGGATGCGTCCGCCGGGAGTCAGTTGTCTCCGGTACGGCTCCGGGTACGACGCACTGTCGTGCGGACCCAGGATCCACGCGTCGAGGCCCTCGAGCGCGTCGAGCGTCTCCTCGGGCAAGGGCGTGCCGTGCGTGTCGATCGCCTCGGCCCCGATCGGCAGCGGGACCCACTCCACCCCGATTCCTCCGGCCGCGGCGACCGCCGCATCCACGACCTCCCGCGTCGCCGGGACGATCTCGTGGCCGATGCCGTCGCCTTCGAGAAGGCCGATGCGGTGTGGACGTGTTCCGGGGAGCGCTGCCGGTCGTGTCGCGTCGCGGGGCGTTGCGGTCTGGTCGGTCACCCGGTCATCATTGCTCACCATGGTGCAGTCGGTGGAACTGCTGCTCGACGACCGCCTCGACGCGGCGGTGCGTGACGAGTGGACGCGCATGCTCGACGGGGGAATCGACAGTCAGGGCCGTGTCCGCTCCCCGACCAATCGCCCGCACGTGACCCTGTTCGTCTCGGCCGAGATCCCGCCCGAGGTCGAGGACGCCGTACGCGCGACCCTCACCGGCGCTCCCCTGCCTGTGCGGCTCGGGGGCGCCGTCGTGTTCGGCGACCGGCACGCGACGCTCGCGCGCCTGGTCGTACCGTCGTCCGCGCTCCTCGATCTGCATGCGCGGATCTACGAACTGCTGAAAGTGTGCCCCGGAGTACCGGCACACATCCGGCCCGGCGAGTGGACCCCGCACGTGACCCTGGCCCGGCGGGTCCCCGCCGATCGCATCGGAGCGGCCCTCGTCGCGGCACACATCGGAGGCCGCGACCTGAGCGGGACGAGTGCCGGGATCCGCCGGTGGGACGGCGCAGCCAAGCGCGAACGGCGTCTGGTCTGACCGCGTACCCGGAGGGTGCTCAGAACGTGTAGTCGCCGAATTGCGTTGTCTCCAAGTGGGTATCGGGCGTCCTCCCGAGGAGCGCGAGCACGTCCAGGACCAGCAACACGGCCAGGAACAGAAGCAGTAGCGAGATCATGGTTACCAGCGTCGCCGTCGTCCACCCGCCACAACAGTGGCAGAAACGACATGATTACTCGCTTTCCTGCCACCAAGGGTGCAGACTGACGTCATGGCCGACAAACTCGAGACAGTGGTGGTTCCGGTCCTGCCCCGGACCGAGATGTTCGAACTCGGTGTCGCGTGCGAGGTCTTCGGATTCGACCGATCCGACGACGGCCTGCCCACCTACGATTTCTCGCTGATCGCCGGGAGTCCGACTCCGTCCCGGACCCGCTTCGGGTTCACGGTCGACGCGCCCTACGACCTGACGAAGATCGACGACGCCGATCTGGTGGTGCTTCCCGCCGGCGGCACGGACATGGCCTCCCTCGACGATCCGTCCTTCCTCTGCGGGAAGGGTGCCGACGCATCCGAACTCGAACCGCTGTTCGAGCGTCTCCGCGCGGCAGTCGACCGCGGTGCCCGCGTTGCGAGCCTGTGCACCGGAGCGTTCCTCCTGGGTGCGGCGGGGCTTCTCGACGGCCGGCGCTGCACGACCCACTGGCGACATGCCGAGCGACTCGCCCGGATGTACCCCGAGGCGCGGGTCGACCCCAATGTCCTCTACGTCGACGACGGCTCGGTGCTCACCAGCGCGGGCACCGCAGCCGGCATCGATCTGTGCCTGCACATCGTGCGCACGGTGCAGGGCTCCCACGTCGCCAACTCCATCGCCCGGCGCATGGTCGTTCCCCCGCACCGCGACGGCGGCCAAGCGCAGTACGTCGCGATGCCGCTGCCGGAATGCGAATCCGAGGCTCTGGCCCCGCTCCTCGACTGGATGACCGAGAATCTGGGCCTCGACCTGCCCGTTCCGGCGCTCGCCGCGCGGGTGCACATGTCGCCGCGGACCTTCGCGCGGCGTTTCGCCGCCGAGACCGGCACCACTCCGGCACGGTGGTTGCGCGACCAGCGCGTTCTCGCTGCCCAGCGACTTCTCGAGCACAGCGACCTCCCGGTCGACGTGGTGGCGGACCGCGTCGGGTTCGGTACCGCCGCGGTGCTCCGGCAGCATTTCCTGCGGCTTCGGCAGACCACGCCCCAGGCTTATCGGCGTGCGTTCCGAGCAGCCGAAGCGGTACCGGTGTCCTGACCACCGGGCCCGATCGACGGGCCGAGCACGCCGCACGGGCGGAACCACTCGCGTAGCGTGGCGGGAAGAAAACGAGACGTCCGGATGTTGGAACCGTCGATACGCCGACGAAAGGATTTCCGTGGCAACCCAAGCTCTCACGCAGCAGAACTTCGATGAGGTCGTTACCGGTAACGACATCGTGCTCGTCGACTTCTGGGCCGATTGGTGCGGCCCGTGCAAGCAGTTCGCCCCGACCTTCGAGGCATCGTCCGAGGAGCACCCCGACGTGGTGCACGCCAAGGTCGACACCGAGGCCGAGCAGGGCATCGCGGCAGCGGCGAACATCAGGTCGATCCCGACGATCATGGCCTTCCGGGAAGGCATTCTCGTCTACAACCAGGCCGGTGCCCTTCCCCCGGCTGCCCTCTCCGATCTCGTGAGCCAGGTCAAGGCACTCGATATGGAAGATGTGCGCAAGCAGATCGCGGAAGCGCAGAACGCCCAGAACTGACCGACCCGGACCACGGTCCGTCGCGGCCGTGCCTCCCCGTCACGACAACGTCCTCCCCACCCCGCGCGGGTAGGGAGGACGTTGTCGTCTTTGCCCGGTATCCGGTGGGTGCGGCCCGTCAGTGGGCGGCGGCGTCCCAGCTGCGGCCGTAGCCGACCGAGACATCGAGCGGCACCGACAAGTCGATCACGGAGTCCATCTTCTCCCGCACGATCGCCTCGACCTGCTCGCGTTCCTCGTCGACGACCTCGAGAACGAGTTCGTCGTGCACCTGGAGCAGCATCCGGGACCGCAGGTCCGCGGCCCGCAGCGCGCGCTGCACATCGATCATGGCCACCTTGATGATGTCGGCAGCCGTGCCCTGAATCGGGGCATTCAGCGCCGCGCGCTCGGCCACCTCCCGGCGTTGACGATTGTCGCTGTTGAGGTCCGGCAGGTAGCGGCGTCGCCCGTACAGCGTCGAGGTGTAACCGACCTTGCGGGCCTCCTCGACCACATTGTGGAGGTAGTCGCGCACCCCACCGAACCGGGTGAAGTACGCCTCCATCTGCGCACGCGCCTCGTCCGCGGAGATCTTGAGCTGTTGCG
This sequence comes from Rhodococcus sp. BL-253-APC-6A1W, assembly GCF_012843405.1. Lineage (NCBI taxonomy): Bacteria > Bacillati > Actinomycetota > Actinomycetes > Mycobacteriales > Nocardiaceae > Rhodococcus > Rhodococcus sp. BL-253-APC-6A1W. The sequence goes on from NZ_JABAFB010000003.1 coordinate 11,672, forward strand.
CGAGACCATAGGCGCTCAGCCCGTAGGCCAAACCGTAGGACATGGCCTTGACCCGGCGTCGCAATTCCGGAGTGACCTCCTCGAGCGGCACCCCGAACGCCCGCGACGCGACGAACGTGTGGAGATCTTCCCCGGTGCGGAAGGCTTCGATCAGTCCTTCGTCGCCCGAGAGGTGCGCCATGATGCGCATCTCGATCTGGCTGTAGTCGGCGGTGAGGAGCATGTCGAAGCCGTTGCCGACGACGAAACCCTCGCGGATCTGCCGTCCCGCATCGGTTCGTACGGGAATGTTCTGCAGGTTCGGCTCGGTCGACGACAGCCGGCCGGTTGCCGCGACCGTCTGGTTGAACGTGGTGTGGATCCTGCCGTCGTCGGCCACCGATTTGATGAGCCCGTCGACCGTCGTCTTCATCTTGGTCGACTCACGGTGTGCGAGAAGATGTTCGAGGAACGGGTGGCCGGTCTTGTCGAACAGGCCCTGCAGTGCGTCCGCGTCGGTGGTGTACCCGGTCTTGGTCTTCTTCGTCTTCGGCATGTCCAGTTCGTCGAACAGCACGACCTGCAACTGCTTCGGCGAGCCGAGATTGATCTGCTTTCCGATGACCTCGTATGCGGCATTCGCGGCGGCGGCGACGTCGGCGGCGAAACCGGACTGAAGGTCGTGCAGGTGGTCCGCATCCACGGCGATGCCGGTGGCCTCGATGTCTGCCAGCACTTCGAGCAGCGGCAGTTCCATCTCGGACAGCAACGCCACCGACTCGATGTCGGCCAGTTCGGCGTCGAGCGCCGTGGCCAGGTCGACCACCGCGCGGGCAGCGAGGATCTGAGTCTGTGCGGCCTCCTCGTCGACGGCGTCTGCATCGTCGAGCAGGGACAACTGACCGTCGCCGTTGCTTTCCGCCCGCAGTTCCCGCTTGAGGTAACGCAACGACAGGTCGTCGAGCTTGAAGCTGCGCTGTCCCGGCCGGACGAGGTACGCGGCGAGCGCGGTGTCGCTGGTGAGGCCCGCGAGTGTCCAGCCTCTGCCACGCAAGGCGTGGATCGCCGATTTCGCTTCGTGCAAAGCCTTTTCGACGGCCGGGTCGGCGAGCCACGCGGCGAGCGCGGCGTCGTCCTCGGGAGTGAGAGCGATCGTCGTGACGTAGGCGCCTTCACCGTCGGCTGCCGCGATCGCCACAGCAGTGGCCTCGCCGCCGTACGGCGTTCCGGATCCGACCACCGACAATCCGTGGCGGTGGCCCGCCACAGCGTGCGTGGCGAGCCAGTCGCCGAGCGCACCGGGCTCGACGATCCCGCCGCGCACCTCGAAACCCTCTTCGGCTTCGGGCGCGGACGAGGCGAGCGTCTCGAAGAGGCGATCTCGCAGCACCCGGAACTCGAGGTCGTCGAACAAGCGGTGGATGCGGTCGCGATCCCAGGGCGCGAGCGCGAGCTGATCCGGAGAGTAGGGCAGCGCCACGTCGCGCACCATCTCGGTGAGCTGCCGGTTGAGCAGGACGTTGGACAGGTTCTCGCGGAGCGCGTCGCCCGTCTTGCCACGCACCTCGTCGACCCTGTCGACGAGACCGCTGAGGCTGCCGTACTCCCTGATCCACTTCGCGGCGGTCTTCTCCCCCACGCCCGGGATGCCCGGCAGATTGTCGCTCGGATCACCGCGCAACGCCGCGAAGTCGGGATACTGCGCCGGTGTCAGGCCGTACTTCTCCTCGACCGCCTCGGGGGTGAAGCGAGTCAGGTCGGAGACCCCGCGACGTGGATACAGCACGGTGATGTCGTCGTTGACGAGTTGGAGCGCGTCGCGGTCGCCGGTCACCACCAGCACCTTGTAGCCCAGGGCGTTGGCCTGCGTCGCGAGTGTGGCGATGAGGTCGTCGGCTTCGTACCCCTCGATCGCCATCACGGGAATGCCCATCGCGCCGAGCACATCCTTGGTGAGTTCGATCTGACCCTTGAACTCGTCGGGTGCGGCGCTGCGCTGGGCCTTGTAGGCGGCGAACAGCTCTGCCCGGAAGGTCTTGCGGCTGACGTCGAAGGCCGCCGCCACGTGCGTGGGCTGCTCGTCGCGCAGCAGGTTGATGAGCATGGAGGTGAACCCGTACACCGCGTTGGTGGTCTGCCCGCTGTGGGTCTTGAAGTTCTCTGCCGGCAGCGCATAGAAGGCACGGAAAGCCAGAGAGTGTCCGTCGAGAAGAAGAAGGGTCGGGCGGGCGTCGGCGTCCGCAGTGGGCGTAGTCGAGGAGGATGCACGGGTCACGCGCTCAGTCTAGGGACCGGTCCCGACACCCGTCGAAGCCGCAAGTGCGGTGACACGGGGTCGCCGGCTCCGAAACACAGGTGTTTTCGTGAGATACGGGAACGAAACACGTGGGAAACCGGGGATGTCGGTGCATTTCCGTTACAGACGCTAAAGTGCCCACTCACGACACCGCCCCAGGCGTCGCGCTCGACAACATTGCACCTGATTCGGGAGGACCTGCGTGGCCCCTACGGTGAGACTCCGGAGACGTCGATGGGCGTCCGGATTCCAAATCGTGCTATTGCTCCTGGCGGCGGTTTTCGGCTTAGTGATAGGAGCCGGCACCGCCGCCGCCCAAGACCCTCCGGAGCCCTCGCCGACAGGCACCACAGCACCTCCCGCCGACGCACCACCGGTTGCGGACGATGCCGTCACGGTTCGCGGCACGCTCAACAATGCGGGAGAACGACTGGACGGCGTGACGGTCCGTGCGTCGGACGCGGCCGGCGAGGTCGTCGGCGAAACGGAGTCCGCGGACGGTGGCCGGTGGGAACTCGCGGTGCCGCCGGGGACATACGTCTTCGAGGTCATCGGTGAGAGCCTCCCCGACGACGTGACCGTGCAGTCGACCGTGACCCGCGATGTCGCCGCCGGCCAGCCCAACACCGTGATCTTCTCGTTCGGTGAGGCAAGGTCCGGATCGAATGTGGCGTTCGCGGAGACACTGATCCGCACGATTGTCGACGGCTTACGGTTCGGCCTGATCATCGCCATCGCAGGCGTCGGTCTGAGCCTGATCTTCGGGACGACCGGCCTGACGAACTTCGCGCACGGCGAGTTGGTGACGTTGGGCGCGGTCGCGGCCTGGGTCTTCAACGTCAGCTTCGGCATCCACCTGATACCGGCGACGATCCTCGCGATCATCGTCGGCGTCATCATCGGCTGGCTCAACAACGCGCTGGTCTGGGCTCCCCTACGGCGGCGGCGCACCGGCCTGATCGCACAGCTCGTGGTGTCGATCGGTCTCGCCATCGCGTTGCGATACCTGATCCTCATCTTCTTCTCCGACCGCGCTCAGCCCTACAGCGACTACCAAGCACAGCGTCAGCTCCAGTGGGGTCCGCTCGCGATCACCCCGGTCAATCTCGCGTGCATCGTGATCAGCCTGGTGGTGCTCGTCGGGGTGGCCTTGCTGCTCCAGCGCACCCGGATCGGCAAAGCGATGCGCGCGGTCGCCGACAATCGCGATCTCGCCGCGTCGTCGGGCATCGACGTCGAGAAGGTGATCCGCTTCGTGTGGGGCCTCGGCGGCGGACTCGCCGCGCTCGGCGGTGTGTTGTTCGGTCTCTCCGAGCTCGGAGGACGCGTCCAGTGGGAGATGGGCTTCAAGCTGCTCCTGCTGATGTTCGCCGGAATCATCCTCGGCGGACTCGGAACGGCGTACGGCGCGCTACTCGGCTGCGTCGTGGTCGGGCTGCTCGTGCAGTTGTCCACACTGGTGATCAATCCCGACCTGAAGTACATCGGCGGCCTGCTGGTACTCATCGTGATTCTGGTCATCCGCCCTCAGGGCATCCTCGGCAGCAGAACAAGGATCGGGTGACACATGGACCTCCTCGCTGTTCTCCAAGTGTCCTTCGCGCAGATGATCGGCCCGTCGGCCATCTTCTATGCGCTTCTCGCAATCGGCCTCAACCTCCACTTCGGTTACGCGGGTCTGCTCAACTTCGGCCAGATCGGCTTCGCGCTGCTCGGCGGGTACGGAGTGGGCATCATGACGGTCACCTACGGCCAGCCGCTGTGGATGGGTGTACTCGTCGGGCTCGCGCTCCCTGCACTGCTCGCCCTCCTGCTCGGTATCCCGACGCTCCGTCTCCGAGCCGACTATCTGGCGATCGCAACGATTGCCGCAGCCGAGATCCTGCGGTTGGTGTTCCGGTCCACCGCCTCCGACTCCGTCACCGGGTCGACCCGCGGCCTGTGGGGATTCGCAGGTCCGTTCACGGCGTGGAGCCCCTTCGATTCCGGTAAGCAGTACAACCTGCTCGGGATGCGCTTCTACGGCGACGACCTGTGGGCGATGGTGGTCGGCTGGACGCTCGTGCTCGTCCTGTGCGGCGTCGTCTACCTGCTGTCCCACAGCCCGTGGGGACGCGTCCTCAAAGCGGTCCGAGAGGACGAGGACGCCGCCCGCGCCCTCGGCAAGAACGTGTTCGTCTACAAGATGCAGGCTCTCGTATTGGGCGGCATGATCGGCGGCCTCGGCGGCATCTTCAACGCGCTGCAGACCAAGTCCATCAACCCGGACTTCTATTCCACTGCGCAGACGTTCTTCGCGTTCGGCGCGTTGATCCTCGGCGGCGCGGCCACCGTGTTCGGCCCGGTCCTCGGGGCGATGCTGTTCTGGTTCATCCTCACGCTCCCGGACGCATTCCTGCGCCAGGCGATCTCCGGACCCGATCCGCTGATCTCCCTCACCGAACAGCAGGTCGGGGCGATGCGATTCGTCCTCCTCGGCATCCTCATCGCGGTGATGATGGTGTTCCGTCCACAAGGAATCCTGGGCAGCAAGCGGGAGGTACAACTCGATGCCTGACACCACCATCCGCACGCCTCTGTCGCGCGAACAACGAGTCGCCGTGTTCGCGGATGTCCCCCACGATCCGGGAAGCCCGAAGGTTGATCCGATCCTCGTCGTCGACGACGTTTCCCGGACCTTCGGTGGGCTCAAAGCCGTGGACGTCGCTCACCTCGAGATCCAGCGCGGCTGCATCACCGGCCTGATCGGGCCGAACGGAGCAGGCAAGACGACCCTGTTCAATCTGCTCACCGGTTTCGACCACGCGGATACCGGAACGTGGAGCATGGACGGCCACTCACTCGGCCGCATGGCTCCGCACCGTGTCGCGCGGCACGGCATCGTGCGCACGTTCCAGCTCACCAAGGCGCTGTCGAAGATGACGGTGCTCGACAACGTCCGTCTGGGAGCACGTCACCAGACGGGTGAGCGGATGGCCGGCGCGCTGCTCCCCTGGACGTGGCACGCGCAGGAGCGCGCCATCACCGAACGCGCCCACGCACTGCTCGCCCGGTTCAACCTCGAGCAGAAGGCCGACGATCTCGCCGGGTCATTGTCCGGCGGACAGCGCAAACTGCTCGAGATGGCACGCGCACTGATGACCGATCCCACGATCGTGATGCTCGACGAGCCGATGGCCGGCGTGAATCCTGCACTGACGCAAAGCCTTCTCGGGCACATCAAATCGCTGTGCGACGACGGTATGACCGTGGTGTTCGTCGAGCACGACATGGATGTCATCCGCGACATCTCCGATTGGGTGGTGGTGATGGCCCAGGGATCGGTGATCGCCGAAGCACCGCCGGACGAACTCGCGAACAACAATGCGGTCGTCGACGCCTACCTCGGCAGCCACCACGACCAGGCACTCGAGTTCGACGACGAGGGCAATCCCGTCGGCGCGACCGCGGAGTTGGCGGAGGTGCTCGCCGAGGCGGAGGCCCAGGTTCTCGAGTCCGGAGCCGACCTGTCCGACCCCGACGCGGTACGCCCCACCGATCTACCAGGATCCCAGGAGAAGTCATGAGCGACACCCCACCCACCGGGTCCATGACCCCGGCCGAATCGGCCGCGACTCCCGGCGAACACGCGCGGTTGGCCGAGGGTGCGCTCGTGCGCGCGGACGACGTCGTCGCCGGCTACTTCCCCGGCGTCGACATCCTGCGTGGCTGCAACTTCTTTCTCCGCGAGGGTGAGATCGTCGGGATCATCGGCCCGAACGGTGCCGGTAAATCCACTCTGCTCAAAGCGCTCTTCGGCCTGATCCCGGTGCGGAGGGGCGAAGTCACGCTCCGGGGCGAATCGATCACCTCGGAGCCCGCGCACGTCCTCGTGCGCAAGGGCGTGGGGTACGTCCCGCAGACGCAGAACGTCTTTCCGTCGCTGACCATCGAGGAAAATCTCGAGATGGGAATCTACCTGCGGCCCAAGCAGTTCAGTGAGCAGTTCGACCGGGTCTCGACCCTGTTCCCCCTTCTCGGGGAACGCCGCAAGGTCAAGGCAGGAGCGTTGTCCGGTGGTGAGCGGCAGATGGTGGCGATGGGCCGCGCACTGATGATGGATCCGTCGGTCCTGCTTCTCGACGAACCGTCGGCGGGCTTGTCGCCGATGTTCCAGGACGAGGTGTTCATCCGCTGCAAGAAGATCAATGCCGCGGGCGTGTCGATCATCATGGTCGAGCAGAACGCGCGGCGCTGCCTGCAGATCTGTGACCGCGGGTACGTGCTCGATCAGGGCCGTAACGCCTACACCGACACCGGGTCCAACCTCATGCACGACCCCAAGGTCATCGAGTTGTATCTCGGGACTCTCGCGGGCAGCAAGGAGAAGAAGACTCCCTGACGCGCTCGCCCGAACATACGACGGGGCCGGTCATCCATCGGATGACCGGCCCCGTCGTATGTTTCCTGCGTCTGTCAGCCACCCACGACGATGTAATCCTCGGTCGTCAAGGTGTTGTCGGGTCCGAAGACGAGACGGCCGTACGAACCGACTCCGGGCTCACCGGCATCCACGAACGACAGCTCGCCGGTCGCGCCGTCGTAGTCGATGTCCTGTCCCGATGCGAGGAGGTCCTTGCACTGCTGGAAGGTCGTGCACTTCTCGCCGTCCTTCGTGACCGCGTTGATGTTCGCCGCGATGTCGACGCCGGCGGTGGAGCCGGCCACCTCGGCGGCGAGCGCCGACACGACAGCTGCGTCGTAAGACTCTCCGGCGTAGTTGAAGTCGATCAGCGCGGGATCGACCTCGAGCAGGCGCTGCTGGAAAGCCTCACCGGTGTCGGTGAGAGGGGTCGTACCCGCCATGCCCGCGAGCAGGCCGTCGGCGACACTGTCGCCGAGCGCGTTGCCCATGTTCCCGTCGACACCGAAGACCGCCATGCCGTCGGACGGGCCGATGCCGACCTCGTGCATACGCGTGATGATCTTGGCCGATTCCTCGAACCCGATGAGCGCCACGGCGTCAGGACTGAAGTTGGCGACCTGGTCGACCTCGGCGTTGAAGGACTGCGCGTTGGGGTCGTAGATGATCTTCTGGATCTGGTCTTCCGGGATACCGGCGTCGACGAGGTTCGTCACGGTGTTCTCGGCCAGGCCCGTGCCGTACGGATCGTTCAGCGCGAGGATCGAGACGCGCTGAGCGCCGTCCTCGGCGATGAGCTGAGCAAGTGCCTGCGCCTGCAGGGAGTCCGTGGGCGCGGTACGGAAGTACATGCCGCCGTCGGCGTAACACACGAACTGATCGGACGTGTTGGCAGGAGAGAACATGACCACGCCCGCGCTGGCGATCTTGTCGATGACCTTGAGCGAGACCGACGACGACGCCGCACCGATGATCACCTGGGTACCCGCGGCGAGTTCCCGGTCGACGGTGGCGTTCGCCGTATCGGTGGTGGTGTCGCCCGAGTCGCCCGGGATCAGCTCCACGGGCTGGTTCAGGACGCCGCCGGCAGCATTGATCTCGTCCACGGCCAGGCGCACCGCCGCGACCTCGGGCGGACCGAGGAACGCGAGGCTGCCCGTCTCGGGGAGCAGGGTGCCGATCTTCAGCGGGCCGGTCGCCGGGGTCGCACCGGGCGTGGCCTGTTCGGGTTCGCAGTCGGTGTCGACAGTCGTGGCGGTCGCGGAACCACCGCCCTCGGCAGAACCACTCGTGGAATCGTCGCTGTCCGAGCTACAACCCGCGAGTGCGAGTGTCACAGCACCGAGAACCGCAGCGGCGCGGACATAGGTCCGTTTTGCCATCCAACTCTCCTTCAATCGCCTGTCCCCCCGGCTGATGCGCCGGACGTGGGTCGAAACATAGCCGGAGAAGTGACGATTCGAACACAGCCGAAATCGTTGTGACCCGACCGTTATATTTCGGGCAGGAGAATTGATGTGGCCGTAACGAGCGGAGTCAGCCTGCCGCTTCGGAACCGAGCGTGTCGACGATGACCTCGGCGACCTGCTTCATGGTGGTACGGCGGTCCATGGCGGCACGCTGGATCCAGCGGAACGCCTCCGGTTCGGTCATCGCGTGCTTCGCCATGAGCAGGCCTTTGGCCCGGTCGATGAGTTTGCGGGCCTCGAACCGCTCCGACAGCCCGGCGACTTCACGTTCGAGTTCGCGCAATTCGGCGAACCGGCTCACCGCCACCTCGATCGCGGGAACGAGGTCGCTCTTGGAGAACGGCTTGACCAGATAGGCCATCGCTCCGGCGTCGCGAGCACGTTCGACGAGGTCGCGCTGGCTGAAGGCTGTGAGAATAACCACAGGCGCGATGCGGCGCTGCGCGATCTCCGACGCTGCGTCGATCCCGTCCCGGCGGGGCATCTTCACGTCCATGATCACGAGGTCGGGCGAGAGTTCCTCTGCCAGTTCCACCGCCCGCTGGCCGTCGCCCGCCTCCCCGACGACGTCGTACCCTTCTTCGCGCAGCATTTCCACCAGGTCGAGCCTGATCAGCGTCTCGTCTTCCGCAACGACGACCCTCCGGGGGGTTGCGGTGCTGTCGTGCGGCGCGGTTGTCATGATCGGCCCTTCCCATCGTGCTCTGGCGGCCCCCGCGAAGGGGTGGAACGATTGAAGGGTACCGGTGTTTGACCGCCACGCCTGATCCCTTACAGTGGTCTCCGCAAGCACGCCCTCGTATCCCAATTGGCAGAGGAAACGGATTCAAAACCCGTGCAGTGTGAGTTCGAGTCTCACCGAGGGCACCACCACACCGGTCGACGAATGATGGTGCGGCACCACCTGCGTGGTCCCGCACCATCGCCCGTTTCAGGAGTCCGGCCACTCCCCTAGGATCGCCGGGTGACCGGTTACGACGATCTCGATATGTTCGGCGGCCTCGACGCCTCCGCCCTTCCCCATCGCCAGCAACTGATTCTGGCGACCATCAGGGATTGGGTGGCCTCCCACGGTTCCGCCCCGAGCACCCGGCAGATCGCCGATGCGGTCGGCCTGAAATCGACGTCGACGGTGTCGAAGCATCTGCGACTCCTCGAGGATGCGGGTTTCCTGCGCCGTGGCTCCGCGATGGCACGCCAACTCGATGTGCGACCCTTCCTCGCCGGATCGTCGGCGGGCCGATCGTCCGACAACAGGGTGTCGGTGCCCGTCGTCGGCGACATCGCGGCCGGTACACCGATCCTCGCCGAGGAGCATCCCGACGAGGTGCTCGATCTCCCCCGCGAACTCGTCGGCACCGGCACCGTGTTCGGCTTGCGCGTACGCGGGGAATCGATGATCGACGCCGCGATCTGCGACGGCGATGTCGTCGTCGTCCGTCGCCAGGACGAGGCCCACTCCGGAGAGATCGTGGCGGCGATGATCGACGGCGAGGCGACCGTGAAGGTTTTCCGGCGCCGCAGCGGTCACGTCTATCTCGAACCCCGCAACGCCGCATACTCGGTGATCGACGGCGACAACGCGGTCGTGCTGGGCAAGGTGGTGTCGGTGATGCGGCGGCTTTGAGCGCCGGGCCGCCCCGCCGCACAGTGAGGTGTCGCGCGGCGGTCGGGCTCACTTCGACTGTGCGCGCATTCGGAACCTAAGGATCCGGTCCAATTCGACCGGGCCCCATAAACGGCGCGCTCCCTCGGGTGGATAAGAAAATCCTGGCACGATACGCCCGGCCATTTCGGCACCGAGCAGCACGATCACCAACGCGGGCACGAGGGTCTGCCACAAATATGCGAAACCGGGATCGGCGAGTCCTATTCCGCCAGCGCACAGCGCCGCCGGTACGTGAGGAGCGCGGAGAAACACCGTGACGGCGACGGCAGTCACGGCCGACAGCGCCGCAGCGGTCTGCGAGGGGGCGAGCAGTTCGGCGATGGTGAGCGCACCGATGGTTGCGGCGGGATACGCGCGGAGGATGACACCCGGACGCGGTCGCCCGAGCCTGCCCGCCATGCGAAGGAAGCGGCGCGGGTCCTGCTCGTGGAGTCCGTTCCGTGACGGCTCCGGGACGGAAGATGTTCTCGGACTGCACGCTTCGGAGCGCTCCCTGGTGCACGATGCCGCGCCCCGAAGTGCGCTCCATGAGGAGGATCGCCGCGGACATCGCACAGTCCGTGAGTCCGTCAGCTCCGCTGTCGAGGTACGAATCATCGCCGCCGATCCGCTTCATTCGCCCGAATCGCGCCGGGCCGACAGACCACTGCTTCTACAAGTCGGAGAACCCCTACGCAGTCGGCTCCTCCGCCCGAGGAAGATAGCGGAGCAGAACGACGCCGGACTGCGGGAATTTCGTCGACTCCACCAATCGCAGATTTCGGCGCCCCAGGGGCGGAAGCGGCATTCCCTTGTCGAGCAGCACCGGGAAGACCATCAGCCGGTATTCGTCGATCAGATCGTGGGAAGCGAAGGCGGAGATCGCGGTCGCCCCGGCGAAGAGGGCCAAGTCCTTACCGGGCTGTTCCTTCATCTGCGCGACCTCCCGTGGGAGGTCGTCGCCGACCCGCCGGGCTGGACCCCAGTCGGTGGTGAGTGACGAACGCGAGAGCACGTACTTCGGCAGCGAGTTCATCAGCCGCGCCTGCTGGGCTTCGATTTCCCTGTTCGAGTTTTCGGCGGCGGGCCAATGCTGCGCCAGAAGTTCATAGGCCACGCGCCCGAAGAACACGCCGTCGATCCCGGCAAGCAACTCGGCGATGCCAGAGTCCAGTTCGTCGTCCGCGACGTCGATCCACTCGAGTTCGCCGTTCGGTCCCGCCGTGAAGCCGTCGAGCGTCGTCATGACAGACAGAATTACTTTGCGCATCGTCGTCGCCTTTCGTCCGGGTCTCGACAACACGGACTCGCAACCTGCGGCGAACTCATCGGCCACAGCTGTAGGGGTTGGATCATTCGCGCACTTCCCTCGTTATACATGTGCGTAGGTGCGCACCTGTTGGCGTATCGTGGACAGTAGGAAAATGGTTCAGGAGGTAGCCGGGTGCTCGCGACCCTGCGGAACCGCACGTTCCGCCGATTGTTCGCCGCGCAGGTGGTCGCGCTCGTCGGCACCGGCCTGCTGACCGTCGCGCTCGGTCTGCTCGCATACGACCTGGCCGGCACCCAGGCCGGCGCGGTATTGGGCACGGCACTGGCGATCAAGATGGTCGCGTACGTGGTGATCGCACCGGTGATCTCGGCCCTGACCGCTCACGTGCCGCGGCGGGCGCTCCTGGTGGGTGCGGATGTGGTGCGTGCGGTGATCGCACTGGCGTTGCCGTTCGTCGATCAGCCGTGGCAGATCTACGTGCTGATCTTCGTGTTGCAGTCGGCGTCGGCGACGTTCACACCCGCGTTCCAGTCGGTGATCCCGTCGGTGCTCGTCGACGAGGACGACTACACCCGGGGGCTTTCCCTCTCGCGGCTGGCCTACGACCTCGAGTCGCTGCTGAGCCCGATACTCGCAGCGGCGCTGCTGTCGGTGGTGACCTACAACTATCTGTTCCTCGGTACCGTTGCCGGGTTCGCCGCCTCTGCGCTGCTGGTGGTCTCCACGACTCTGCCGATGATCGCGCCCGCCGATCGTTCGGTCCCGCTGGTGCAGCGGGTCACCCTCGGCGCGCGGGTGATGTTCTCCCGGCCGCGGCTGAGGGGCCTTCTCGCACTGAACCTGTCGGTCGCGGCAGCGACCGGGCTGGTCCTGGTCAACACCGTCGTCTACGTCCGCGAACTCCTCGGCGGCTCGAACACCGGGGTTGCGTTTGCACTCGGTATCTACGGAGGCGGGTCGATGCTGGTGGCATTGACGCTGCCCCGCCTGCTCGCCCGGATCCCGGACCGGCGGGTGATGCTCACGGGCGCGGCCCTCCTGCCGATCGGACTGACGGCGACGGTCGCGCTGCTTGTCGCCGACGCGGGCCGCGGCGCCGGGTGGGCGTTGCTCGCAGGGACCTGGCTGGTCATGGGCATGGGTACGTCGTTGATCAACACGCCGTCGGCGCGGCTGCTGCGGTTCGAATCCGAGCCGGAGAACCGGGGTGCGGTGTTCACCGCGCAGTTCTCGCTCTCGCACGCCTGCTTCTTCTTCACCTACACGATCGCGGGCTGGGTCGGGGCCACCGTAAGCCAGCCGATAGCGGCAATCACCCTCGCCGTTCTCGCTACACTCGCAGGACTCGTTGCTGCCCGGGCATGGCCGGCGCGCACCGAACCGATCACCGAGCCGGTGCCGGCAGGAAGGGCGTGAGCGATGAAGCCGGGAATCGAAGCGCCGCAACGGTCCGCGAGCCTGAGCCACCCGGTCGCGCCGGACCAGGAGCGGCTCGACGCAGCAACTTCTACATTCCGGATGCTCGCCGACCCGACCCGCTTCCATATTCTCTGGCTGCTCACGCACGGCGAAGCCGACGTCACCGCTCTGACCGATGCGTGCAGGGGCTCCCGCACCGCAGTCAGTCAACACCTGGCCAAACTGCGCTTCACCGGCCTCGTCGACACCCGCAAGGAAGGCCGGCGCGTGATCTACCGCATCCGTGACGGGCACCTCGCCCGCCTGGTCCGCGAAGGCATGAACCACGCCGACCATGTCGTCACCGGCGAACCCCCACACGAATAGACCCACCTACACTCCCCGGCGGGCTGTGCGCGGCTCGAAAGCGCAGGAGGCACACCATGAATGCAGACCGGCGCGACCCGTCCGCTCCCGACGGGCAACCACGGAAGATCCGGACCTACAGCCGGGGTCGCGCGCATCGCCTCGAGAACACTGTCATGAGTGCGCTGGTACGCGCCGGCGTCGTGCCCCACACCCACCTGCTGACCACCCGGGGCCGGCACACGGGCCGACCTCGCACCAACCCGGTGACGGTCGTCCGGCACGACGGCCGGCGCTGGCTGGTCGCGCCGTACGGCGCGGTTCCCTGGGTTCACAACGCCCGCGCCGCGGGCCACGTCCGTCTGACGCGCAGGTTCCGCAGCCACGACTATTCCGTGCGGGAAATCTCGGCACACGAGGCAGGACCCGTCCTGAAGCACTATGTCGCCGTCGCCTCGGCTACCCGGGACTATTTCCGCGCCGAGAAGAACGCGCCCGCGGAAGATTCGAAGCCGAGGCACACCTGCATCCGGCTTTCGAACTGGAACCGCTGGCACCGCCGCAATAGCGCACGTCGCGGTGTGCTCGCCACCGGGCATGGCACGCATCGCGGCAGTCCCGCTCACGGGAGCGGGCCCGGATTCTGTCGGAGGTCCCGTCTAGGGTTGCGCCGTATCGGAGATTGCCTCGCACCTCACCGACACGGAACGGACTCCCACCATGACGCCGCCGGTCATTCCCCCCGCACCCCGAGCTTGTTCCGGCGCTGCCCCCGCACGCCCGGCGCGAGCGCCGGGCGACGGGCTGCCGCGCGGCGCATCTACATGCACTGCGGCCGCCCCCGCCCGCCGGACCCTGATTCCGTTCGGCCGCGACAGTGCGGGCATGCCGGTGTCCTGGGATCTGTCGGCCGGGCGCAATCTCCTCATCGCGCGCGACGAGCGACTCGCCCCGCCCAGCGTCGCCCTCGACCTGGCGGCCATGAACGCCCTGTCGTGTGGCACGCATGACGTGGTCGTGCTCGATCCGCACCGTCGGCACGGCTGGCTGACGGGGCTCGATGCCCGGCAGTCCGCTGCGTGCCTTTCCGCCGTGACACCCGCACAGATGTCCCGGGTGGTCACCGAGCTCGCAGCCGGCGTGGTGGTGCGGCCTCGCCTGTTGCTCGTGGCCGACCTCGCAGCCACGGTCGCGGCGCTGGATGCCCGATCCCGTGTCGCGCTCACCGACCTGGCGGTCACGGCACGCGAGCGTCAACTGACGGTGGTGGCGACCACCGCGGACACCGATCCCCGATGGTTTCCCGAGCACCTGATCGACGCGTTCGACGACATCGTCGCGCCGCAGGTGGGCGCCGGGCGGTACCGCGAGCCGCGACTGTGGATGCGCTGACTCCCCTGCCCGGGCCGTGCCATGGCACCCCGGGCCCTCACCGTCGTCCGGTCACGCAACGCGCCGCGCGCCGGCGACCCTTTTGTCAGCGCGTGTCGGAGAACGGAGCGCTGTCCTCGGTGGCAGCGTGAGCAGGGTCAGCGGTACGCGCCTGGGTATCGGAGGGATGCCGGCCGCCTCCCGGCAAGGCAACGGTGCCCGGACGTAGTGCCTCCACGCGAAGGCCCGCCATGGCGGCTTTCAGCCCGAGATCCTTGATCGACAGGGCAATCCGGCCGGCAAATGCTCGATCCTTCGGGGTGTCGTCCCGCTCGTGGAACTGGACGACGCCCGAGCGTCGTCCCAGGCTGATACCGATGCCGTTGAATCCGAGGTCGAGCGTCGCGGGTTCCTCGCCCGCGATACGGCTGAGAACCGTATCGGCCGCGGTGAGTCCCATCGGAAGTGCAGACTGGCATGCCATCCGCACCGGGTCGCCCGAGGGGGCTGCGCAATCTCCTGCGGCGATCACACGATCGTCGTCGATGCTCGTCAGTGTCTCGTCGGTGAGGATCCGGCCGAGCGTATCCGTGCGGAACCCGCTCGCGCGGGCGAGTTGGGGAACCCCGAATCCGGCGGTCCAGACGGTGACCGCGCTGGGCAGAACCGTACCGTCCCCGAGCGCCAACTCATCCGGGCCGACCCGGACCACACGTGCATTCTCGTGGACCTCGACGTGCAGGTTCGACAGACGTTCGTGCGTGGCGCGGCGTGCTCTCCCGGTCAGCACCGGGCCGATGACACCGCTGCACACGAGACGGACCCGACGGCCTTGCTCGGCGAGTTCCCCGGCTGTTTCGAGACCGGTGAGCCCTGCGCCGACCACCGTGATCACCGCCTCGGCGTCGAGCGTGTTCAGGGCGTGCCGAAGGCGCTCTGCGTGCTCGAATTCCGCTACCGGGTAGGCGAATTCTTCGACCCCCGGCACGGTGGCCCGCCGTGTCGCGGTGCTCCCCACGGCGTAGATCAGGTAGTCGTACCCGACGGAGTCGCCGGTGGCGAGATGAACTGTCCGCATGCGGGATTCGATGCGTGTCACGGTATCGACCAGCAGTTCTGTTCCTTTCCCCAGGAGTGTGCGGTAGTCGCCGGAAGCATGATGGTTTCCGACTGCGAACTGATGGAGCCGGGTCCGTTCGACGAAGTGCGGCCGAGGATTGATCACGGTGACCGCCGCCTTCCGGCTCATGCGACCGGCTGCGGCAGCTCCGGCGTATCCGCCGCCGATCACGACGACGCGGGGGCGTGGCTGAGACATCATTTCTCCGATCCCTACGTGGCTCCGTGTCGAGCCCTCGTCATCGAAGACAAGACAGGATCGGTGTTTGTGACACGGTTGCAGAGAATCGGGCCCGTGGGTTCACGGTCGTTGCAGGTCGCGGAGCTGCTGCGCGAGCGCGCGTACGTCCGCGACCCGCCCGAGGTGCGCGAGTTTGTCCGGGTTGATCACGACCCGGACCGCGCCGATCTTTCCGTCGGCGATGTCGAAAGACATGACCTGCACGATGGCACCGCTGTTGTCGCGCACGATCACACCTGGATGCCGGTTGATGTTTCGAGGCTCGAGCACCATGCCGATCTGCGCCATGGGCGCCACATACGAGGCGAGCAAACGCATGACCTTGTCGTCGCCGACGACAACCCTCCGCACCGCCGGCGCGTTGCCGCCGCTGTCGGCCACAAGGTGCACGTCGGCGGCCAGCAGGTCGCGCATGCCGTCGACGTCACCGTCCTGAAACGCCGTGAGAAATCGCGCGGTGAGCTGTTCGTGGGCATGCGGATCGGCATCGAATCGTGCCGCGCCGCGGTCGACGTGACGGCGTGCTCGCACCGCAAGCTGCCTGCACGCCGCCTCCGATCGGTCGACGATGTCGGCGATCTCGGCAAAACCGAATCCGAATGCTTCACGTAACACGAAGACGGCGCGCTCGAGGGGGGTCAGGCGCTCGAGCAGGACGAGCGCCGCCATCGACACCGATTCCGTCAGCTCTGCCGAGCGCTGCGGATCGTCGTAGGGCTCGTCGAGTATCGGCTCCGGAAGCCACTCCCCCACATACTGTTCGCGGCGCGCGCGGGCCGATTCGAGCACGTTGATCGACACCCTCGTGACGACCGTGGACAGGAACGCTCGAGGCGACTCCGGCAGTGTTCCGGATGCGTCGTATCGCACCCAGGTTTCCTGGACGGCGTCCTCGGCCTCCGCGACGCTCCCGAGGATGCGGTAGGCGATGGCGAAGAGCAGTGGACGCAGGTCTTCGAACTCCTCGACGGCAGTCACCTCTGCCCCTCCCGTAGATCCGTGTGTTCGATGACAGCACCCCACCCGGGGTCGGTGCAACGACCCGCAGCCGACGGAGTCGCCCAACCCGTCCCGAGGTCGGCGCTCCGGGCGCACAATCGATCGGAGCGCCCGTGCACATCCGCCGGGACTTTCGGTGGCGGTCCGCGCGGCGGCAGATCGATCCGCAGGTCGGGAGGAGACTCATGTCGCATCCGGAACCCGGTCACTCCCATCCGGACTCGGCCACGGCCACGCACGCCGAGCACGTCACCCACGGCGAGCATCCGGCCCACGCGGAACAGGGCGGTCACACCGGACACGCCGACCACGGCGGGCATATGGGACATGCCGGTCACGCCGCGATGTTCCGCCGCCGATTCTGGATCAGCCTCGTCCTGTCTGTGCCCGTGGTCGCATTCAGCCACATGGTCGCCGACCTGCTCGGCTACCACCTGCCGGATTTCCCGGGCGCCTCGTGGATTCCGCCCGTTCTGGGCACGGTGATCTTCTTCTACGGGGGTATGCCCTTCCTCACCGGGGGCTGGGCCGAACTGCGCTCCCGCCGGCCGGGAATGATGCTGCTGATCGCCATGGCGATCACCGTCGCGTTCGTCGCATCGTGGGTCACCACGCTCGGAATCGGTGGGTTCGAACTGGACTTCTGGTGGGAACTGGCCCTGCTGATCGTGATCATGCTGCTGGGGCACTGGCTGGAGATGCGCGCCCTGGGATCGGCGTCCGGAGCCCTCGAAGCGTTGGCGGCGATGCTCCCGGACACCGCGGAGAAGATCACCGACGACGGGACCCGCGAAGTCCCCCTCAGCGAGTTGTCCACCGGCGATCTGGTGCTGGTGCGCGCCGGAGCCCGCGTGCCCGCCGACGGCACCGTCGTCGAGGGGCGTGCAGAGGTCGACGAGTCGATGATCACCGGCGAATCCAAGACTGTCGCCCGAAGCGCCGGCGACACGGTGGTCGCGGGTACCGTCACCACCGACAGCGCCCTGCGATTGCGGGTCACCGCGGTCGGCGACGACACCGCACTGGCCGGTATCCAGCGTCTGGTTGCCGACGCCCAGGCCTCCTCTTCCCGTGCCCAAGCGCTCGCGGACAAGGCTGCTGCGTTCCTGTTCTACTTCGCTGCCGGCGCGGGCGTGCTGACGTTCCTGATCTGGTCGCTGCTGGGGAACTTCGACGAGGCCGTGGTCCGCACCGTCACCGTTCTCGTCATCGCCTGTCCTCATGCTCTGGGTCTTGCCATTCCACTCGTGATCGCCATTTCCACCACGCGGGCCGCGCAGGCCGGGGTGCTGGTCAAGGACCGGCTCGCGCTGGAACGCATGCGCACTGTCGATGTGGTTCTGTTCGACAAGACCGGCACGCTGACCGAAGGCCGCCCGCGCGTCACGGGGGTCGCCGCCACGGCGGACACCGGCGACGCGTACCTGCTCGCCCTGGCCGCCGCAGTCGAAGCGGACAGTGAACATCCCGTGGCCCGTGCGATCGTGGCTGCGGCCGACGACCGGGTTGCCGCGCCCGACCGTCTGGGCGCCACGGATTTCCGTTCCTTGCCGGGGCGCGGGGTGCGTGCGCTCGTCGACGGCACGGAAGTGATCGTCGGTGGCCCGGCGATGCTCTCCGACCTACGGTTGTCGGTGCCCGACGACGTCGCCGGAGTCACCCGTGGCTGGGTCCGGCGCGGCGCAGCGGTCCTGCACGTCGTGCTCGCAGGCCGCGTGCTCGGCGCCGTGGCGCTCGAAGATGCGGTCCGCGACGAATCCCGGCAGGCGATCGACGCTCTGCACGCCCGCGGAATCGATGTCGCGATGATCACGGGCGACGCCCGGCAGGTCGCGGAAGCCGTGGCCGCAGACCTCGGCATCGACGAGGTGTTCGCCGAGGTATTGCCCGAGAACAAGGACGCCGAGGTCGCCGAACTACAGCAGCGCGGTCGCACCGTCGCGATGGTCGGCGACGGCGTCAACGACGCACCCGCTCTGGCGCGCGCCGACGTCGGCGTCGCCATCGGCGCCGGCACCGACGTGGCCATCGAATCCGCCGGGGTGGTCCTCGCGGCCGACGACCCCCGGGCGGTGCTGTCGATCATCGAACTCTCCCACGCCAGTTACCGGAAGATGTGGCAGAACCTGGTCTGGGCGGCCGGCTACAACGTCGTCGCCGTGCCGCTCGCCGCCGGGGTACTGGCCTTCGCCGGGATCGCAATCTCACCCGCGGTCGCCGCCATCCTGATGTCGATCTCCACCATCGTGGTGGCCCTCAACGCCCAGTTGCTGCGCCGCCTCAACCTCGACCCTGTGCACCTCGCTCGCACCGGCACACCGGTGTCGCATCACCTGTCGTCGGAGCGCGTGCACCGGCTCTGATCGTCGGGCTCACGACCCGCCGCAGGGGTGATCGTCGGACCGCTACTGCAGGAATCCGACGGCTTGCTCCGCAAGGGAGAGCACCGGGGAAGGCATGATGCCCAGCAGAACGGTGATGACCGCCGCGAACGCCACCACCGCACCTGTGGACGTGCTCGTCGCCGCGAACTCCGGTGGCGACTCGGGTGGATCGTTGAAGAACATCAGCACGATCACCTTGACGTAGAAGTACGCGGCGATGGCACTGGCCAGTACACCGACGATCACCAACGGGACCGCGCCTCCCGCGACCGCAGCACCGAACACCGCGAACTTCGCGATGAACCCGCTGGTGAGCGGGATACCTGCGAGCGAGAGCAGGAACAACGCGAACACCGCGCCGAGGGCGGGATACCTCCTGCCCAGACCGGCCCACCGGGACAGATCCCACGCCTCGCCGTCCGGGTCGCGGACCAGGCTGACCACCGCGAACACGCCGACGGCACCCACGGCGTAGACGAACAGATAGAACAGTGTGGCCGCCACCCCGACCGCGTTCGAGGCCACGACGCCGGTGAGCACGAATCCCGTATGGCTGATGGCCGAGTACGCGAGCATGCGCTTGACGTCGGTTTGGGTCACCGCCAGCACCGCCCCGACGAGCATCGTCGCGATGGCGACGGCCCACAGGATGGGGCGCCAGTCGTCGCTCAGGCCCGGCACCGCGACGTACAGCACTCGCATGAGGGCACCGAATGCGGCGATCTTCGTCGCGGCGGCCATGAAGGCGGTGATCGGTGTGGGCGCTCCCTGATAGACGTCCGGGGTCCACGAATGGAACGGCACCGCACCGATTTTGAACAGCAACCCGACCGACAGCAGGCCGACGCCGATCAGCGCGACCGTCTCGTCTCCGATTCCCGCGGTGACCGCGTAGGCGATCCCGGGCAGTTGCACCGTGCCCGCGTAGCCGTACAGGAGGGCGATTCCGTAGACGAAGAACGCCGACGAGAACGCCCCGAGCAGAAAGTATTTCAGTGCCGCTTCCTGCGAGAGCAGCCGACGCCGGCGGGCGAGTCCGCACAGCAGGTACAGCGGCAACGACAGGACCTCGAGCGCGACGAACATGGTGAGCAGGTCGCCCGACGCGGGAAAGAGCAGCATGCCGCCGATCGCGAACAGTGCCAGGGGAAACACCTCGGTACGGGTGATTCCCGCCGCGGTCGCCTCACGCTCGGCGACACTGCCGGGCAGCGCGGCGGCTTGGGGTGCGAATGCGTCGGTGCGCAGGGGCGCACCCCCGCCGTCGGGTTCCGGGAGAGGCGCGGTCTCGACGCCGCGTTCCGCGACGAGCCCGATGGACAGCACCGACACCACCAGGATCGAGCCCTGCAGGAAGAGCGTGACGCCGTCGATCACGACTGCCCCGCCCACCGTCCACCCTCGGGTGCCGATCAGCAGCACGACCGCTACGAGTGCGGCGATCAGTGCACCGAGACTCAGTACGACGTGCGTGACGTATCGCGCCCGGGACGGAACGAAGGCCTCGACGAGGACTCCGAGGACCGCAGCCGCGAATACGAACAGCATCGGCGCGAGCATGCCGTAGTCGATGTCGGGCGCCGGCAACGACTGTGCGAGCGCGGCTCCGCTGTCGGGAAGTATCACTCGTGGGCCCCTTCCTCGGTGCCGTCACCCGAGCCGTGCTCGGCTACGGGACTGTCCGACGGAACGGTCGGCTCGGGTTGGTCCAGGTCGATGGAGATCAGCGTGGCGTCGACCGCGGGTGTGATCACGTCGAGTACCGGCTGGGGGTAGAGACCGAGGAACAGCAGTACAGCGATGAGCGGTGCCACCACGGCGATTTCGCGCGGCACCAGGTCGGTGACGCGGGTGCCGTGCGGTGCGGCGTCACCGGACGTGTCGCCGCGGACCGGGCCACCCATCATGCGCTGGTACAGCCACAGGATGTAGAGGGCGGAGAGGACCAGCGCCACGGTCGCGATCACGGCGGCGGCCTGGTAGCGGGGATACGTGCCGACGAAGACGAGGAACTCGCTCACGAACGGTGCCAGACCGGGAAGCGAGAGCGTCGCCAGGCCCGCGACCAGGAACGTGCCGGCCAGGACGGGAGCCACCTTCTGCACCCCGCCGTAGGCGGCGATCGCACGGGAACCTCTGCGCGAGACCAGGAATCCCGCGATGAGGAACAATGCTGCGGTCGAGACGCCATGGTTGACCATGTACAGCGTCGACCCGGTCTGACCTTGCGCGGTCATCGCGAAGATGCCGAGCACGATGAAACCGAAGTGCGAGATGGAGGTGTAGGCGATCAGCCGCATCACGTCCGTCTGGCCGATCGCGAGCATCGCGCCGTAGACGATTCCCACGACCGCCAGCGTGACCACCACGGGCGCGAAATACACCGACGCTTCCGGAAACAATTGCAGGCAGTACCGCAGCATGCCGAAGGTGCCGACCTTGTCGACCACCGCCATCATGAGCACCGCGGCCGCCGGGGTGGTCTGCACCGCCGCGTCGGGAAGCCATCCGTGCAGCGGCCACAGCGGCGCCTTGACCGCGAAAGCAACCATGAAACCGAGGAACAGGAAGTTGAGTACGACCGGTGCGACACCGAGATCCCCGGCCGCTGCGGCCTCGGTGATCACCCGGATGTCGAAGGTGCCGAACCCGGGGTCGCTGCCCAGTCCCGCCCGCGCGGTCACCACGTAGAGGCCGACCACGGCGGCGAGCATGACGAGACCACCGAGCAGGTTGTAAAGCAGGAATTTCACGGCGGCGCGCGACCGGGTACCACGGTCGCTGCCCCGGCCTCCGAAACCCGCGATGAGGAAGTACATCGGGATGAGCATGGCCTCGAAGAACACGTAGAACAGCAGCACGTCCAGTGCCGTGAACGAGACCAGCACCATCGATTCGACGAGCAGTATCAGCGCGACATAGGTGTGCGCGGAGCGGGGCCGTGACCGTTCTGCGCGGTCGCCGGACTCACGAGCGTGGGCATATCGTTCGTCGGCGTCCCGTTCGTCGGAGTCACGGCCGTCGTTCCACCCCGCCATCATGAGCAGTGGCACCAGGGCTGCTGTGAGCAGGACGAGCACGAGGGCGATGCCGTCGATGCCGAGCCGGTATCCGGAACCGAAAGACGGTATCCACGGCTGTGATTCGACGAACTGGAAACGGTCACCGGACGGATCGAAGCCGGCAGCCAGCCCGATACCGACGAGCAGGACCGCGACAGCCACCCCGAGCCCGAGCATCCTCGCCCCGGAGGCCATCCGGGCAGGCAGAGAAAAGACGAGCACTGCGCCGATCAGCGGGAGGACCCACAGGATCGTCAGCCAGGGCACGGTGGTCACGAGCGCTTCACCCCCATCACAGTCTCACCAGCATCAGGGCGCCGACGACGATCGTGGCGCCCGCGAACATGTAGAGGGCGTACGACCGGACGAACCCGGTCTGAAGACAACGCAACCGGCGGGACACACCACCGACGACGGCGGCCGTTCCGTCGATCGTGCCGTCGATTCCGCGGCTTTCGACCTCACCGAGCGCACTCACCGCCACCTGCCCGGGTCGCATGAAGACCTCTTCGTTCACGGTGTCGCCGTAGAGGTCCCGGCGGGCGGCAGTCGTGAACGACGACACGTCGACCGGGGCGGATTCCGGCACCGGCCGCGTCGCGTACTGCCGGTACGCCACGGCGACTCCGATCGCGACCACAGCGAGAGTGAGCGTCGTGACCAGCCACACCGGCAACCCGCCGCCGTGCGGTGCGACCCCCACCACCGGTTCGAGCCAGTGCTCGAGCGCCCCGCCGGCGACCAGCGCACCCCCCGCGGCCACCGATCCGATCGCAAGCACGATCATCGGCCACGTCATGATCCGCGGTGCTTCGTGCGGTTCGACGGGTTCGTCCCACCGCCGTTCTCCGAAGAACGTCATGATCATGACGCGGCTCATGTAGAACGCGGTCAGCCCCGCGCCGAGCAGCGCCGCACTCCCCAGTACGGCTCCCCCCACACCGCCCTCGGCGAAGGCGACCTCGATGATCTTGTCCTTGGAGAAGAACCCGGAGAACGGCGGAACCCCGATGATCGCGAGGTATCCGAGACCGAACGTGGCGAAGGTGATGGGCATGACCGTCCGCAGCCCGCCGAATCGTCGCATGTCGGTCTCGTCGTTCATCGCGTGCATCACCGAGCCCGCGCCGAGGAACAACCCCGCCTTGAAGAATCCGTGGGTGAGCAGATGCAGGATCGCGAAGACGCATCCGGCGGGTCCCAGCCCGGCGGCGAGCACCATGTACCCGATCTGGCTCATCGTGGACGCGGCGAGCGCTTTCTTGATGTCGTCCTTCGCGCAGCCGATGATCGCGCCGAACAACAACGTGGCAGCGCCGACGATCACCACGGCGAGCCGCGCGGCGGGCGCGGCCTCGAAGACCGTGTTCGCCCGGACGATGAGATAGACGCCGGCGGTGACCATCGTCGCCGCGTGGATGAGCGCCGAGACGGGAGTCGGGCCTTCCATCGCGTCGCCGAGCCACGATTGCAGCGGCAGCTGTGCCGATTTCGCGCATGCGGCGAGCAGCAGCATCAAGCCCAGCGCGGTGACGATCCCCTCGCTCGCGTCCGGTACGGCAGCGAACACCGTGTCGTAGTCCAGGGAGCCGAAGGTGGCGAACATGATCATGAGCGCGACGAGCAGTCCCATGTCTCCCACGCGGTTGACCACGAACGCCTTCTTCGCGGCCGTCGCCGCGGAGGGCTTGTGCTGCCAGAAACCGATCAGCAGGTACGACGCGAGACCCACGCCCTCCCAGCCGAGGTACAGGACGAGGAAGTTGTCGGCGAGAACGAGCACCAGCATCGCCGCGAGGAACAGGTTGAGGTACGCGAAGAACTTCCGCCGGGCGGCGTCGTGAGCCATGTATCCGACCGAGTAGAGGTGGATCAGCGCCCCCACCCCGGTGATCAGCAGCACGAAACACACCGACAGCTGGTCGATCCGGAGCCCGAAGTCGACCTGCAGCCCGCCGACGGACACCCACTCGAACAGGGTCTGCCCGGTGCTGCGTGCGTCGGCGTCCGTGCCGAGCATCTGCGCGAACACCACCGCCCCGAGTACGAACGACACGAGTGCGGTGCCGCAGCCGAGCAGGTGACCCCACCTGTCGCTGCGGTGCCCCGCGAGTAGTAGTACCGCTGCCCCGAACAGTGGGATCGCGGGGATCAACCAGAGTGCCGACGAGGGGAACGAGTTCATGTCCTGTGTCCTCTCGGCGCGTCGTGGTTCGTCACTCTCACCGTCCTTTGGGGGCGACCGTCAGTATTTGAGAAGATCCGCGTTGTCCACCGAGGCGGAGCGACGAGTCCGGAAGATGGTGACGATGATCGCGAGTCCCACCACCACTTCGGCTGCAGCGACCACCATCGTGAAGAAGGCGAAGACCTGACCGTGCAGGTTGCCGTGCATTCTCGCGAACGTGACGAAGGCGAGATTCGCAGCGTTCAGCATGAGTTCGATGCACATGAAGACGACGATCGCGTTGCGCCGCAACAGCACTCCGGAGGCGCCGATCGTGAACAGCAATGCCGAGAGGTAGAGATAGTTCTCCGGATTCACGGCCGTTCCCCCTCGTCACGGTCAGGCCGGGCCTCCCCTTGCTCCGCGGGGCCCGGGATGCCGAGATCGGCAGGCCCCCAGCCGCGCCCGATCCGCCGCAACAGCGGACCGACGGAACTGTCCGCGAACGAGCCGTCGGGGAGCATCGCCGGAACGTCGGCGGCGTTGTGCCGGGCATAGACGCCCGGTCCGGGCAGCGGAGTCACCCGGCCGCCGTTGCGGAACCGTTCCTCGGAGAGTTCACGCTGGGTGCGCCGCGGCCCGAGCCGTTCCCGGTGCGCGAGCACCATCGCGCCGATGGTCGCGGTGATCAGCAGAGCGCCGGTGAGTTCGAAGGCCCAGACGTAGTCCAAAAACAGCAGTACCGAGAGTTCTTCGACATTTCCGGCTGCGTCGGCGGAGTCGAAGCCGACAAAGCCCGTCACCGCAGCGTTTCCGAGTCCGCCGATCAGCAGCACCCCGAAGCCGATTCCCACCGCGATGGCGAGAACGCGCTGTGCGCGCAGTGTCTCGACCAGCGAGTCCGACGAGTCGATGCCCACGAGCATGAGCACGAACAGGAACAACATCATGACGGCACCGGTGTACACGACCACCTGCACGACACCGAGGAACAACGCTCCCTGGGCGATGTAGAACACGGCGAGCACCACCATGGTCATCGCGAGGAAGATCGCCGAATAGACGGCCTTCGCCGCGCCGACGACGCCGAGTGCACCGATCACCGCGACGGTCGCGAGAATCCAGAACTGCACCCCTTCCCCGGTAGAGGTGCGGGTGAGTTCCTGGGCGAGCAGCATTGTTCCCGGCGCACCCATCACTGTTGCCCTTCCGTCGGAGCCGACGCATCGCTGTCGTCCACCGGCGGGACGGTGCCGCGGTAGTAGTCCTCGTCCGTGGCGCCCGGCGACATGGGATGCGGCGCCGGCTGCATTCCGTCCTGGAGCGGCGCGAGAAGGCGATCCTTGTCGTAGATCAGATCGGTGCGGTTGTCGTCGACCATCTCGTAGTCGTTGGTCATCGTCAGGGCGCGGGTGGGGCACGCCTCGATGCACAGTCCGCAGCCGATACAGCGCAGGTAGTTGATCTGGTAGACGCGTCCGTATCGCTCACCCGGCGAATACCGTTCGCTCTCGGTGTTGTCCGCTCCCTCGACGTAGATGGCGTCGGCCGGGCACGCCCACGCGCAGAGTTCGCACCCGATGCACTTCTCGAGTCCGTCCGCGTACCGATTGAGCTGGTGGCGACCGTGGTAACGCTCGGCGGTCGGATTCTTTTCTTCCGGATAGAACTCGGTGTTGGGCTTTTTGAACATGGTCGAAAAGGTCACGCCGAAACCGGCGAGCGGGCCGAGGAATTCAGACATTGCTCTCCTCCTGGGTTGTGGCCGGCGCACTCGCGGGCAGTTGCCCGGGCAAGGGAGGCACCGGGTATCCGCCCATCGTGGGGTCGTGCCGGACGGGCGGCCCGGCTGTGCCGGTGCCGGGGTCGTTTCGGGGGTCGGCCGCACGACGCCAGCGGTACCCGAGGTACCAGAACGACACCGCCGAGACGGCGATGCCCGCGACGACGAGCGATGCGGTGCCGGGCAGGCGTCCTTCGCCGGCGAGAAGAACGATGACGGCGACCACCATCACCCACACCACGGCGATCGGGATGAGCACCTTCCATCCCAGTGCCATGAACTGGTCGTATCGCAGGCGGGGCAGCGTGGCCCGGAGCCACACGAACACGAACAGCACCAGCCAGATCTTCACGACGAACCACAGCAGCGGCCACCATCCGGTGTTCGCTCCGTCCCAGATGCTCAGCGGCCACGGCGCGCGCCAGCCACCGAGGAACAGCGTGGTGGCCAGCCCGGAGACGGTGATCATGTTGACGTACTCGGCAAGCATGAACATCGCGAACCGGAGCGAGGAGTATTCGGTGTGGAACCCACCGACGAGTTCGCCCTCAGCTTCGGGAAGGTCGAACGGCGCCCGGTTCGTCTCACCGACCATCGACACGCAGTAGATGAGGAATGCGGGCAACAGCAGCAGAGCGAACCAGATCCCCGTCTGCTCGGCGACGATCCCCGACGTCGACATGGTGCCGGCGAGCAGGAAGACGGCGGCGAAACACAGTCCCATCGCGATCTCGTACGAAATGACCTGCGCCGTCGAACGCAATCCGCCCAGCAGCGGGTACGTCGATCCCGACGCCCATCCGGCGAGCACGATCCCGTACACACCGATCGAGGTGACGGCGAGGATGTAGAGCACGGCGACGGGAAGGTCGGTCAGCTGCAGCGGCGTGCGTTCTCCGAACACGGACACCACGGGACCGAACGGGATGACCGCGAAGGCCATGAGCGCGGGGGCGGTCGCGAGCACGGGCGCAAGCAGGTAGAGGGGTTTGTCCACCCCGCTCGGGGTGATGCCTTCCTTGAGACCGAGTTTGATGCCGTCCGCGACGGTTTGCAGCAGTCCCTTCGGTCCGACCCGGTCCGGTCCGACCCGCATCTGCATCCATGCCATGACCTTGCGTTCCGCGAGGATCAGCACGAGCGTGGTGAGCACCAGGAAGGCGAAGACCAGCAGGGCTTTGACGATCACGAGCCACCAGGGGTCGATCCCGAACATCGACAGGTCGACCTCCCGCGCTGTGGGCACGGACCGGTCGGCGGAGATGATCATTGCGGTACCTCCGTATCCGGAAGCGCGGCACGGATACCCACCACGTCACCGGCCGTCGCGGCGAGGTGTTCGTGGACGCCCGCACCGGGCGAGGCCGTCGGGAGCCAGACCACCCGCTCGGGGAGCGCGTCGATCACGAGCGGCAATGTGATCTCACCGCGTTCGGTGAACACCGTGATCGATTCGCCGTCGCGGGCACCGATCTCGGCGGCCGTCGGCTCCGACAGCCGCACGACCGGTACCCGCGCGGTCCCGGCGAGATTCGGCTCACCGTCCTGGAGCCGTCCCGCGTCGAGCAGCATCCGCCAGGTGGCCAGAACCGCTTCGCCCGGTCCGGGGCGTTCGCGTTCGGTGGAGACGACGTCGGGAAGCGGTGCGTCCGGTGCCGGACGGTCACCCACACGGCCGAGTTCGGTTCGCGCCGAGGCGGTGTCGGACGCACCGAGATCGATGTCCATGGCGTCGGCGATCGCGTGCAGTACACGCTGGTCGGGCATCGAGTCGGCCTCGCGCAGTGCGATTCCGAAGGGTCGTGCCCTGCCCTCCCAGTCGACGAACGTGCCGGACTTTTCGGCCACGGACGCGACGGGAAATACGACATCGGCACGGTCGGTGACCTCACTGCGGCGCATTTCGAGACTGACGACGAACGGCGCGGCGACGAGCGCCGCCCGCGCCGCGTCCGGGTCGGGCAGATCGGCGATCTCCACCCCGGCGACGACCAGAGCGCCGAGATCGCCCGCTGCCGTGGCCTCGAGCATCGCGGCGGTGTCGCGGCCGGGAACGTCCGGAAGATCGTCCGCCGAAGGCAGATTCCATGCCGTCGCGACCTCGCGCCGCGCGTCGGCGTCGGTGACGGCACGGCCACCGGGAAGCAACGCCGGGAACGCGCCCGCATCGAGTGCGCCGCGTTCCCCGGCGCGCCGCGGGATCCACGCCAGGCGCGCACCCGTGGCGTCGGCGAGTCGGGCGGCGGCGGTGAGTCCGCCCGGGGCACCGGCAAGACGCTCCCCTACGAGAACGAGTGCTCCGTCGCGGCGCAGGAGGTCGGTGTCGACATCCTGCCGGTCACCCGAGCGCAGCGCGTCGAGCAGTTCCGCCTCGGTGCCGGGTACGCACCCGAGCACGCGGGCCTGCATTTTCTTCGCACCGGCACCGGCATACGGTGCGACGGCCCAGACCGCGGTGCGCCCGGCCCGGACGGCTTTGCGCAACCGGAGGAACACGATGGGCGATTCCTCTTCGGGTTCGACACCGACCAGGAGCACGACCGGCGCGTTCTCGAGGTCGCGATAGGTGACACCGACGCCGCGCCCCGCGACGCGGGTGGCGAGGAACCGGGTCTCCTCCGCCGAGTGGACCCGGGACCGGAAGTCGATGTCGTTGGTCCGGAGCGCGACGCGGGCGAATTTCGCGTACGTGTAGGCATCCTCCCGGGTGAGCCGCCCGCCGACCAGTACCCCGGCCGCGCCCTGGGCGGCTTTCAGGCCGCGCGCCGCCACCGCCAGTGCCATGGGCCAGGACGCGGGGACGAGTTCACCCGACTCGTCGCGAACCAGCGGACCGGTGATCCGGTCGGGCAGCGTGGCGTACGCGAACGCCCACCGGCCCTTGTCGCAGTTCCACTCCTCGTTGACCTCCGGATCGTCGCCGGCGAGTCGCCGGAGCACCACGCCGCGACGATGGTCGGTGCGCTGTGCGCAGCCGCTGGCGCAGTGTTCGCACACGCTCGGGCTGGACACGAGATCGAACGGCCTCGCCCGGAACCGGTAGGCGGCGCCGGTGAGCGCCCCGACAGGACAGACCTGCACGGTGTTTCCCGAGAAGTACGACTCGAACGGTTCTTCGGTGTAGATCCCGACCTGTTGCCGTGCCCCACGCTCGAGCATGTCGACGAAGGGATCGCCGGCGATCTGGTCCGAGAAGCGGGTGCAGCGCGCGCACAGGACGCAGCGTTCCCGGTCGAGCAGCACCTGCGACGAGATCGCGATCGGCTTGGGGTACGTGCGCTTTTCTTCGATGTACCGGGATTCGGCGCGACCGTTGCTCAATGCCTGGTTCTGCAACGGGCATTCACCACCCTTGTCGCACACCGGGCAGTCGAGCGGATGGTTGATGAGCAGCAACTCCATGACACCGCGCTGCGCTTTGTCCGCCACCGGCGAGGTGGCCTGGCTCCGGACGACCATGCCGTCGGTCACCACGGTGGTGCACGAGGCGAGCGGTTTGCGCTGCCCTTCGACGTCCACCAGGCACTGCCGGCACGCTCCGACCGGGTCGAGCAACGGGTGGTCACAGAAGCGAGGGATCTGCACGCCGACGAGTTCGGCCGCGCGGATCACCAATGTTCCCTTGGGAACACGGATTTCGATGTCGTCGATGGTGACGGTGACCTGATCGTCCGCCGGGGCGGCGCCGACCGGGTCCGTTCCTGGAGCTGAACTCATGAAGTCTCCTCGCGTACTGCGCCGGCGGCGAGTGTGGCGCTGTGCGGATCGAAGGGGCAGCAGCCCTGTTCGACGTGCGCGCGGTACTCGTCGCGGAAGTATCCGATCGACGAGGTGATCGGACTCGTCGCGCCGTCGCCGAGTGCGCAGAACGCCCGGCCCAGGATGTTGTCGGAGATGTCGAGCAAGGTGGCGAGGTCCTCTTCGGTGCCCCGGCCCGCCTCGAGCCGCTCGAGGATCTGCACGAGCCACCACGTGCCTTCGCGGCACGGGGTGCATTTCCCGCACGACTCGTGGGCGTAGAACTCGCTCCAGCGCAACACCGTCCGGACCACGCACGTCGTGTCGTCGAAGATCTGCAGGGCACGTGTCCCGAGCATCGACCCTGCGGCGCCGACACTTTCGTAGTCGAGCGGTGTGTCGAGATGCTCGGCGGTGAAGATCGGTGTGGACGATCCGCCCGGAGTCCAGAACTTCAGCTCGTGACCGGAACGGACACCGCCCGCGTACTCGAGCAGTTCGCGCAGCGTGATCCCGAGCGGAGCCTCGTACTGCCCCGGGGTCGTGACGTGCCCGGACAAGGAGAACAGGGCGAAGCCCGGAGACTTCTCGGTGCCCATCGACCGATACCACTCGACTCCGTTGCGGATGATCGGCGGCACGTTGGCGATGGATTCGACGTTGTTGACCACGGTGGGGCACGCGTACAGACCCGCGACCGCCGGGAACGGCGGCCGCAGACGCGGCTGCCCGCGGCGACCTTCGAGCGAGTCGAGCAGCGCGGTTTCCTCACCGCAGATGTAGGCGCCGGCGCCGGCGTGCACGACGAGATCGAGGTCGTATCCGGAGCCGAGGATGTCGTTGCCGAGGTACCCGGCGGCGTACGCGTCGGCGACAGCGGCCTGCAACCGCCGCAGTACCGGAACAGCCTCACCGCGGAGGTACACGAACGCGTGCCGCGCGCGGATCGCGTAGGCCGCGATGATCGCTCCTTCGAGGAGGGCGTGCGGAGTGGCGAACAGGAGCGGGATGTCCTTGCAGGTTCCGGGCTCGGATTCGTCAGCGTTGACGACGAGGTAGTGGGGCTTGTCGTCACCCTGCGGAATGAACGACCACTTGGTGCCGGTGGAGAACCCCGCGCCCCCACGCCCGCGCAGGCCCGCGTCCTTGACCGCCGACACCACGGCGTCGGGTTCCATGCCGAGGGCGATCGGCAACGCCTCGTAACCGTGCTGACGGCGGTACGCGTCGAGAGTCCACGCCTCGTCGTCGCCCCAGGACCGCGTGAGCACGGGCGTCAGAGCCGTCCCCACGTTCCCGAGATCGCTGTCGGCGCGGGCGTCACCGTCGCGTGGCGCCGGCGGGGCGGCCATACCGCGATCGCGAGCGACGCGCAGACCGGCCAGCGAGGCGCCACCTGCGGTGCCGCCGGCTTCGAGCGCGCCGTCGCGTTCGTCGGGGAATCCGGCGAGCAACCGGGAGGTGTCGCGGAACGTCGTGAGCGCGGCGCCGCGGGTGGGCTGAGGCGGCCGCCCCGCACGGAGGTCGCCGACGAGGTCGACCGCGGACTCCACGGACGCGTTGTCGAACAGTTCCCAGTTGACGGTCATCACGGGGGCGAAATCGCAGGCGGCGTTGCATTCGATGTGCTCGAGCGTGATCGCGCCGTCCTCGGTGGTCTCGCCGTTGGCGACGCCGAGATGATCCCGCACCGCTTCGAAGATCTCGTCACCGCCCATGACCGCGCAGAGCGCGTTCGTGCACACTCCGACGTGGTAGGTGCCGGTGGGCTTGCGCCGGTACATGGTGTAGAAAGTGGCAACCGCAGCGACCTCCGCGCCGGACAATCCCAGTTGCCGGGCGCAGAATTCGAGTCCTGCGGGCGTGATGTAGCTGTCCTCGGCCTGGACGAGGTGCAGCAGCGGAAGCAGGGCGGAGCGGCCGTGGGGGTAGCGGCCGATGATCTCGGCGGCATCCTTCTCGAGCCGGGCGAGCACGTCGTCGGGATAGCTCCGGCGTGCACCGGGGCGCACGATCGAGGCGTCTTCTTCCGGTCGCGGCCCGAGCGGAAGGAAGACCGGTTCCTGCCCTCCGGTGGGAACGGGTGTGTCTCCCTTGTGGACGTATTCGGTGCTCATCGGTCCACCCCACCCATCACCGGATCGATACTCGCGAGCGAGGCGATCACGTCGGACACCATGCCGCCCTCACACATCGCGGCCACCGCCTGGAGGTTCGTGAACGACGGGTCGCGGTAGTGCACCCGGTAGGGCCGTGTGCCGCCGTCGCTGACCATGTGGACCCCCAATTCGCCGCGAGGCGACTCGACCGAGACGTACACCTGGCCCGCGGGCACCCGCAGTCCTTCGGTGACGAGCTTGAAATGGTGGATCAGTCCCTCCATGGACGTGCCCATGATCCGGCGGACGTGCTCGGGGGAATTGCCGAGACCGTCGCCGCCGCGGGTGAGTTGCGACGGCCACGCGATTTTCCTGTCCTCCACCATCACCGGGCCCGGGCGGAGCCGGTCGAGACACTGTTCGACGATCTTCAGCGACTCCTTCATTTCACCGATCCGGATCCGGTACCTGCCGTAACAGTCGCTGCCGGTGTCGGTGACCACGTCGAATTCGTAGTTCTCGTATCCGCAGTACGGCTGCGCCTTGCGCAGGTCGTGCGGCAGTCCGGTCGACCGCAGGATCGGCCCGGTGACCCCCAGCGCCATGCACCCGGTCAGGTCGAGGTAGCCGATACCCCGGGTGCGCGAGATGAAGATCGGGTTGTCGTCGAGAAGCATTTCCATGTCGCGGATCCTCGAGGGCAGGATCGCCAGCAGATCGCGGATCTTCGGGACCGCGTCGGACGGGAGATCCTGGACCAGCCCGCCCGGCCGGATGTACGCGTGGTTCATCCGAAGTCCGGTGATGGTTTCGAAGACGTCGAGGATCAGTTCGCGCTCGCGGAAGCCGAACAGCATCGGCGTGGTGGCGCCGAGTTCCATGCCTCCGGTCGCGAGGGCGACCATGTGCGAGGAAATCCGATTGAGTTCCATGAGCATCACCCGGATGACGTCGGCCCGCTCGGGCACGAGATGGGTGATGTCGAGCAGTTTCTCCACGCCGAGGCAGTACGCAGCCTCGTTGAAGAACGGCGCGAGGTAGTCCATGCGGGTGACGAACGTGACGCCCTGCGTCCAGTTGCGGTATTCGACGTTCTTCTCGATACCGGTGTGCAGATAGCCGATACTGCATCGCGCTTCGGTGATGGTTTCGCCGTCGATCTCGAGGACGAGCCGAAGGACGCCGTGCGTGGACGGGTGCTGCGGGCCCATGTTGACCACGATGTGGTCTTCACCCGCCGCCGCGGCGGCCGTGACGACCTCGTCCCAGTCCTGGCCGGATGCGGTGAGGATGGTGGTGTCGTCACGCGCGCCGCCGGACGTGGCTGCTGTGTCGCTCATCAGCTGTATGCCCTCCGTTCGTCCGGAGGCGCGATGGTGGCGCCCTTGTACTCCACGGGGATCCCGCCGAGCGGGTAGTCCTTGCGCTGGGGATGCCCGGACCAGTCGTCGGGCATCTCGATGCGGGTCAGCGCGGGGTGACCGTCGAACCTGATCCCGAAGAAGTCGTACGTTTCACGCTCGTGCCAGTCGTTGGTCGGATAGATGGCGTAGAGCGACGGGATGTGCGGATCGGACTCCGGCGCAGTGACTTCGAGTCGCACGCGCCGGTTGTGCGTGATGGACATGAGGGCGTACACCGCGTGGAGTTCGCGGCCGGTCTCCTCCGGATAGTGCACCCCGCTGACTCCCAGGCACAGTTCGAACCGCAACGCGGCGTCGTTGCGCAGGGCGAGGGCGACACGCGGCAGATGCTCTCGGCGGACATGGATCGTCATTTCGTCGCGGAAGACGACGATCTTCTCGACCGCGTCGGCGAATCCCTCCCCCGCGGTGGGCGCGAGCGCATCGTCGAGGGCGTCGGCCACGTCGTCGAAATAGCCGCCGTAGGGCCGGGGCGAACTGCCGGGCAGGGTGATCCTCCGTACGAGGCGCCCGTACCCGGAGGTGTCGCCGCTGTCGCGGGCACCGAACATGCCGCGCCGGACATCGATCTGCTCCCTGCCGGTCTCGGGGCCGATCTGTTCCCGGCCGGCCTCAGTGGGGTGTTCGCCCGTCATCGCCGAGGCACCGTCAACTCGATGAGCGGGCGTGCCGAGAGTGCGGCCTCCTCGGCTGC
This sequence comes from Rhodococcus sp. BL-253-APC-6A1W, assembly GCF_012843405.1. Lineage (NCBI taxonomy): Bacteria > Bacillati > Actinomycetota > Actinomycetes > Mycobacteriales > Nocardiaceae > Rhodococcus > Rhodococcus sp. BL-253-APC-6A1W. The sequence continues at coordinate 45,584 of NZ_JABAFB010000003.1, forward strand.
GCGCACAGCGTCCGCGCGGTTGGCACCGAGAGGCATGTGCGCGATCTTCTCGTGCAGCGCCAGAATCGCGTGGATCAGCATTTCCGGGCGCGGGGGGCACCCGGGTAGGTAGATATCGACCGGCACCACATGGTCGACGCCCTGGACGATGGCGTAATTGTTGAACATGCCGCCCGACGATGCGCACACCCCCATGGAGAGCACCCATTTGGGCTCGACCATCTGGTCGTAGACCTGGCGCAGCGCCGGCGCCATCTTCTGGCTCACCCGGCCGGCGACGATCATGACGTCGGCCTGCCGGGGGGACGCCCGGAAGGCTTCCATTCCGAATCGTGCGAGGTCGTAGCGGCCTCCCGCGGTGGACATCATTTCGATCGCGCAGCACGCGAGTCCGAAGGACGCCGGCCACAGCGAACCCTTGCGTGCGAATCCTGCGAGGGTTTCGACCGTGCTCAGCAGAAATCCGCTCGGCACCTTCTCCTCGAGACCCATGTTCGACTCCTACCACTTGCGTCGTTGGTGTGGATCACTTTCGCGCGCAGCCACTTCGACGACACCGCCCTCGGCCGGTGCGTCACGCGGGCTACTCCCAGGCGAGTCCGCCGCGTTTCCATTCGTAGGCGTACGCGACGAACACATTGACCATGAACAACCCCATCGCGAGCAGTCCGAACACGCCCAGCGCGTCGAAATTCACCGCCCACGGATACAGGAAGACGATTTCGATATCGAAAATGATGAACAGCATGGCCGTGAGGTAGTACTTGACGGGAAAACGTCCGCCTCCGACGGGCTGCGGTGTCGGATCGATGCCGCATTCGTAGGCTTCGAGCTTGGCCCGGTTGTAGCGACTCGGCCCGGCTATCGACGCGACGACCACCGAGAACACCGCGAACGCGACAGCGATCGCTCCCAGCACCAGGATCGGTACATAGACGTTCATCGCCACCTCCGGTTCCGCTGACGTCTCCCGGTCGTGCCGTAGTCACAGAACCTCGGTCCCCGGTGCCCGAGCCCGGCAATCCGGGACAACTCGGTCACATGTGAGCTACCGCACACACACTAGTAGCGTTCGTGCCGCAGTTGTCAGCGATTTCGGATGCAGAATTCCGTCGCGCGTGTCCGCTCGGAAGCGAGGTACGGATGGGGTAGGTTCGTGCGCGCCGTTCGGTACGGAGCGGTCGGTTCGGTATCGGCCCGCGGGCGGTTCAGCGGCCGGCCGGACGCAGCAGTCGTACCACTTCACGGGCGAGCGTCAGTGGATCGATCGGGCGCGTGACGACCGCCTCGGCACGTGACCAGGACGCGAGCCACGCGTCATCGGCTCTGCCTGTGAGCACCACGATCGGTGGGCACGGATCGATCTCGTCCTTGAGCTGTTTCGCGATGCCGAGTCCGCCCGCGGGCGCCGTCTCACCGTCGAGTATCGCGAGGTCGACGTCGCCCGCGTCCATATGTGCGATCACCACCGGCGCGGTGGCCACTTCGAGGTACTCGAACCGGGGCAGGTCGGGGTGCACCCGGTCTCCGAGCGCCGACCTCAACTGCGCGCGCACACCCGCGTCGTCGCTGTAGAGGAGTATCCGCAGCGGCGCGGAGGGGCTGGTGCTGTCGGGCGCGGCGGTCACGCGCCCGATGCTAGAGGCTCACCGGGCGAGCGGGGCGTATCCGGCGGGCGTCGGGACGCGTGTCGCCGGAGGCCGGTCCGAAGCGCTCGCTGCCGCCGGTCTCACAGTGCTCCCGACCGGGAGGCGCCGGCGCGGACCGTGACGGGTTCGGCGAGGGACTGCCGGACAGCGCGTTCGTAGGCACCGACAAGGTCGACGACGGCCCGTCCCCAGGAATAGCGCGTTTCGGCACGATCGCGCCCCGCGACACCGAAAGCGCCGTGCTGCACCGGATCAGCGATCAGTTCCCGTACGGCCGTAGCGACGGCGTGCGGGGAGCGCGGTGGTACGAGGAGCCCGGTCACCCCGTCGACCACGATGTCGCGCAGGCTCGCGACTGCGGTCGCCACCACCGGGCGTCCGCACGCCATGGCCTCGAGCGCCACGATCCTGAACGGTTCGTACCGCGACGGGCACAGCACCACGTCGGCCGAACGCAACAATGCGGGCATCCTGTCTCGCGTGACGTGCCCCTCCATGTGCACTCGCTCGCGCACCCCGAGTTCGTCGGCGAGCGCGAGCAATCGGTCCGTTTCGTCCGCCGCCGCGTCGTCGTGCGCGGCTCCCCCGGCGATGACGAGTTCGGTGTCGGGCAGCAGCGACAACGCCGTGACGGCGGTGTCGAACCCGTCCTCCGGCGCCGGCCGCCCCGCCGCCACGAGCCGGTACCGTCCACGGGACGACGGGACCGTGCCGAATCCGGCGACGGTGAAGTGGTCGACGTCGACGCCGGACGGGACTACCGATGCCCGCGTTCGTGGCAGACCCATCCGAGACAACTCGAAGACTTGTTCCGAGCACGTCGCGACCACATGATGTGCTCCCTTCGCCAGCACACGTTCGAGCCGCATCCGGCTCGAAAGGTCCATCTCCCCACCGGATTGCAGCGCGGATTCGGCAACGCTGAGGGTGGCGAAGGTCTGCACGGTAGGGAGGGAGAGCGCTCGGGCGGCGAGTTGGGTGGCGATTCCCGATGTCCACGAATGCGCATGCGCGACGTCGGGACGGTGCCGCATCCAGTCCGCTTCCAGGAAGCCTGCGAACGTGCCCATCGTCGGCAGCACTTCGTCTTCCGCCAGCGGGGCTGCCGGGCCCGCGGGTACATGGACCACCGTGTATCCGTGAGCTGTGGTGACGCGTTCGGGGAGATCAGGATTGTCGCGCCGGGTGTAGACGGTCACGTCGTGGCCCGCACGGGCGAGAGCGGCGAACAACTCGGCACTATGCGCTTTCCGGCGGTCCGTGTCCGCACGCCCGCAGGTGGCGAGCGGGCTGATGTCGTCGGATACCATCGCGATTCGCATGATCTTCCTCTTTCTTCTTTCGCGTATTCCGGTGGCCGGTCGGAGTCGGCTACTGCTGCCGACCGCGGCCGTAGCGCCGGTGCTCTCGACAGCGGAGGGGCGCCGCCTCCCACTGCGCGAGCGTTGTGTGCATCCGATGCCGAGCTGAAGACGAGCCGGCGACCTGCGCTGATTCGCGCGGTGACTCCGGAGCGCGCATGCTGACGACACGGTCGGCAGGCACGGGGCTCGGGGCTTTCATCCACCCGTCACCGAGGGCGGGAGCCCATCGGGGGCGTGGAGAACACCTCGTCCAGAGTGCGGCGATGAGCCGTTCGAAATACGTCGGATCCATCAGCAGTGTCGCTTTCGCCTCGCCGGTGCCAAGCGCGGCACGCGGTGCATTCGATGCGAGGGCGGCGCACTGCTGGACCGACCTATCGGTACCGGACTTGTACCCGCGGTACGGGAGCACCAAACATGCGACGGGAGGGGCCGACATATGTCGGCCCCTCCCTGGTTCCTGCGCCCGAGCGCCGCTGTGCGTTTCCACTGCGGACCCGAACCACTCCGTGGTGTCCGTGGCCGCCGGGCACCGGCGACCGTCTCCCTCGCCTACTCAGGGTTCGGTGTTGACTGCGTCCTTCATCTTGCCCATCAGCCCCTTCTCCGTGCCCAGCGCAGCCGAACGCGGCTCACCCTGCGACCCGTCATAGGTCGCATACAGCTTCGGATCCGGCGGCGGCGCACTGGCCACATCACCGAGCGGAACCGGATCGGCCAGGAACGACATCGGCGTCGACCCGTCGGGACCGGTACCGTGCGCCCACCGGCCCTGATCCGACGCGACACCGTCCGACAGATGCCACAGGCTCGTGGCATGTTCGGAATGCTCCTCGTCGAACAACGCGTTCGGTGCGATCGGGGACGGCTCGATCCCGTCGGCCTGCAGTTCCTCGATCGCCGCGAGCCACAGATTCTGGTGGTACGTATCGCGCGCCAGGTTGAACTCGAGCATGTCCTTGACACCCGGATCGTCGGTCATGTGATACAAACGTGCGGTTTGTACCCGGCCCTGCGCTTCGGCAGCGACGTTGGCCCGGAAGTCGGCGAGCAGGTTGCCGCTCGCGACGATGAACCGTCCGTTCCAGGGCACACCGTTGCTGTCCGACAGCGTCGGTCCGCCGCCGGAGACGATGGCCTGTTGCGGGTCCATCCCGCCGAGCACGGCCGCGACGACGGGGTCGGCGGCGGCGTTCTTGGTCGATTCGGTGGCCGGTGCGCCTTCGAGGAGCCGGGCGACCATGGTGGCGATCATTTCGACGTGGCCGATTTCTTCGGTGGCGACGTCCATGATCATGTCTTTGTACTTGCCGGGCATCCGGCAGTTCCATCCCTGGAACAGGTACTGCATGGTGACGGTCATTTCGCCGTATGCGCCGCCGATGAGTTCTTGGAGTTTGCGGGCGTAGACGGGGTCCGGCTTCTCGGGTTTGACGTCGAACTGGAGGTGATCTGTGTGACGGAACAAGGGTTTCACCTTTCAGGAGGTCGGCGCACAGTGCGTGCAGTAGCGGTGTCGTACCACCGCACAACGCGCCCAAACTCCTGGAGCGGATCTGTCCCTTTCGGTTCGTCCGGTGCCCGTCCCCGGCGGCGCCCGTGCCACACCGGTCGTGACCGTCACCGTGCAGAACGATCCGGAGCGCCCCGCGTGTTGCGGACGCGCTCCGGATACGGAGGCACTCATCAGCCGTGACGGATCTCGAATACTCGTGGCGGAGGTGCGATTTCGTGCCGAGCGGGACCATGGACAGTCCCCCGTCCGATGATCGCGCCGGGCGCGATCATCAGGTGCGCCACGATGATGCACGCTCCGATGAGCAGCGACGAGATCAGCCCCACCGAGTACGAACCGGTGAGTGCGGCAGCGACGAAGCCGATGGTGAGCATGCCGGAAAGAACAAGTATGGCGAGCATCCTCCGCTGCGACGACGGCGCGTTCTCGGATGCCTTTCGACGGTGTGCAGCCATCACGATCTCTCCGTTCCCTCCCTGGAGAACAGTTGCCGGACGCCCCCACGTCCGCACCCCTGCCGACCGATGCCCTTCTCGGTACGACGGTGTGCACCTCCGCTGTCAACGGATTCGGCGTTCTGCTTCCCTTCCGCTCGAAGAGAGCGGGTTTGGTTACGGAAATACTATCAACTGTGACATACATCTCGCAATCGATTAGTGGCTCGTCACCGGCCTGTATCTGTCGACGATCACCGCCGGTGCGCGTAGGCCCGGATGATGCCGTCGCCGACCGATTGCATGATCTGCACCATCACGATCAGCACGACCACGGCAACCAGAAGCACCGGCGTGTTGAACCGCTGGTAGCCGTACACGATCGCGAAGTCGCCGAGTCCGCCGCCGCCGATGACACCGGCCATGGCGGAGTACCCGACGAGAAGGACCAGGGTGAGCGTCGCGCCGGCCACGAGAGGCGAGACGGCTTCGGGCAGGAGAACCTTCCGCACGATCTGCCCGGTCGACGCTCCCATCGCCTGGGCTGCTTCGACCCGGCCGCGCGGCACCTCCCGCAGCGCGGATTCGACGATCCGCGCGAAGAACGGGATGGCCCCGATGGTGAGCGGGACGATCGCCGCCGTCGGGCCGATCGCTGTACCGACGATCGCCCGGGTGACTCCGATCAGCGCGATGAGCAGGATCAGGAACGGCAACGACCGGAACAGGTTCACGATCACACCGAGCACCGTATTGAGTGTCCGCCGCGGCAGGAGGCCCGACGGGGAGGTGACCTGCAGGACGATGCCCGCCAGCACTCCCCCGATCACCGTGAGCACGAACGACACCGTGACCATGTACAGCGTTTCGAGGGTCGCCTCCCACACTTCGGGCAAGGAGTCGTACCACGTGAGCTTGTTCATCGCGGATGTGACCTCATTCGGTGAGTCCCTCCAGTTCGGTCCCCGCGCCCCACGACAGGGTCAGGTGCGGGTGCTGGTCCACGAATCGTTCGACCCGGGCGTGGTCGGTGTCCGTCGTGAATCGCAAACGCATCCGGCCGACGGTCACGTCGCCCACCTGCTCGACGCGCCCGCCGACGACGGCGATATCGGCGTCCGCAGCCCGGATCATCTGGGACAGCCACGGCCCGTGCGCCGCGTCTCCGATCGCCGTGACCACTGCGGTGTCGGCGCTCGACCCCAGAGAGGGGTCGTTACCGACCGGCAGCATCGCGGCACCGAGCGCAGAGTCGGGCGAGGCGACGAGGTCGGTGATGCGCCCGGTCTCCACGATCCGGCCGGCTTCGAGTCGCGCCGCCGACGTGCAGATTCTGCGTAGCACCCCGAGTTCGTGGGTGATCACCACAACCGTCACGCCCAGGGTGCGGTTCACCTCGGCGACGAGGTCGAGAACCTGCTCGGTGGTGTCGGGGTCGAGGGCGCTGGTCGCTTCGTCGCACAGCAGCACCTCGGGTTCTGCGGCGAGCGCGCGCGCGATGCCGACGCGTTGCTGCTGGCCGCCCGACAACTGGGACGGGTAGCTCTTCTCCTTGCCGGACAGGCCGACGAGGTCGATCAGCGACGCCGCGCGGGCGCGCCGCTCGTCCTTGCCCAAGCCGGCGAGTTCGAGTGGCAACTCGATGTTGCGGAGGACGGTGCGCGAGTGCAGCAGGTTGAACTGCTGGAAGACGGTGCCGATCCGGCGCCGGGCGGAGCGCAGTTCGGCCCCGGAGAGAGTCGACAGGTCGTCCCCGCCGAGAAGGATGCGACCCGACGTGGGCTTTTCGAGGAGGTTCAGGCACCGGAGAAGAGTGGATTTACCCGATCCGGACGGACCCACGATGCCGAAGATCTCTCCGTCCGGGATGTCGAGAGAAACCCCTCGCAACGCCGCGACCTCCCCGGCGCCGCCGGCGCCGGGGAAGGTCTTGACGAGATTGTCGACGACGATCATCAGTTCGTGGGCTGGACCGGAACGACGGAACCCGAGTAGGTCTCCTCGATCCACGCAGCGGTTTCCGGCGACTCGAGAGCGTCCGCGAGTGCGACCACCGCGGGGTCGTTCTCGTTCTCGGCGCGCACGACGAGCAGGTTGGAGAAGGGGTTGCCGTCGACCTGCTCGGTGACGATGCCGTCCTCGGCCGGGGTGAGTCCGGCCTCGAGGGCGTAGTTGGAGTTGATGACGGCGGCGGTGACCTGCGCGTCGTCGAGCTGACGCGCGAGCTGGGGCCGCTCGATCGCCAGGAACTTCAGGTTCTTCGGATTCGCGGTGATGTTCGATTCGGTGACCACCGACAGATCTGCCTGGTCGAACGGCACGTCCATCTCGATCAGCCCGGCCGATTCGAGCAGGTACAGCGCGCGGGCGTAGTTGGTGGTGTCACGCGGCACCGCGATGGTGTCGCCGTCCTTCAACTCGTCGAGCGACCCGATCTTGTTGGAGTACAGGCTCAGCGGCTCGAGGTGCACGTCTGCAACAGCGACGAGATCGTCGACACCGTTCTGCTTCTGCCAGTCGATCAGGTACGGCTCGTGCTGGAAGAAGTTCGCGTCCACGTCACCGGCTTCGAGCAACTCGTTGGGATCGACCTCGCCGGTGATGTCGAGGATGTCGAGCTGGTAGTCGCCGAGCGCACCGGTGCTCACGAGGTGATCGAGGATCTCTACGTGCGGCGTGGACGAGGCCGAGATCCGCAGGGTGTTCTCGTCTCCTCCGGACGACGAGCAGGCTGCCAGGCCGAGGGCGAGGGTGAAAGCGGTGGTCGCGACGACGGTACGACGCAGGAACATCGGGTACTACCTTCCGTTGTGGAACTGCCGGTGGTCGGCAGGGTGGAACTGTGGGAGCGCCCCGGACGACGCGGGATCACGCAGTCCGGACGGGTCGGCTCTCAGGCTACGGCGGACGTGTGGTCGGGCCGGACGAATCCGGCGGTGCGGGGGCGGCAGGCGACGACGAGGTCATCGGCCGAGTTCGAACGAGCGGAGCAACTCCGCGTGGTACCGATCGGTGACATTGGGATGAGCACGCAACCGGGATTTGAGCGCGTTCAGTCCGTACACCGCGTGCAGCGCTCCGCCGTGCGCGTCGTGTCCCACGCCCCGCGCCGCGGCCGCCAGATGATCCGGCAGCGGGAGGGTGGGCAGCGCTTTGTCGAGTGCGGGATTGAGGAAGAACGGCAGGGACACCCGATCCGTTCCTGTTGACGGCGGTTCGACGCGGTGGACGGTCGCCGTGAGATATCCGCCGGTGGCCACCTCGAGCAGTTCGCCGATGTTGACGAGGAGGTGCCCCGGGAGCGGATCGACCTCGAACCATGCGCCGTCGCGCTGCACCTGAAAGCCGGTGCTCCCGGGCTCGGGGTACAGAAGGGTCAGCGCGCCGACATCCTTGTGGCTGCCCACTCCCTGGTCGGTCACCGATCGATCGTGGCCGGGATAGCGCACGATCTTGAGCAACGGGTCCGGGTGGGCGAAGGCCTCGTCGAAGAAATCTGCGGGGGCCCCCAGGGATTCGGCCCAGGCGCGCAGCAAGCGGAGACCGACCACCTGGAGTCGGTCCATCCACTCCACTGCTGCCGGGCGCAACTGCGGAACCTGCGCGGGCCACAGGTTCGGTCCGTGGAGCACCCCCCAGGGACGCGCCGGATCGAACTCGGCGACGGCGTCGCGTTCCGGCCCGATGTCGAGTTGTTCGCGCCAGTCGACGTGGCCCTGGGTGCGCTCACCGCCGACCCGGGTGTAACCGCGGAAGTGTGGTGAGTGGCTGTTCTCGACCTCGAGTTTGGCGGCGTCGGGAAGCGCGAAGAACTCGCGGGAGGCAGCAATCAGGCGATCGGCCGCCGCGGGATCGATTCCGTGGCCGGCGAGGTGGAAGAAGCCGATCTCGTGCGTGACGGTGCGAAGACGGTCGAGCGCAGCATCGCGTGTTTCAGGTGCATCGAAGTCGGCGAGATCGATGACGGGAAGTGCCGTCGAATCGGACATGCGGAGGATCCTTTCGAACCGTCGCGGGCTCGGGTGACGAGGCCAACGGCGCACGGTTCGGGGGACGGATTTCGGGCACGGCTCCCGAGGGGGACCTATGCCCCGGTCGGGGGTATCAGCGGCAGGCGCAACAACACGACGGGGCGGCGACGCCCGCACGTGTGTGCATGTCCTGTGCTCGATTCATGCCGAACATGTCCCCTCCGATGGGTCGGGCTCGACCCTAGACGACAGCAAAACCACCGAGTGGTCGATACGAGGCTAATCGTCGACGCGGCGGTCGGGCAAATCGTCCATCGGCGGCACACCATTGACAGCACGCTGTCATGCAGACAGCATACTGTCATGGATGGCATCGTGTACTTCGCCGTGTACGACACGCTCGCCGACTGGGAGATCGGATACGCGATGTCGGGCATCGCAGATCCCGACTTCCAACGTCAGCCGGGGCGCTACAGCGTCCGCACCGTCTCGACCGGACGCGACCCGGTCACCACCATGGGCGGCCTCCGCATCGTGCCGGACGTCACACTCGACGAGGTGGATCCGCCCTCCTCCGCAATGCTCGTGCTCGCCGGCAACAACATCTGGCCCACCGAGGCGTTCACTCCGTTCACCGACAAAGCGAGAGAGTTCCTCGACGCGGGCGTCCCGGTCGCCGCGATGTGCGGAGCGACCGGCGGACTCGCGCGGGCGGGGCTGCTCGACGACCACGCCCACACGAGCAATGCGAGGGAATTCTTGGAGAGCGTCGGATACGGCGGCGCGCACCTCTATCGCGACGACCTGGCCGTCACCGACCGGGACCTCCTCACCGCGAGCGGGATAGCGCCGGTCGAGTTCGCCCGCGCCATCTTCGAGCGTCTCGATCTGTACACACCCGAGGTGCTCACCGCCTGGTACAAGCTCTACGGCGAGCACGACCCGTCGGGATACTACGAACTGACGGCACACGAGGGATGAGCACGACCGAAACCTCGATTCCGAAACTGCTCAGCGCCGCCGCGTTGACATCGTTCCGCCTCAACGGCCAGTTCCTGGACCTCGCGGACACCCTCGCCGCACCCGCAGGCCTGACCGTCTCGCGCTGGCAGGTACTCGGCGCCGTACTCACCACGCCGCTGCCGGTCGCGGGGATCGCACGCGAGATGGGCATCACCCGCCAGAGCGTGCAGCGCATCGCGGATCTGCTCGTCGAGCAGGGGCTCGCGGAATACCGGCCGAACCCGGCGCATCGCCGCGCGAAGCTGGTCGCCGCGACGCCGGCGGGTCTCGAGGCGGTCGCACAGATCGACCCCGCGCACGCGACGGCCGCGCGCCGTCTGTGCGACGAGATGGGCTGCGACGACTTCGAGGAGGCCGTGTCGGCGCTGCGACGGTTGTCGGCGGCGCTCGAGCGGATGACCGGCGATTCCGGCGACCGCGCGTGAGCGTCGCTCAGCGGCGGGACGGGAAGTGCCGCACCAGACCTTCCTGCACAACCGTCGCGACGAGTTGCCCGTCGAGGTCGAAGTACCGGCCCGTCGCCATCCCGCGCGACCCGGCCGCGACCGGCGACTCGGTGGCGTAGAGATGCCAGTCGTCGAATCGGAGCGGGCGGTGGAACCAGATCGAATGATTGACGGTGGCCGCGACGATCCGGTCGAGACCCCACGACAATCCGTGCGTGGTCAGAATCGAGTCGAGGACCGTGGTGTCGGAACTGTAGGCCAGAGTCGCCGCGTGCAGCAGCGCATCGCCGGGCATCTCACCGTCGGGACGCATCCAGACACGGTTGTGGTTGAGCTTCTCGCCGGTGCCCCGCAGCACCCATGCGGGGTCGTTCGCGTACCGCATGTCGATGGGCTTGAGTGCCCCCGCGAAGTACGGCAACTGTGCCTCGAACCCCTGCAACCGCTCCCCGATGGATGGAAGTGTTTCCGGCAGAGGAACTTCCGGAACCCCGACGGAATGCTCGAGTCCCTTCCCCCAGCGCTGGAACGCCGCGAGCATGACGAACAGTTCCTGCCCGTCCTGGTAGGCGGTCACCATCCGGTTCGCGAAGTCACGACCGTCACGGTGCCGCGCGACCCGGTACTCGATGGGCGCCTTGACGTTTCCACCCCGGATGAAGTGCGCGTTGATCGCGTGTACCGGCCGGTCTCCGACCGTGCGTCCCGCCGCGACGAGCGCCTGCGCGACGAGCTGCCCTCCGAACGTCCGGGCACCGACCTGCGGGGGATGTTCGCCGCGGAACACGTCCTCCCCGGTCTGCTCGAGATCGAACAGTCCGAGGAGGACGTGGAGATCCGACGTGTCGACACCCGTCACCGGGTGTCCTTCTCCCCCAGCCGGTGTACGTGGATCAGGTTGGTCGAACCCGTCCGTCCCGGAGGGGCACCTGCGACGATCACCACGAGATCGCCACGCTGGTAACGCCCGAGCGAGAGCAGCGCCGCGTCGACCTGCTCGACCATCTGGTCGGTGGTGTCCACCGGCGGCACGGAGAACGTTTCGGTGCCCCACGTCAGTGCCAGCTGATTGCGAATACTCGGCGCGGGCGTGAAGGCGAGCAGCGGGAGCCTTGTGTGCAGCCGCGCGAGTCGGCGCACCGTGTCGCCCGATTGCGTGAACGCGACGAGTGCGCTCGCATCGAGCCGCTCGCCGATGTCGCGGGCCGCATACGAGATCACGCCGCGTTTCGTGCGGGGCACGTGGGTCAGCGCGGGAACGTCGGTCGAATCCGATTCGACGGCCGCGATGATGCGCGCCATCGTCTTGACGGTCTCGATCGGGAACTTGCCCACCGAGGTCTCGCCGGACAGCATGACGGCGTCGGCGCCGTCGAGTACGGCGTTCGCGACGTCGGATGCCTCCGCGCGGGTCGGGCGGGAATTCTCGATCATCGACTCGAGCATCTGCGTCGCGACGATCACGGGCTTGGCGTTCTCCCGGGCGATCTGGATCGCGCGCTTCTGCACCAGCGGGACCTCTTCGAGCGGCAGTTCCACACCGAGGTCGCCGCGAGCGACCATCACCGCGTCGAATGCCAGCACGACCGCTTCGAGGTTCTCGATCGCTTCGGGCTTCTCGAGCTTGGCGATGACCGGGACACGCCGGCCGACACGATCCATGATCTCGTGCACGAGTTCGATGTCGGCCGGGGAACGCACGAACGACAGAGCGATGAAGTCGACACCGAGCTGCAGCGCGAATTCGAGGTCGGCGATGTCCTTTTCGGACAGCGCCGGAACGGAGACGTTCATACCGGGCAGCGAGACGCCCTTGTTGTTGCTGACCGGGCCGCCCTCGGTCACGCGGCAGACCACGTCGTTTCCTTCGACGGATTCGACCACGAGGCCGACCTTGCCGTCGTCGACGAGCAACCGGTCACCGGCGACCGCGTCCTGCGCGAGTTCCTTGTACGTGGTCGAGACGCGGTCGTGGGTGCCTTCGACGTCGTCGACGGTGATGCGGACGAGTTCACCGTTGTTCCAGACGGTGGGGCCGTCGGCGAATCGGCCCAGACGAATCTTGGGTCCCTGGAGGTCGGCGAGCACGCCGACGGCCTTGCCGGACGACTCGGCGGCGGCACGAACGTGGTTGTACTGGACCTCGTGATCGGCGTGATCTCCGTGGCTGAAATTCAGCCGCGCCACATCCATGCCGGCGTCGACGAGTTCCCGGAGGACGTCGGGGTCCGAGGTAGCCGGGCCCATTGTGCATACGATCTTGGTACGTCGGGTCACGCCTCGAGCCTAGCCCCCATGGTGCGCGCCCACCATCGGAGTCCGTAACCCGCACGCGCGCACCCGGAGCGGCAGCCCGGTGTGTCAGTCCTTCTGGTCCTCTGCTATTTCGGGTGCATTCTCCCTGGTCGCCATCCCGCCGGTCCCGCCTTCGTCGGCGGGTCCGGGCCGGCCGCCCTTGGGTGCGCGGGCGTGCGACGCGCTCTCGCCGGTCGTCTTGCCGGGGCCGTCCGAACGGTTCTTCTTCTCTGCCATCACGTCGTCTCCTCATCTACCGGGTACATGGACACCGTCGGTCTCACGCGTCGAGAACCTCACGCATCGAGGGAGGCTGCCCGTCCCGCGCGGCTGCCGCGATACGCGTCCCGGCGAATCTCTGCGACGAAGTCGGGCCACATCCGCAACGTAGGGGGACAGTGCACCACCGGGTCGAACGAGGTCATCTCGGAATCGTCCACCGCGAGTCGCGAGGTGAGGGTGACATTCCCGAACGGGAGTGCCGCGCCCCGCGCCGGCGCCCAGCCGAGCGAGAAGACGAGCGGTGCCACCTCGGGCCGGAGATCGTCCGCCGATGTGGTGTTCGGCTGCCGTCCCACGGGCGTCGCGAGGACCCATCGCACCCGGTCGTCCCCGTATCTGCGGTACGCGGCGAGGCTGCTGTAGCGCGCGCTCCCCCAGCCGCGCACCGGGAGCAGTACCGCCCGCGCCGGGAGATACGAGGTCGCGAGCAGCAGATCCCAGGGACCCGATTCCAGGGAGACCCGCAGCGCGAGACCGAGAATGTCGGGAACGCCGGCGGGCAGCCCGATGCCCCGGGAAAGCCGGCCGGTGACGGCATAGCGCCCCGGAGGCACGGGCCCGCCGTCCACCCGTACGTCCAGGTGGCCGCGGAACAACGCGCCTTCGGGGTGGAACGCTCGCGCACCCCGCAGCGCCGAGGCGGCCCGGAACACTCCGGACACGGCCGAACGCAGGGGTCCTGCGGATCGGGTGCGGCTGGAAAGATCGAGGGGCGACACGGACCGCGTATACCCGGTGCGGTCGGGTTCAATCCTGGCCGTCCGGTCCGGGCCGGAGGTTCGCCGCACGGGTGAACCCGTCACCGGTCGGTGCCGGCCGTTACGGGCGGAGCGGCCGCCCGTGCTCGTCGCGCACCTTGCCGGTGAGCATCAAGATGCCGTCGATGAGCGGCCAGATCCCCCCGATACCGCAGGTCAACCATGTGACGGCGATCTGCGCCACCGCCGTGCCGGGCTGGCCGAGGTAGAAGCGTCCTGCACCGAAGGCGCCGAGCAGGATTTCGAGTACGCCGGCCGTGACCTTCGACTTGTCCGAGTACGCCTCGCCGGTATAGGGGTCGCGTCCGAACGGGGCGGAAGGATCGGTGCCGTATCCCTGGGGCGCGCCGTAGCCCTGGGGGCTGCCGTAGGCCGGCGGAGGTCCGTAGGCAGGCGGAGTGCCGTATCCCGGCTGCGGGACATCCTGCGCGGGAAAGCCGGGGGCGGAAGTCGGATAGCCCGGGTCGGGAGTGCCGTAAACGGGACCCGGCGACGCCGATTCCTGCCCCTGGTTCGGACCGGGGTAGGGATAGCCGCTCGGGGGCGGATAGTCGGACTGGTGCGCCGCCGGCGGAGGGTAACTCGGCGTGGTGCCCCAGCCGGGACCGTTGCCGATCCCGGAGTAGGTATCCCAGCCGGGGCCGGGGGTTCCGGTGTGACCGCCGAAGGACTCCGCCGGGGGCTGCTGCTCGGAGAGCGAGGCCTGCGCGGTCGCGTCGTAGTCGAAGGTCCGGCCGAAATCCCGGGTCGGCTCGTCGTGGTGCGCGGTGTCTCCGCCCGGTGTCCCGGTATCGGAGTGTTTGCGCAGGTCCGGCTTGGCAGGTTCGGCGTCGCGCGAGTCGGACGCGCCCGGGTCCGGTGCGGTCACGAGTTGTCTCCCTTGCTCTTGCCTGGCCGTGAACCATCTAGTTTAGCTGCGACTTCGGTCCCGTCGTCGTCCGCTGCGCGGGGCGTCTCGGGGGCAGTCGATTCGCCCTCGGCCGTCTCGGCCGCGGAGTCCTTGTCGCCGGGCGCGACCTGTGGGTCGGCAGGCGTGCCGCCGAGCGTGGCCGGATCTTCGCGGCCCTTACGCGCGAAGATCACGTAGGCGACCGCCAGCACGAACACGATGCCCGAGGTGAAGGTGTTGATGCGGATTCCGGCGATCTCGGTGGCCGCATCGGCACGCATCAGCTCGATCCAGAACCGTCCGGAGCAATAGCCCGCGACGTACAGCGCGAACAGGCGTCCGTGCCCGATGGCGAATCGGCGGTCGATCAGCACCAGCAGAATCACCACGGCGACGTTCCACAGCAACTCGTACAGGAAGGTCGGGTGGACGACGAAGGCCACTTCGCCGGTGGAGACGCCGTCGATCAATGCCGGCGATACGCGACCGGCGTCGTCGCTGCGCTGGTAGATCTCGAGGCCCCACGCGACGGTCGTTTCCCGCCCGTAGAGTTCCTGGTTGAACCAGTTGCCGAGTCGCCCGATGGCCTGGGCCAGCAGAATGGCGGGTGCCAGCGCGTCGCCGAACGCGGGCAACGGGATGCCGCGGCGGCGGCAGCCGATCCAGGCTCCGACGGCGCCGAGCGCGACGGCCCCCCAGATTCCGAGGCCGCCTTCCCAGATCTTGAGGGCATCCGCAGGGTTCGCGCCCTCCCCGAAGTATTTCTGCCAGTCGGTGAGGACGTGGTAGAGACGGCCGCCGATGAGACCGAACGGCACGGCCCACACGGCGATGTCGAGAACCGTGCCGGGCTTGCCGCCACGGGCGACCCAGCGACGATCGCCCCACCAGATGGCGACGACGATGCCGACGATGATGCAGAGGGCGTAGGCGCGCAGGGCCAGGGGCCCGACGTACCAGACGCCCTGTGAGGGGCTCGGCAGATAAGCCAGAACAGACGCAGTCGATGTCACGAGGCCACGGTAGCCGAGCGCACGCCCCTCGCGAGATCCTGCGTCAGGGCGAGCAGCGCGTCGCGGCCCTGGGCCGCCGCCGTCACCAGCGCCGAGCCGACGATCACGCCGTCCGCGTACCCGGCGATCTCGGCTGCCTGCGCGCCGTTGCGGACGCCGAGTCCGACGCCGACCGGGATGTCGCTGTGGGTGCGCACCCGGGCGACGATCTCGGGTGCACGGTTGTCGACCTTGTCGCGGGCGCCGGTGACACCCATCGTCGACGTCGCGTAGACGAAGCCCACACACTGGTCGAGCGTCTTGGCGAGGCGCTCGTTGGTGGACGACGGGGCGACGAGGAACGTCCGGCCGAGGCCGTACTTCTCCGCGGCGGCGATCCACTCTCCGGCCTCGTCGGGAATGAGGTCGGGGGTGATCATCCCGAGTCCGCCGGCAGCGGCGAGGTCACGGGCGAAGTTGTCGACGCCGTAGCGCATCACGAGGTTCCAGTACGTCATGACGACCGCTGCGCCGCCGGCGGCGTTCACCGCTTCGATCGCCCGGAACACGTCGCGCACCTTGACGCCGTTGGCGATCGCCTCGAAGGCCGCTTCCTGGATGGTGGTGCCGTCCATCACCGGGTCGCTGTACGGGATGCCGACCTCGATGAGATCGCACCCGCCCTCGACCAGGGTGGTCATGGCTTCGAGCGAGCGTTCGACGGTCGGATAGCCGACGGGGAGATATCCGATGAGCGCGGCGCGGTTCTCCGCCCGGCAGGTGTCGAATATCTGGGTGAGGCGTTCGTGCGGGGCGCTCACTGCGCGGCTCCTTGGGTGCTGTCGCTGGCGTTGTCCGGGAGGTAGCCGAACCACTTGGCTGCGGTGTCGACGTCCTTGTCGCCCCGGCCGGACAGGCTCACGAGGATGATCGCGCCCTCCCCCAGCTCGGGTCCGAGTTTCAGGGCTCCGGCCACGGCGTGCGCAGATTCGATCGCGGGAATGATGCCTTCGGTCCGGCACAGCAGGCCGAACGCGTCCATCGCCTCGCTGTCGGTGATCGCCCGGTACTCCGCGCGACCGATGTCGGCGAGCCACGAATGCTCGGGGCCGACACCCGGATAATCCAGACCTGCCGAAATGGAATGCGATTCGATGGTCTGTCCGTCTTCGTCCTGCAGCAGGTACGAGTAGGCGCCGTGCAGTGCGCCGTGGGTGCCACCGCCGATGGTCGCGGCGTGCCGGCCGGTGTCGACGCCGTCGCCGCCGGCTTCGCAGCCGATCAGCTTGACCGACGGATCGTCGATGAACGGATGGAAGATGCCGATGGCATTCGACCCGCCGCCGACGCACGCGACGACCGCGTCGGGCAGGCGACCGGTCATCGCCCGCACCTGCACACGCGATTCGAGTCCGATGATGCGCTGGAAGTCGCGCACCATGGCGGGGAACGGGTGCGGTCCGGCCGCGGTGCCGAAGCAGTAGTACGTGTTGTCGGCGTTGGTCACCCAATCGCGCATCGCTTCGTTGATCGCGTCCTTGAGGGTGCGCGACCCGGTCTTGGCGGCGACGACCTCGGATCCCAGCAGGCGCATCCGCGCGACGTTGAGGGCTTGGCGCTCGGTGTCGACCTCGCCCATGTAGACGCGGCACTCGAGCCCGAGCAGCGCGCAGGCGGTGGCCGTGGCGACGCCGTGCTGCCCCGCACCGGTCTCGGCGATGACGCGGGTCTTTCCCATGCGCTTGGCGAGCAGGACCTGCCCCAGCACATTGTTGATCTTGTGGGAACCGGTGTGGTTCAGATCTTCCCGCTTGAGGAGGATGCGGGCCCCGCCCGCGTGCTCGCTCAGTCTGGTCGCTTCGAACACCGGGGACGGCCGGCCGGTGTAGTCACGCTGCAGCCGGTCGAGTTCGGCGAGAAATCCGGGGTCGGTCCGTTCCTTCTCGTACGCGGCGGTGACCTCTTCGATGACCGCCATGAGCGCCTCGGGGACGTAGCGTCCACCGAACACCCCGTAGTGGCCACGAACGTCCGGCTCGTGGGCGGTGGGGGTGGATACGGCGTCACTCATCGAGGGAAGGCCGTGTCCCTTGGCGAAAAGTGCGGAATCGTCTGCAGTCACGTCTTCAGTCTGCCCCACGTGGCGACGCGGATCGTGCCCGGGTCCGACCCCGGCGACGGTTCAGCGTGCAGGCTTGGGGCACGACGGATGTGTGCCCACGGTCACCAGTTCGGCGACGGCCTGACGCGGGTCGCCACTGGTCACCAGACCCTCGCCGACCAGCACCGCATCGGCTCCTGCTCCGGCGTAGGCGAGCAGGTCGGCCGGTCCCCGCACACCCGATTCGGCGATCTTGATGACGTGGCTGGGCAGTCCGGGCGCGATGCGGCCGAAGGTGTTCTTGTCGACCTCGAGAGTCTTGAGGTTGCGGGCGTTGATTCCGATCACGGTCGCGCCGGCCTCGAGCGCGCGGGAGGCTTCTTCCTCGGTGTGGGCTTCCACCAGGGCGGTCATCCCGAGCGATTCCGTGCGGTCGATCAACGCCGTCAGCACGGTCTGCTCGAGGGCCGCCACGATGAGCAGCACGATGTCTGCACCGTGAGCACGCGCCTCGTGGATCTGGTACGGACCCACGACGAAGTCCTTGCGGAGCACCGGGATACGCACCGCGCGCCGCACGGCATCGAGGTCGGCGAGGCTGCCGTGGAAGCGCCGCTCCTCGGTGAGCACACTGATCGCGCGTGCACCGCCTGCTTCGTAGGCCTTGGCCAGCTCGGCGGGATCGGCGATGTCGGCGAGCGCACCCTTGGACGGGCTGGCGCGCTTGACTTCGGCGATCACTGCGATGCCCGGCTCGCGGAGAGCGGCCTTCGCGTCGATCGGCGCGGGCGCGGCAGCACCGGCGGCCTTGACGGAAGCGAAGTCGACAACTGCCTCACGGGCGGCGACGTCGGCTCGCACACCTTCGAGAATCGAGTCGAGAACTGTCATCGTGGCTCGAGTCCTTTCCCACCCTTGTCAATCCCGATGTGATTAAGCTCATCGGATTTCCTCAGAGCCTAGTGCGCGTGCCCACGGCGCTCATCGCCGGGTACCCGAATCCGACGGGCCCTCCTCGTCGTGCCCCTCGTCACCGTGGTCGACGGTCGGATCCTCCCCCGCATCCATTGCGTCCCACAGCGTCCGTTCGGTCATCGGTTCGTCGGTGTCGGCCCGTCGCACCGCCGCGTCACGGCGTACTGCGGGGCTGTCGTACTTCGACGACAACCCCGCTTGCTCGCGCGGGGTCCGCCACAGTGCGAACGCGGCGCCGAGCGCCAGGACCGCGCCCAGCAGTGCCAGGACCGCCGGCAACGGCGACACGGTCACCGCGGTGACCGTGGCACGGCCCGGAAGTTCGGCGATCCTGGCCGCCGTCTCCGGATCTCCGCCGCCGGCAAGCAGCTGCACCGCGGGAACAGCAGCCGCCACCGCAACTGCCGCGACCGCGACCGCGACGACACGCAGGGCCCGTCCCCGGACCGCGAACGCCGCGGCGATGGCGGCGAGCAAGGCCAGCGCGAGGGGTGTGGTGGCTGCGGCCCATCTCGCACCTTCGAGGTCGGTGACACGATCGGCACCGAGCCCGTCCGACGATTCGGCCCGCACCCAGGTCATCCGGCTCGAACCCCACAGTGCGGCCGCGCCGAGGGCGAGAAGCCCCGCCGCCACGACCGTGGGGCGCCTGCTCACGCCTGTGCGCGGGCGGGCATGGTCGCCGGTCTGCGGGTCCGGGGCGGTCACCGCGCGTCCCCGCTGTAGTTGGTGACGGTCGCGGCCGCAGCGACCGCTGCGAGCGCGGACATCGCCTTGTTGCGGGCTTCGGTGTCCTCCGCGTCGGGTACCGAGTCGGCGACGATGCCCGCGCCGGCCTGCACGTACGCGACCTTGTCCTTGATGAGCGCCGATCTGATCGCGATGGCGGTATCTGCGTCACCGGTGAAGTCGAGATAGCCCACGATGCCGCCGTAGATGCCGCGGCGGGTGGGTTCGAGTTCTTCGATCAATTCCATCGCCCGCACCTTGGGAGCGCCCGAGAGGGTTCCCGCCGGGAAGCACGCGGTGACGGCGTCGAGCGCGCGCTTGCCCTCGGCCAGCCGCCCGGTGACGGTGGACACGAGATGCATCACGTGGCTGTACCGCTCGATGTGCCGGTAGTCGTGCACCTTCACGGTGCCCGGCGCGCACACCCGGCCGAGATCGTTGCGCCCGAGGTCGACGAGCATGAGGTGCTCGGCGTTCTCCTTCTCGTCGTGCAGGAGATCCTTCTCGAGCAGGGTGTCCTCTTCCTCGTCGGCGCCTCGCCACCGCGTCCCGGCGATCGGATGTGTGGTGGCCGTGCCGTCCGCGACGGTCACCAGCGCCTCCGGACTCGAGCCGACGATGGAGAACGCCGTGTCGCCGTCCGGTCCCGGAATGTGCAGCAGGAACATGTACGGGCTCGGGTTCGACGCGCGGAGCATGCGGTAGACGTCGATGGGCGCAGCGTCGCAGTCGATTTCGAAACGTTGCGAGAGCACGACCTGGAACGCTTCGCCGGCTTCGATGTCGCCGATGAGCTTGCGGACGTCGGTGCCGAACGACTCGGTGGTGCGCTGACGACGGTATGCCGGTTCGGGGCGCGAGAACGTCGCGACGGTGGCCGGTGCCGGTGCGGCGAGCGCGGCCGTCATCCGGTCGAGGCGCGCGACCGCGTCGTCGTAGGCCTCGTCCGCGCGCTGATCGGTCCCGTCCCAGTTCACCGCGTTGGCGATGAGCCAAATGGTGCCTTCGTGGTGGTCCACGGCGGCGAGATCGGTCGCGAGCATCATCACGAGTTCGGGAATCTCGAGGTCGTTCTCGGAGAGATTCGGCAGCTTTTCGAGATACCGCACGGTGTCGTAGCCGAGATACCCGACCATGCCGCTCGTCAGGGGCGGCAAACCGTGGATACGGTCGGTGTGGAGCAGTTCGAGGGTGTCCCTGAGCACGTCGAGCGGGTTGCCCCCGGTGGGTGTTCCGGCGGGGACGTGCCCGTACCACGCGGCTTCGCCGTCGACCACGGTCAGCGCCGCGGGGCTGCCCGCGCCGATGAACGACCACCGGGACCACGACCGGCCGTTCTCGGCGGACTCGAGCAGGAACGTGCCGGGACGGTCGTCGGCGAGCTTGCGGTACGCCGAGAGCGGTGTCTCCGCGTCGGCGAGCACCTTGCGGGTCACGGGGACCACGCGATGCTCGCGCGCCAGTTGCCGGAACTGCTCTCGCGTCGTGGTCGAATCGGACCAGCCACCTGCGGGGGAATCGGTGGTGGCTGCGGGAATGGTGGTGGGCTCGCCGGACATGAGGACATCATCCCAGGGATCATCCGGGGCGGCGCAGGCGCGGTCGTCCGCAACCGGACGTGCGCCGCCTCCGGAACGGCCACGTGTCTCAGGCGACCTGGATCGACCGCTTCGCCAGTCCCATCCAGAATCCGTCGATGACCTGTTCGGGCGGCTGCGCCGGGTCGCGGGATGCGCCGAGGGTGACGAACAGCGGAGCGAAGTGCTCGGTGGTCGGATGCGCGTACGGCATGCCGGGTGCGCGGTTGCGGAAATCCAGCAGTGCGTCGACATCCCCGCGCGCCAGTTGTTCGCCCGTCCACTGGTCGAACTCCGCGGACCACCCCGGCGCCGGGGCTTCGGGCCGCGGGTCGCGCAGGAACGGGAGTCCGTGGGTGGTGAAACCGGAGCCGACGATGAGCACTCCTTCGTCACGCAGCGGCCGCAACCGCTCACCGAGGAGCAGCAGGCGCTGCGGGTCCAGGCTCGGCAGCGATATTTGCAGGACCGGGACGTCCGCGTCGGGATACATCACGGTCAGCGGCACGTAGGCGCCGTGGTCGAGGCCCCGGTGCGGCTGTTGTACGACGGGCTCCCCGTCGGGCATCAGCATCGCGACCCGGCGCGCGAGGTCCGGTGCTCCCGGCGAGGCGTAGGTGACCTCGTAGAAGCGGCGTGGGAAGCCACCGAAGTCGTAGACGAGTGGTGTCCCCGTGGTGGTCGACCCGATCGTGAGGGGTGCGGATTCCCAGTGCGCCGAGACCACGAGGATCGCCGTCGGGCGCGGCAGACCCGCGGCCCAGGTGCGGAGCTGCTTCACCCACAGGTCGCTGTCGACCAGGGGCGGTGCCCCGTGGCTGAGGTAGAGGGCAGGCATCTCGCTCATGAAACTCCTTAAGTTGAAGCTTCAAGTATCGTAGCGCGTGCGGGCCGGTTTGCCGAACCGACTCCCCCGCCGGATACACCCACCACGGCTTTGACAGGCTGGACACAGGACTACGGAAACGAGGACACCGGCAATGAACAGCGACCCGAGGTGGCTCGATGCGGACCAGCAGGCGGCGTGGCGCGTGCTGGTCTCGGTGATCACCCGGCTACCCGCGGCCCTCGACACCCAGATGCAGCGCGACTCGGACATGACGCACTTCGAGTACTTCGTGCTCGCCGTGCTGTCGGAGGCTCCCGGGCGCCGGTTGCAGCTGAGCACGCTCGCCACCGAGGCCAACGCGTCGCTCTCGCGCCTGTCCCATGTCGTGACCCGACTCGGCAAACGCGGGTGGCTGCGGCGCGAACCGGTCACCGGGGCCCGCGGGTCCTACGCGGTGCTCACCGACGCCGGGCACGCGAAAGTCGTCGAGTCCGCCCCCGCGCACGTGGACACTGTCCAGCGCTTGGTGTTCGACGGACTCGACGACTCTCAGGTGCGTGAACTCACCCGCCTCGGCACGGTGCTCGTCGAGCAGATCGACAAGGGGATCGCCTCCGGCACCGGCAAGGCCTGATCTCGCCTATCCCGCAGCGCGGCCCTTCGGCACGTCGCGGAATGCGAGATTGGGATCGTGGCTGCGCTCGCGCGGCATGCCGAGCACCCGCTCACTGATCGCGTTGCGCGCCATCTCGGTGGTGCCGCCGGCGATGCACCACACCTGGCGCAGCAAATAGTCGACTCCGCGCTCGGCAACCGCGCCGTCGTCCTCGTCCCACGCGGCGCCGTCCGCGCCCGTGAACTCGTATCCGATGGTGACCAGGCGGGATTCGACCACGCCGGACATCAACCGGGAGATACTCGCGGACTGGTCCGAGATCGTCCTCGCCGCCATCCCTTGCCCGACGCGTTTGTTCAGTGCCTGTTTGGCCAGTTCGAGCGCGCGGGCCTCGCCGAGAAGATCGCGTGCGACCGGGTCGTCGAGCCGACCCGCGTCGCGGGCGACCGCGAACAATTCCGAGATACGGGATCCGCCGCGCACCGAACCCGCCGGAATCGTGGTGTACGGCGAGTTCTGATACATCCGCTCGTGGAACATCCACCGCGTTCCCACGGTCCAGCCGTCGTCGACCTCGCCGATGCGATCGCTGTCGGGCACACGCACATCCGTGAGGTACTCCTGGCAGAATTCGCTGGAGCCACTGAGCATTTCGATGCGGTGCACTTCGATGGACGGTTGCTTGAGCGGCAGCATGAACACGGTCAGGCCGCGGTTCTTGGGCACATCCCAGTTGGTGCGCACCAGGCACAGCGCCCAGTCCGACCACCATGCCCCGGTGGTCCAGATCTTCGAGCCGTTGAGAATCCAGTCTTCGCCGTCGCGCACCGCAGTGGTCACCGCGCCCGCGACATCGGATCCCCCGCTCGGTTCGGACAGCATCTGCATCCACAGTTCCTCGCCCTTGAGGATGGCGGGGATGTGGCGCCGCTTCTGCTCTTCGGTACCGAACTCGAGCAGGACCGCTGTGCACGGCACGAAGGTGGGCACCTGTAGCCGCGACGGGTATTCGTAACCGCGGAGTTCCTCGTTGAGTACCTGCTGGTACGGCCGCGTGAGCCCCTGCCCGCCGTATTCGCGGGGCACGCAGATTCCTGCGAGACCGGCATCGAAGAGTGCGCGCTGAAGGTCGCGTTCCCGTTGGACCGCGGCGAGTTCTTCCTCGTCGGAGCTTTCCTCGCGCAGCACCCCGATGTGGGACGCGAAGTCGGACCGTTGCAGATTGGCGCTGATCCATGTGCGGGCGCGGGCACGGAAATCGTCGAGCGATTCCACGTCCCGGTCGGTCGCCGAACTCTCGACGGTCATCGGTTGGCCTCCTGGTATTCGACGATGTCGGCGATGCGGGCGCGATGCTCGGCGGGCGTCCCGTAGTTCGACCGGTTGGCGGCGCCGCGCCGCGCGAACAGATGCAGATCGTGCTCGAACGTGATGCCGATACCGCCGTGGATCTGCATGCAGTCCTGGAAAAGTTCTCCGCCGTAGTGACCGATGTACGCCTTTGCGGCCGAGACGAGTTCCGGCGCGTCCGCTGCCTGCGTCGCCACGGCGTACGCGGCGCTGTCGCTGATGCCGTGGCTGGCCTCGAGCCACATCTTCATGTCGGCGAACCGGTGCTTGAGTTCTTGGTAGGAGGCCAGGGGGCGACCGAACGAGTACCTGTCGAACGCCCATGCCACCGTGAGGTCGAAGGCGGCCTGAAGCGCGCCGACGGATTCTGCGCAGCCCAGCACGGCGCCGACTCGCAGCGCACGTTCGGTGTCGGCTGCGGCGCCGCCCGCGGCACCGACGAGCGCGGTGGCGGGTAGGCGCACCTCGGTGAACTCGACGGCGGCGTAGCGGCGGGTGATGTCGATGGACTTCAGGGGAACGATCCGCACACCGGGGGCCTCACGCGGCACGAGTACGTGTGAGAGGCCGTCACCGGTACGTCCGGTCACGAGCAGGAAGTCGGCCGAGACCGCCGCCTCGACGGGACGCTTCGTTCCGCGCACGACGACCTCGTCGCCGTCCACAGTGATCTCGACGCCGTCGGAGGCTACCTTGCCGCCCGCACGAGGCTCCTCGAAGCACCATGCAGCGGTGGCAGTTCCTTCCACGAGTGAAGCCAGAACATCTCCGTGCGCCTCGGCGTGCCGGCTCAGGAGGTCGGCGACGACGTTGGTGGGGACCAGCGGGCCCGGAGCCGCATGCGTACCGAACTCGTATGCGACCAAGGTCAGATCGACGAGGCCGTGGTCGCCGATCGACCCACCACCTGTGGCGTCCCCCGCGAGCAGGCTGGTCCAGCCGAGCTCGGCACCGCTTCGCCAGTATTCCGCGCCGAACCCCGCCGGGTCGTGGCGGAGGCGACGGATCTCGGCCACGGGCACCCGGTCGGTGAGGAACCGAGATGTGGTGTCCCGGAAGAACTCTTGATCCGGACTCGGATCCAGCAACATGCGCTCCCCTATCCACTTTCAGTTTACGTATATATGACTCTCAATACAGAGAACACTATTCTCTATCAATGCGAAAGGTCCGGGGTGACATTCGTCGGGACGCCGAGCAGCCCGGGCCGGGCGAGCACCGGCGGACCGGGTGCCGGGTATGGCAGAGTCGCCGCTGTGCCCTTGATTCAGATCAGCCAGACACCAGGTCTCACGCCGGAGCAGAAGCGCGCAGTAATCGCAGCGGTGACCTCGGCGTACGCCGAAGCAGCCGGAAAGAATCCGGACAAGGTGTGGGTGACGATCACCGAGGTTCCCGGCGAGAACTGGGGCGTGGGCGGCGTTCCGCTGAGCTGACACCTTCGGCGTCCCAGCGCTCCGCGGGCACCCGGGCATACACCACACCGAGCGGACCTCGGAATTGTGATCGGCCCACCGATGAGCCCCGAGTCTGTTTTTATTCGAATGTATGTGCGAATATTGCGGACATGGGGTCGTGTGAGCGTACGCGTGGGCCGCCGCATCGATGTTCACGCGGCCGCCGCACCCGTCGATGCGCGCGCCGCACATGCGCCCGCATAGGGCGCCGGCGCGCAGCATTCCCTCCCCGTGGCGGACGGTTCTTCGGGATTTCCAACCCGCAAACCCACCGATTCGGCCACGGACACCGCCCAGCGGACCGTGGCCCTTTGTCGTTTCCGGCCGAGTTCGCATCGCATTCGCTCTTCGATCGAACCTCCAGGAGCCCTCATGCCGAGCGAAAACTTTTCGACCGCCTCAGGTCGAGGCGACAATGTCATCCGCGCAGGCGCCGACGCCCTGCCGTGCCACGGTGAGGACCCCGACCTGTGGTTTGCCGAGGACCCGTCAGACGTGGAACTGGCCAAATCCCTGTGCACCGGATGTTCCGTGCGTGCGCGCTGCCTCGAGACAGCGCTCGCCCGCCGAGAGCCGTGGGGAGTGTGGGGTGGCGAAATCATCAACCAGGGTGCGATCGTCGCTCGCAAACGCCCCCGTGGACGTCCCGCACGAGGTCCGATCAGCCAGCCGCGAAAAGACTTGGTGTGCGCCTGATCGTACCGTGGTATTCGGCGCTGCCGTCGCTGGACGCACTCCTGGGTCCTGCACCCCATGACCGAGTCGGTTGATCCTTCGGCAGATGTCCCGCCTCGTTCGTGCGCCCTTAACTGCGGGACATAGTTTTTTCACGTACCGGGTATTCGCTCCTGTGCGCCTCGACCCGGACGATCGCCGCCGTCCCGACCGTGGGATCCAGATCCGCGACGTTGCTGAACACCTCCGTGTTGTTCTGTCTGCCGGACCTGCCGATGGGCGCGACCGCACAGTTACCGGCATCAGCGACGATTCCCGAACGGTGCAGCCCGGCGATCTGTACGTGGCTCTTCCCGGACACCGATTCCACGGCCTCGACTTCGATGCCGATGCCGCGGCCCGCGGCGCCGTCGCCGTGCTCAGCGACCGGCCTTCTCGACTCCTGCCCACCTTGATCGTCGACCGGCCACGCGACCGGGTCGGCGGGCTGGCGTCCTGGATCTACGGCCATCCCTCGCACGAACTGCAGGTCCACGGCGTCACCGGCACCAACGGCAAGACGAGCGCGACCTATCTCCTCGACGCCGCCCTCGCTGCCACCGGTGTCGTCACAGGCTTGATCGGTGGTGTCGTCGTCCGGGGACCGGAGAGCACCCGGCCCGCCACACACACCACGCCGGAAGCCGCGGTGATCCAGCGGACCCTCGCGGAGTTCCGGGACCAGGCCGCGAGGGCGGTGACACTGGAAGTGTCGTCGCACGCCGTCAGCCACGGCCGCGTCGACGGCGTGCGGTTCCGTACGGTCGCCTTCACCAATCTCGGACCGGACCATCTCGACTTCCACCACACGATGGAGGAGTATTTCGCCGCCAAGGCAGCGCTGTTCACCTCCGACCGCGCGCAAGCGGCCGCGGTGAACATCGACGACGAGTACGGCAGACGGTTGGCCGCCACAACGGACGTACCGGTGTGGACGCATTCGACGCGCGACCCGGGCGCCGACGTGTACGCAGACTCGATCCGGTGCGACGTTCACGGCAGTACCTTCACCGTGCACACTCCGACCGGTCACGCCGGAGTCCGTCTGGCCCTTCTCGGCCCCCACCAGGTGGCCAATGCACTGACAGCGCTCACCTCGATAGCCGCAGCAGGGCACGACGTCCTGCAGGCCGCCGCGGGCTTGGAAACTCTCGCCTGCGTGCCCGGCCGACTCGAGCGCGTCGAGGCCGACCACGGCATCCTCGGCCTGGTCGATTTCATGCACAACACCTCCGGACAGCAGGAACTACTGCCGTTCCTGCGGTCGCTGGCAGCCGAGCGCCGACTGATTCTCGTGATCAGCGCGACCGGAGAGCGCGATCCCGGAAAGCGCTTTCCGATCGGCCACACCGCGGCGACCTACGCCGACATCGTGGTCGTCACCGACGACAGTCCGTACAACGACGACCCCAGGCTCCTCAGGGAAGCGGTCGCCGAAGGCGCGCATGCGGCGCAGAGCGCCCACGTGGTCGTCGAAGGCGACCGTCACCGCGCTTTCGAGATCGCTGCCTCCCACGCGAGGCCCGGGGATGTTCTCGTCGTGGCGGGACGGGGCAGTGAGCAGCGCCTGGTCTCGGGCGACTCGGTGCGGATGTTCGACGACAGGGAAGAACTGGAACGCGCGCTGCAGCGGATGCAGCGCAGTGTTCGAAGGACCCGAACCGGTCGTGAGACCCGCGGACGCTGATCGGGAGACACGGGCGACCGACCCTCCCCACTTTGGGTTCGTGCGCGTCGACACGGCCTCCGGCCGGATGCTTCCCGTGTATGTTCCGGTTATGCCCGACGACGTCACCGGGATCAGCACACTCGCCGAAGCCCAGCAGACGCTCGCGTCTCAACCGTTCAGTGTTCTGATCGGAGCACAACTCGTCGTGTACACGAGGGGCCGCGCCGAACTGGAGATTCCGCTCAGACCGGACCTGTTGCAACAGTTCGGTTTCGCACACGGCGGGGTTCTGGCCTATGCGGCCGACAACGCACTCACCTTCGCCGCCGGTACGGTCCTCGGCCCGTCGATCGTGACGACAGGCATGACCCTCGATTACCTACGTCCGGCGAAGGGCCCGCTGCTGCGGGCGGTCGCCACCGTCCTCAACGGCGGCCGTACGCAGGCGCTGTGCCGATGCGAGATCTACTCCGTCGACGACGACTCGGTCCAGAAGCTTTGTGCCGCTGCCCAAGGTGGGGCACGCGTCATCGACCTGACCCGGTAGCCGCCGTGGGCGGGATCGGGTCGTTCGGGACGATGAACGACGTTGTGCAGCACACGACGGCCGATTAGTCACTGGTTCTATTCGGGCCGACCGTAATTCGTGACGTGACGCCACCACGTTGGTTGGCTGCCTTCATGACAGACGAACCTCAGCGTGTGGATGCCGCGCGCGCCACATTGCTCAACGAGGACTGGGCCGCAGTCGTCGCGGGCCTGATCCTCATCGCCGCCGTGTTGCTCGGCGTGATTCCGTCGGGGCTGGTCCCGTGACGACGCGAGATACCGACGGGCGGAACGCCGCCGTCGAGACCGAGAGCGCGCCCCGGGCAGACGGTGCGACGAAGGCCGAGGCGGCACCCGCACGGCGTTCCTCCGCTCCTGCGTGGGCCGCGGCGGGCGTAGCAGTCGTCATCGTGCTGGGCGGCCTCACCAGATTCCTCGAGCAGAACGTCCCGGACTGGGCCGAGGGAGGACCCTTCGAGCGGGTGGCGGGAGCGATCGAGTTCCCCGTCTACGCGATCGCGATCGGCCTGCTCGGGAATCTCGTCCTGACCCGCACGGGTGTGCGCGACAAGCTTTCCGGTGGTTTCCGCACCGAGTTCTTCATCAAGACCGGGCTGGTTCTGCTCGGCGCATCCATCAACCTGACCGTGCTCGCGACGGCAGCCGGGCCGGCGATCCTGCAAGGTCTGCTGCTGATCACCGCCGTGTTCTCGTTCAGCTGGTGGTTCGGCGGGAAACTCGGACTGGACGAGAAGCTGCGGGCGCTGCTGTCCGCCGCAGTATCGATCTGTGGGGTGAGCGCCGCCATCGCCGCGGCCGGGGCCGTGCAGGCCAAGAAGGAACAGCTCGCGTACGCCGCGTCGCTGGTGATCGTGTTCGCGTTGCCCTCGATCTTCCTGTTGCCCTGGCTCGCCGGTGTCTTCGGACTGTCCGATGTCGTGGCCGGAGCCTGGATCGGCGGCAACATCGACACCACCGCCGCCGTCGCGGCGTCCGGCGCGATCCTCGGCGACGACGCCCTGCAGATCGCCACGATCGTCAAGACGACCCAGAACGCCCTCATCGGTTTCGTGGCGGTGGGCTTGACGGCCTATTTCGCGCTGAAGGTGGAGCGTCGTCCCGGCTCGGCACGGCCGAGCATCGGTGACTTCTGGGAGCGCTTCCCGAAATTCGTGCTCGGCTTCATCGCCGCGTCGATCATCGGCACGCTGTGGGTGAAATTCGTCGACGACGGCAAGGCCGATATCTCCACCATCAACGACCTGCGGACGTGGTTCCTGATCTTCGCGTTCGTCTCTATCGGCCTGGAGTTCTCCGCGAAGGGACTGCGCGACGCGGGATGGCGCCCGGTAGTGGTGTTCGGATCGGCGACGGTGGTCAACATCGTCGTAGCGCTCGGTCTCGCAACGGTGTTGTTCGGCAACTTCGAACTGCCGCAGTGAGCGATCGCCCCGCACCTCGGTGCGGGGCGATCTCGTGTTCACCGTGTCGTGATCAGCCGGGCTGTTCCGCCCCCAGCAGTACGTCGGTGTCGAAGCAGGTGTGGGTGCCGGTGTGGCACGCCGCCCCGACCTGGTCCACGACGAGCAGCACGGTGTCGCCGTCGCAGTCCAGCCGCACCTCGTGCACGTACTGCGTGTGCCCGGAGGTCTCTCCCTTTACCCAGTACTGCTGCCGTGACCGCGAGTAGTACGTGGCCTTGCGGGTCGCGAGTGTTCGGGCCAGTGCCTCGTCGTCCATCCAGGCCATCATGAGCACGTCGCCGGTCGACTTCTCCTGGACGACCGCGGCGAAGAGTCCGTCGTCGTTGCGCTTGAGTCGTGCGGCGATCTCCGGGTTCAGGATGTCGCTCATCGGACGATGATCCCTTCCGCGCGCATCGCGTCCTTGACCTGGCCGATGGTGAGCTCACGGAAGTGGAAGACGCTGGCGGCGAGCACCGCGTCGGCGCCGGCGTGGACGGCAGGCGCGAAGTGTTCGACGGCTCCGGCACCGCCCGAGGCGATCACCGGAACGTCGACGGTCTCGCGGACCGACGCAATCATCTTCAGATCGAATCCGGCCTTCGTGCCGTCGGCGTCCATCGAGTTGAGGAGGATCTCCCCGACACCCAGTTCGGCGCCGCGGCGCGCCCACTCCACCGCGTCGATCCCGGTGCCCCGGCGACCTCCGTGGGTCGTGACTTCCCAACCCGACGGTGTGGGCTGCTGATCGGCGGGGACGGTGCGGGCGTCGACCGACAGCACGATGCACTGCGACCCGAAGCGCTCGGACATCTCCCTCAGCACCTCGGGACGCGCGATCGCCGCAGTGTTCACCGAGACCTTGTCGGCACCGGCGCGCAGTAGGCGGTCGACGTCCTCGACGGTGCGCACGCCGCCACCCACCGTGAGGGGAATGAATACCTGCTCCGCGGTGCGTGTGACCACGTCGAGCATCGTGCCGCGGTCTCCGCTCGAGGCGGTGACGTCGAGGAACGTGAGCTCGTCGGCGCCTTGAGCGTC
Source organism: Rhodococcus sp. BL-253-APC-6A1W (assembly GCF_012843405.1). NCBI lineage: Bacteria > Bacillati > Actinomycetota > Actinomycetes > Mycobacteriales > Nocardiaceae > Rhodococcus > Rhodococcus sp. BL-253-APC-6A1W. The sequence goes on from NZ_JABAFB010000003.1 coordinate 76,273, forward strand.
GTAGAGCGCGGCGAGTTCGACAGGGTCGCCCGCGTCGCGCAGGTTCTCGAAATTGACACCCTTGACGACGCGTCCGGCGTCGACGTCGAGGCACGGGATGACCCGCACGGCCAGTGTCATGATCGATCTCCTTCGAAACGCGGATTCGTCGCGGATTGCACTATGTCCAGTATTTCACCGTGGATTCCGGGTGCGGCGGCGAGCACCGACCCCGAGCCGATGCGCCACGGCTTCCCGTGGAAATCGGTGGCGATCCCACCTGCCGCGCGCACGAGCGCGACACCGGCGGCGTTGTCCCAGGGATGGTGGCCGAAGACCACGGCACCGCCCAGCGAGCCCGCCGCGGTGTAGGCGAGGTCGACGCCGGTCGATCCGTGCATCCGCAGGCGCGAGACGCGCCGGCTCAACTCGGTGATCACCGCGAGTCGTTGCGTGCCCGGGACGCGGCCACGACTGTCGATGTCGAAACTGCCGACCCCGACCATCACGTCCTCGAGACGGCGCGGCTTCAATTTCTCGGCGATCTTCCCGTTGAACCACAGCGGGCCTTCGGCTACCGCAGAGAACCGCTGATCGGTCAGGGGTAGCCAGGTCAGTCCGATGACGGGAACCCCGTCCTGGACCAGAGCGAGCAGGATGCCCGCCATCGGCAGGCCCGCCGAATAGTTGACGGTGCCGTCGATCGGGTCGAGCAACCAGACGGTGCCCTCGCCGGCCGCCGGACCACCGAATTCCTCGCCGTGCACCGCGATTCCGGTGCGGTCGACGAGCTCGGCCGAAATCCGCCGTTCGAGTTCGAGATCGAGGTCGGTGGCGAAGTCGTTGGGTCCTTTGTCCACCGAACGCGGCGCGCCGTGCCCGGCGACGAAGCGCTCCGACACCTCGTCGAGCACATCACCCGCTATCGAGCGCAGACGGTCGAGATCGACGGATGCGGTCATGGGATCAACGGGACACGGCGTCGAGCGCCTCGGTCAGCGTGAACCGTCCTGCGTAGAGCGCCTTGCCGATGATCGCGCCTTCGACGCCCTCATCGACGAGCGTGGCGATGGCACGCAGATCGTCGACCGTCGAGACACCGCCCGACGCGACGACCGGTGCATCGGTCGCGGCGCACACCTCACGAAGCAGGTCGAGATTGGGTCCGGTCAGGGTGCCGTCCTTCGTCACGTCGGTGACGACGTAGCGCGAGCAGCCGTCGCGGTTGAGGCGCTCGAGCACCTCCCACATGTCTCCGCCGTCGGACACCCAGCCGCGTCCGCGCAGCCGCCACTCGCCGTCGATCAGCTTGACGTCGAGGCCGACGGCGATCCGGTCGCCGTACTCACCGATCGCGCGGGCACACCACTCGGGGTTCTCGATGGCGGCGGTACCGAGATTGACGCGTGCGCACCCGGTGGCGAGCGCCGCGGCCAACGTGGCGTCGTCGCGGATGCCACCGGAGAGCTCGACCTTCACGTCGAGTTCGCCGACCACACCGGCGAGTAGTTCACGGTTGTCACCACGGCCGAAGGCGGCGTCGAGGTCGACGAGATGCACCCATTCGGCTCCGGCGTTCTGCCATTCGAGGGCGGCGTCGCGGGGAGATCCGTAACCGGTTTCGCTGCCTGCCTCTCCTTGTACGAGGCGAACTGCTTCACCGTTGGCAACGTCGACTGCAGGCAAAAGGACCAGGCTCACTGTCCCTACATTAGTGCCTGCGCGACGGACGCCACCACGCGCCTTCGACGGGAGGCCGCCCGCTGCGGTCACCGCAGTTTGATGGTGCCGCCGTCGACCATCAGGGTCTGGCCTGTCATATAGGCGGCGTCCCTGCTCGCAAGGAAAACGGCGACCCCGCCGATGTCCGCCTCCGGGTCGCCGAAGCGGCCCAGCGGTGTCTTCGCCAGCAAGGCCTTCTCGATGCCGGGATTCGCCTGGATGTACGCCTCGACGCCTTCCGTCAGCGCGAGCGGCGAGATGATGTTGACATTGATGTCGTCACCGGCCCACTCGTTGGCGGCGACACGGCTGATCGCGCGGATCGCTTCCTTGGCCGCCGCGTACGACCCCTGCGTCACCAGACCGTCGATACCGGCCCCGGAGGCGAAGTTGATCACCGATCCGCGCTGCGCGGCGAGTTGCGGATGTGCCGCTTTCATCAACCAGAACGTCGGATAGAAGCCCGTTCCGAAGGACAGGTCGAGCATCTCCTGGGTGGTCTCGAGCAGCGGTGCCTGCCGGGAGGCGTGTGCGTTGTTGACGAGAATGTCGAGTTGTCCGAACGCGTCCACCGCGGCCGCCACGATCGCGGCGGCGTTCTCCTCGACGGAAATGTCTGCCTTCATGAACTTGCCCGCGCCGCCGAGTTCCTCCTCGAGCGCCCGCCCGGCGTCGTCGTGGATGTCGACGAACAGCACTCGGGCACCTTCCTTGGTGAACGCCCGGACGATTCCCCGCCCGATTCCGCCTGCACCACCGGTCACCACGGCAACCTTGTCCGTCAGCCTCATGCGGTACTCCTCTGCATCGAGTCGATCACAGGCCCGTCGTGGATCGCGTGCTGCCGCGGCAGGCTCCAACACTTCCGACCGTACGCATCCATACCCATCGACGGCGGCGGTCTTCTGCTCTCCGAGACTGATGCCAGGTCCTGCCCGGCGAGCCCATTCGACGCCGACGACACGGGGCGGCTTGATGTCAGGGGCGGGCGCGGGCAGACAGGTCGCGGATGAAGCGTGCGATCTCGGCAGGCTTCTCTTCGGCCATGAAGTGCCCGGCCTGGATGGGCTCATAGGTCAGATCAGGTGCCCACGCCCGCCAGAGCGACGCGGCATCGAACCCCAACTGGGAGCCCCAATCCTGAGAGATGACTCCGACGGGCATGGTGAGCTGCTTGCCCACCTCGCGGTCGTCTCGGTCCATGTCCAGGTCGATACTCGCCGTGGCGCGGTAGTCGGCGACGATGGAATCCACGGCATTCACCGAGCTGTCGACGTAGTGCCGGCGGACCTCGAGCGGGAATGTCGAAGCATCGGTCTCCCAGGCGTCCAGGAACGAGCCGAAGAACTCGGGTCCGACGGCGCGGATCATCTTCTCGGGGAGACCCACGGGCTGCGCCATGAGATAGAGGTGCCAAGCGACTTTGGCGTCTACGCCCCGCAGGACGTCCCAGGTGTCCAAGGTGGGCAGTACGTCGAGGATCCCGAGAAACTGCACCGCGTCCGGGTGGTCGAGGCCTGCGCGAACACCGACGAGGGCGCCTCGGCCATGACCGACCAGCCCGAAGCGGTCGTGGCCGAGCGCCTCGGCGATCAACCGAATGTCTCGGGCCATGGTCCTCTTCGAGTAGGTTTCCGGGCCCCGCTCTGCCGGCTTACCGCTCTCGCCGTACCCACGCAGGTCGGGGACGATGACGGTGTACTGCGCAGTGAGTTCGCGTGCGACGTGACGCCACATGTAATGCGTCTGAGGAAACCCGTGGAGGAGGACGATCGCGGGACCGTCGCCGGCGACGGCGACGTTGAGGTCGACTCCTTCGGCGCCGTGTAGCGTCTTGTATCGGAATCCGTCGATAGTCAAGCGGGTCATGATGTTTCCTTCTCAATGATGTCGGTCGGTTGGGCGGCAGGATGGCCCGAGAAGATTCCTGCGGGTAGTGAATGCCTCGCGGACGGTGTGGCACGGAGTGCGGGGATCAGAACGGTGTCGACGAGGGACTCGAGATAGCGGTCGTCGATCTCGAGTCCGTTGAGTCGGCGAAGCAGGATGACAGCGCCGGCGACTTCCTCGAACGGGAACGGATCGATGCCCGGAGGCAGTTCCCCACGATCGACCGCGGCCTGGATGACGGTCTGCGGTAGCCGCGACCCGGTCGGGCCCACCGATCGTTCGATTTGCTCGCACAGTTCCGGGTCCTCGAGACCTGCTTGGAGCAGCAGCATTGCGGTCTGCCCGTCTGCAGAGCGCATGGACTGCACGAGGCGGCGACCCAAGGCGAGAAGGTCACCGCGCAGGCTTCCGGTGTCCACCTCGTCGGGCCCGTCGCGGCGTGCGGGACCCGCTTTCAGGGCGGCAACCACCATGTCCCTCTTGGACTTCCACCGTCGGTAGAGAGTGGCCTTGGATGCGCCCGCCCGGCGGGCGACCTCTTCGAAGGTGACACCCTCGTACCCGACCTCAGAAAGCAGCGAGTTCACGGCCGTGAGGATCTCGGTCTCTCGTTGATCATCACGAGGGCGCCCACGACGAGCGCTCGGCCGAGTCTCGTCGAACTGATCCTGATTTGTATACGACACGTTTCGTATCGTAACAGCTACTCCAGCCGGCGGTTCTCGTGCCCTCTCGCCGAGCGAGCGTCGAGCCCAGGAGTGAGGGGCAAGCGAACGGATAGCCCAAAGTGCCCGGGTCCTCGACTGCGGAGCGGCATCGAGCCAATTTCGGCACAGAGCCAACGAGTTGAGCGATTCCCATCGAGCAAGCTCCCGCCGACCTCTTCCCACCGACCCCCGCGTGAGGTAGACAGAACTACGTTCCGCTCACATGAGAACGTTGTTTTACTTTGCCGATAGGAAGGTTCTTTTCGGTGGGAGCTCTGAGCGGAACGCTGCAACTTCCGGCCCACGATCCGATACGAGGCACCGATGCTCCGACGACGACGCTCCGTCACTTCGACACTCGCTGCCCTGTGTGTCGCGGCCCTCGCGCTCACCGCATGCAGCAGCGGCGACACCTTGGCTGCATCCGCGCCCGGGACGCCCGTCGGCGACCCGGTCTCCGGTGGCACGTTGCAGGCGATCCAGATCCGCGAGCCGGTCAGCCTCGATCCCGTCGCGCTTCCGAATGTGTGGACCAACTCCGGACTGCTCGGCAACGCGTTGTACGGCACCTTGATGACCAACGACGTCGACACCCTGGAGATCGAGTACTCGATGGCCACGGACTTCTCTACCGACGACGGGGGCCGCACGTTCGTCCTGAAACTCCGGCCCGGGCTGACCTTTACGGACGGCACCGCCCTGGACGCGGCCGCCGTCGCGTACAACTGGGATCGCCTCCGCGACCCGGCCAACGGATCGGAGTCGATTCGGCAGGCCGCGCAGATCGCGGGCACCGAAGTCGTCGACGCCGAAACACTGAAGGTCACGATGGTCGCCCCCAGCCCGGTGTTCGCCTCGTCGCTGGTGCTGTCCGGACTCAACTGGATCGCCTCCCCCACCGCACTGGCGAAGGGCCGGCAGGCGTTCGACGAGAATCCCGTCGGCGCCGGGCCGTTCACCCTCACCAAGTGGGCTCGGCAGGACGTGCTCGAACTGACCCGCAACCCGGGCTACTGGGACGCGCCGCGACCGTACCTGGACGGCATCACGCTGCGCCCGGTGCCCGACGCGAACCAGCGTCTCAACGCGCTCACCTCCGGCAGCGCCCAACTGGCGTCGGAAAGCAGTTGGTCGAACCTGAGCAAGGCGGAAAGCGCGGGACTGTCCACCTCGGTGGTGCCGCTCGGTGGCGGTCAGTACCTCGCGATGAACACCCGTCGGAGCCCGTTCGACGACGCCCGTGCCCGACGCGCGGTCTCCCTCGCGCTCGACCTGGATGCGATCAACACCGCGGTGTTCGAGGGCACCGGCACCGTCCCTCGGACCCTCTTCCCCGAGACCTCGCCGTTCTTCGAAGACATCGCACTGTCGAATTCCGACGATGCCGAAGCACAACGACTGTTCGACGAACTGGCAGCCGACGGCACTCCGGTGAAGTTCACGTTCCTCGCGTACTCCCTCGTCGAGATCAAATCGGTGGCGGAAGTCGTCCAGGCACAGCTCGCAGCGTTCGACAACGTCGAGATCGCCGTCGAGATCATGGATTTCACCGCAGCGCAGGCCAGGGTCGCCGCCCGCGACTTCGACATGACGATCGCTGCCGCCGTCGTCCAGGACCCGGACTCGTCACTGTGGACGTCGTTTCATGCCCGATCCCAGGGAAACCCGACGGGTATCGACGACCCTGAACTCAACGACGCGCTCGACGCCGGACGGATCGGCACGACGGTCGAGGAGCGCAAGGCCGCTTACGACGTGGCACAGCAACGTCTGGTCGATCTGGCTCCGGGAGTGTTCTACGTCCAGTCGGCGCCCTCGGTCGTCTCGGGCCCGGAGGTGCAGGGTGTACGGATGTACGGGATGGGATCCGCGTTGCTCGATGCAGTGTGGCTCAGCGAGTAGCGCAGCTACCGATTCTGCCCGCCGCGTCCGAAGGCGCGGCGGGTGGTACGAACGGACACGAATCCCATCGCTGCGATAGCGCCCACGACACCGAGCAGCGCGATCGTGAGGCTCAGTCCCGGACTCGGCTTCAGTACCACGATGACCACGGTGACGAGCGCGAGCACCGCTGCGGCGGACCCGAGCGAGGACAGGGCGAGCCGGGCCAGCGAGAAGTTCGCACCCGGCTCGTCGTCCCCGCCGCGTGTCACAACGAGTTCACCCAGTTCCTCAGCAACTGCGCCCCGGCATCCCCGGACTTTTCGGGGTGGAACTGCGTTGCCGACAACGGACCGTTCTCGACGGCCGCGAGGAAGCGGCTTCCGTGCTCGGCCCAGGTCAGCTTCGGCGGGGCAAGCCGCTCCGGGTCGGGCAGTTCCCATTTCTGTGCCGCGTACGAATGCACGAAGTAGAAGCGGGTGTCGGGGTCCATGCCGGCGAACAGCACCGAATCTGCGGGGGCCTCGACAGTGTTCCATCCCATGTGCGGCAGCACCGGTGCGTCGAGGCGCTCGACGGTTCCCGGCCACTCGCCGCACCCCTCGGTCTCGATGCCGTGCTCGATACCGTCTTCGAAGAGGATCTGCATACCGACGCAGATGCCGAGCACCGGACGGCCACCCGCGAGGCGCGTACCGATGATCTTCTCGCCACCGACGCTGCGAAGGCCGCGCATACACGCGTCGAATGCCCCGACGCCGGGCACGACCAGTCCGTCGGCGGCGAGCGCAACCTTGTGGTCGGAGGTGACCTCCACGTCCACGCCGGTACGGGCGATCGCCCGCGTCGCGGAGTGCAGATTGCCGGAGCCGTAGTCGAGGACGGCGACCTTGGTTGTGCTCATGAAGTCGATTCTATGCGGCGGCACGAACAGCACTGTGCGGTGGCAGGTGCTGTCTAGTCCGCGCCGGGACGTTCGGCGACCTGTTGCACCCCGGGACGCTCCGAGGGACCGGCGAGCCGAGCCAGGAGCGGGAGGACCGGGACGAGCACCGCAGCGACGGTGAACGCCGTGGGATAGCCGGCGGAAGCCGCGATCGCACCGAGTGCGAACGAACCCGCTCCGGTGCCGGCGTCGAATCCGATGTTCCACGCGGCGCTGGCCGAGCCGATGTGTTCGGAGCCCGCACGACGGAACGCGATGAGCAGCGCCTCGTTCTGCACGACGCCGAACCCGAGTCCGAAGCACACCGCCGCCCCGATGAGAGCCACGGCGCCGGCCCGGCCGTCCGCGACGAGCGCGAACGGCACCATCGCGAGCGCGGCGAGGCCGAGCCCGACGGGAAGCATCCGGCCCGCACCGATCCGGTCCGCGACGGCGCCGGCACCGAACCGGCCCACCAGCGTCGAACCGCTCAGCACGGCCAGCGCCGCCGCCACCGGGAGGTCGGCCACGGCGATGGCGAGCAGCGATGTCAGACCGCCGTACGCGATCGCGCCGGCGCCCACCGCCACGGTCGGGAGCAGTAGCAACACGAACGGCATCCGTGCCGGGCGCGGACCCGTGCGCGCTTCGAGGCGCGGCAGGCGCGCCGCGGCGATCAGTCCCGCCGACGACAGGACGGCGCCCAGCACGAACACCGGTGTGGTCGAGAATCGTTCGGCCAGTGCGAGCCCCGTGGGCAGTCCGATCATCTGCGACGCGGCGATCGCGATACCGAGCATGCCGGTGGCGCGGCCGAGCAGACGGGCGGGTGCGAGTTCACCAACCAGCGCAGCGGAGGCCACGGTGATCATTCCGAAGCCGATCCCCCGTATCGCCGAAATTCCCAGCGCGGCGGCAGGCTCCATGGACACGAGGAACAGCAGCGACGGCGGACCGAGGAACAGGCAGCCCGCGACGAGGGTCGCGCGATGACCGAATCTGCGGAGCAGCGCGGGCATCGCGATCTGGGTGAGCACCGTGGTGAACATGAACACCGCGGTGACCGAGCCCGCGACGGTGTCGCTGCCGCCCTCTTGCGCGATCGCCCAGGGCACCACGGGCAGTAACAGCGAGAAACCCGCGAACGCTGCCGCGGATGTCGACCACGCCGCGACGAGTCCCCGGACTCCGAACAATTTCGGGTTGTCCGTCACATCGGATTCGGCCACGTCAGATCAACCGGAGGACACCGGCGATCGCTGCCAGCAGTCCGAGGGCGAAGAGGATACCCGCGAAGAGGGTGTTGCGGGCCTTCCACATCGACCACGTGCCGCCCGCGAGGATTCCGGCGGCGATGAAGCACAGGTAGGTCAGTACGACATCCATACCGTCAGAGCGTTCCCTTGGTGGACGGCACGCCGGTGACGCGCGGATCGGGTTCGACCGCTTCACGCAGCGCGCGTGCGACTGCCTTGAACTCGGCCTCGGTGATGTGGTGCGGGTCGCGCCCGTACAGCACGCGCACATGCAGTGCGATCCGCGCGTGGAACGCGAACGATTCGAAGACGTGCTTGTTGATCACGGTGGCGTAGGGCACGCCCGGGTAGCCACCGATCACCGAGTGCACCAGGTAATCCGGTTCGCCGGTGTGGACGAAGTACGGACGTCCCGACACGTCGACCGACGCGTGGGCGAGCGTTTCGTCCATCGGGATGAACGAGTCGCCGAAGCGCCGGATGCCGCGCTTGTCGCCGATGGCCTGGTGGAACGCCTGCCCGAGAACGATCGCGGTGTCTTCGACGGTGTGGTGCGCGTCGATCTCGACATCACCCTTCGCATGCACGGTGAGGTCGAAGCTGCCGTGCTGGCCGAGCGCCGTGAGCATGTGGTCGTAGAACGGGATGCCCGTGGAGATGTCGGTGCGGCCGGTGCCGTCGAGGTTCAACTCGACGGTGATGGACGATTCCCGCGTAGTGCGCTCGACCCGGGCGGTGCGATCGTTCGTGGTGATGGGGTCGCTCATCGGGTTGCCTCGATTTCCGTAGCGGCGAGTTTCTCACTGACCCGCAGCAACTCGTCGTTCTCGTGTGCCAGGCCGATCGTGGTGCGCAGATATCCGGGGATGCCGACGTCCCGGATCAGGACACCTTCGTCGAGGTAATGCTGCCAGGTGGTGGCCGAATCGGCGAAACGGCCGAAGAGGATGAAGTTGGCGTCGGACGGGATGACGTCGTATCCGAATCCGGCGAGTTCGGCTGCGACGCGGTCGCGCTCGGCGGACAGTTCCGCGACGGAGCCGAGGGTGTCGTCGGCGTGACGCAGTGCGGCGCGCGCTGCGGCCTGGGTGATCACCGACAGGTGGTACGGCAACCGGACCAGCAGCAGCGCGTCGATCATCGCGGGCGCGGCGGCCAGGTAACCGAGACGGCCACCGGCGAAAGCGAATGCCTTGCTCATGGTGCGCGAGACGACGACCTTGGCCGGATACTCGTCGATCAGGGCGACTGCGCTGGGCGCGCTCGAGAACTCCGCGTACGCCTCGTCGACGATCACGATGCCGGGAGCGGCGTCGAGGATCTCGCGGATCCCGTCGAGCGGGACGCTGTGCCCGGTCGGGTTGTTGGGGCTGGTGACGAACACCACGTCGGGACGCCGGTCGCGGATGGCAGCGACCGAAGACTCGATATCGAGAGTGAAGTCGGAGCGGCGGTACGCAGGCACCCACTCGGTCTGGGTGCCGTCCGCGATGATCGGGTGCATCGAGTACGACGGCACGAATCCCATCGCGGAGCGGCCCGGTCCACCGAACGCCTGCGAGAGCTGCTGCAGGACCTCGTTGGACCCGTTTGCAGCCCAGAGGTTTTCGACGCCGAGCGTGACACCGGTCTGCCGAGTGAGATACGCGGCGAGGTCGGCGCGCAGCGCGACGGCGTCCCGGTCCGGGTACCGGTGCAGCTGTGTCGCGGCCTCGCGGACCGACTCGGCGACGTCGTCGACGAGGGCTTGTGTGGGCGGGTGCGGGTTCTCGTTGGTGTTGAGCTGCACGGGCACCGACAGCTGCGGTGCGCCGTACGGCGACTTGCCGCGCAGGTTCTCGCGCAGCGGCAGGTCCTCGAGCGTGATGCGCGAGCCGGGAATCGACGCGCCGGTCACCGGAGTGCCTCGAATCGCAGTCGCACTGCTTCGCCGTGTGCCGGCAGATCCTCGGCGTTCGCGAGGGTGATCACGTGACCGGCCACGTCTTTCAGTGCGGCTTCGGAGTATTCGACGACGTGGATGCCGCGCAGGAAGGTCTGCACACTCAGTCCGGACTGGTGCCGCGCGCAGCCCGCCGTAGGCAGCACGTGATTCGAGCCGGCGCAGTAGTCGCCGAGGGAGACCGGCGCCCACGGGCCGACGAAGATCGCTCCCGCCGCGCGGACCCGGGCGGCGACAGCGGACGCGTTCTCCGTCTGGATCTCGAGGTGCTCGGCCGCGTAGGCGTTGACCACTGCGAGGCCCTGATCGATGTCGTCGACCAGCACGATGCCCGACTGGCTTCCGGACAGCGCGGTGGCGACGCGTTCGCGGTGCTTGGTCAGCTCGAGTTGCGCGGCGAGCGCGGCGTCGACGGCGTCGGCGAGCTCGGGGCTGGTGGTCACCAGGACGGAGGCGGCCATGACGTCGTGCTCGGCCTGGCTGACCAGATCGGCGGCGACGTGCACGGCGTCGGCTGTGTGGTCGGCGAGGATCGCGATCTCGGTGGGGCCGGCTTCGGCGTCGATGCCGACCACCGAGCGGCACAGCCGTTTGGCGGCGGTGACGTAGATGTTGCCGGGGCCGGTGATCATGTCCACCGGGGCGAGTTCGCCGCCATCGGTGTCGGTGCCGCCGTAGGACAGCAGGGCCACGCCCTGCGCGCCGCCGACCGCCCACACCTCGCCGACGCCGAGCAGCGCGGCAGCAGCGAGGATGGTCGGGTGCGGGAGACCGCCGAAGTTCTTCTGCGGCGGCGAGGCGATGACGAGGGACTCGACTTCCGCGGCCTGCGCGGGCACGACGTTCATCACCACCGACGAGGGGTACACGGCGTTGCCGCCGGGCACGTACAGGCCGACACGGTCGACCGGCACCCAGCGTTCGGTGACGGTGCCGCCGGGGACGACCTCGGTGACGGTGTCGGTGCGACGCTGCTCGGCGTGGACCTTGCGGGTCCGTTCGATAGCGACCTCGAGTGCGGCGCGCACAGCGGGGTCGAGTTCGGCGAGCGCGCGGTCGAGTTCGGCCTGGGGAACGCGCACCGAGGCGGGGCGCACGCCGTCGAACTTCTCGCAGTAGTCGAGGGCGGCGTCGGCGCCGCGCTCGCGGATGTCGTCGACGACGGGACGGACCTGATGGAGCACCGCGTCCACGTCCACTCCGCCGCGGGGCAGCGCGCCCCTCAGCTCCGCGGTGGTGGGTGTACGACCACGCAGGTCGGTGCGGGCAAGCATGAGGTGTCCTCTCTCGCAGAACAGGGATCGACCCCCATTATCCGCGATGAACCGGAGTGGTCTGTCATCCACTCCCCGTAGTGGGCGTTGTGTGCCCTCGTCGACCATAGACCGACGGCACGCCCGGCGAATCGGTCTCGAAGTGCCGCGGGTGCGTCGCAGGCCCTCTACCGTGCGATACATGGCTGCCGCGTGGCGTGCTCGGATGTCCGTCGCACCCGCTCGCGCGGCACTGCGCGTGGTGCTCGTCACTATCGTGGCGCTGACGGCGGCCGTGTCGGGCGGCCCTGCCCACGCCGACACCGGCGCCTTTCTGTGGGGCGTGTCGAGTTCCGGTTTCCAGTCCGAGGGGTCGAGCCCGGACAGCAACTGGTCGCGGTACGCGGCGAGTGGTCGCCACGAGCCGGTGGGTACTGCCGTGGACTTCCGGCATCGCTACCGCGAGGACATCGCGCGCGCCGCCGACCTGGGCGTCGGGGTGTACCGCCTCTCGGTGGAGTGGGCCCGCATCCAGCCGGAACCCGAACGGTGGGACGACACCGAACTCGCCTATTACGACGACGTGATCGCGACGATCCGCGGGCACGGCATGACTCCGATGATCACGCTCGACCACTGGGTGTACCCGGGCTGGATCGCCGACCGGGGCGGCTGGGCCCACCCGGGGACAGTCGACGCGTGGCTCGCCCACGCGGACACGGTGGCGGCACGCTACGCCGGACACGGCGCGCTGTGGGTCACAATCAACGAGCCCAGCGTCTACGTGTGGCACGAGGTGTCCAACGGTGCCCTCTCCCCCGGTGACGCACCGATGATGTTCGACCGTCTCGTGGACGCGCACCGCCGGGCCTACGAGACGATCCACCGGTACGACCCCCGGGCGCAGGTCACCTCGAACGCCGCCTATGTTCCCGGTGCGGCGCCCTACCTCGACACCTGGTTCCTCGATCGCGTCCGCGACCATCTCGACTTCGTCGGCGTCGACTACTACTACGGGGTGGCCCCCGGCAATCTCACCGCGATTCGTGCGGCCACCGGGGAGCCGGCTTCGGTGACCCCGCACCCGCCCGGGATGTACGACGCACTGATGGATTACACCCGGCGCTTTCCCGGGATGCCTCTGTATGTCGTCGAAAACGGAATGGCGACCGCGGACGGCGCTCCCCGCCCGGACGGCTGGACCAGATCGCGGCACCTGCGCGAGCACGTGGACCAGATGATGCGTGCGGTCGACGACGGCGCGCCGGTGTTCGGGTACAACTACTGGTCGATCACCGACAACTACGAATGGGGTTCGTACGAGCCGCGTTTCGGCTTGTATTCGGTCGACGTCCGGACCGATCCCGCACTCCTCCGGCGGCCCACCGAGGGGGTGGAGACCTACCGGACGATCATCGCGGAGACCCGTGCCGGGTAGCGGATCAGTGCCGTGCGGGATCGACGCCGAGTCGCGCACACGCCGCCTGGTAGAGCGCGACCACCGCGGTACGCAAACCGGAACGGTCCGTGACCGGCTCGAGCCACGGAATCCGGACGGTCTGTTCCTGGCCGTCGATCACGATCACCCACACGCCCGCCTCGCTGCTCACGCCGGTCATCCGGGTGTGCGCCGCGCGCGGTTCGGCGAACGCCCGCACGATGAGCAGACTGTCGTCGGCGTGGTCGTCGTTCATATGAGCGGTTACCGCCGCCACCACATCGGGTTCGAATTCGGTCACGGGCGTCGAGCCTAGCCAACGACCCGCCGCCGTGGGCCTCACCGGCTGGGTCTCACCGGGCCTCGTCGACCGCACCCACGGTCACGACGGCTTCGAGTGCGAGGAGTTCCGCGTCGAGATGGTCGAGCAGACAGTGCAGATCCGGCACGGTGCGCCCACATGCCGTGAGCCCGAAGGCGATCTCGTCGTCGGTGCTCGTGCACGTGATGTTGAGAGCCTGACCGTCCACCGGAACCGACAGGGGATACAACGCGTCGACGCGCGCGCCGTTCCAGTACAACGGCTCCTCCGGCCCGGGAACGTTGGAGACGATCACGTTGAACGGCGTCCACGGCACTGCCCGGTTGCCGGTCAGTACACCGACCGCGACGGGGGCGACACCGACTGCGCTTGTCGCGAGACGGCCCACCTTGCTCATTCCGCGCATCGCACGTTTGCCCTCGGTCATCGAGTTCCGTACCCGCTCGAGCCGGTGCGCCGGATCGGCGTGCCGGGTGCCGAGATCGCACATCAGGACGGCGATGTCGTTGCCGGACTCTTTGCTGCGCAACGAGACCGGGACCATCGCCACGAGGGACCGGTCGGGAAGCGCGTCGCGTTCGAGGAGGTAGGTCCGCAGCGCTCCGGAGGACAGCGCGAGCACCACGTCGTTGATCGTGCTGTCGGTGAGCTTCGCCACCAGCCGGAGACGCTCGAGCGGCCACGACCGGGCGGCGAACCGTCGCGAACCCGAGATCTGCTCGTTGAACATGGTGTGCGGTGCACCGAGCGACAGCGGACCCCCGCGGTCGTGGAGGGCACGATCGACCGTACCGACCAGCGCCGGAACCAGGGAGGCTGCACCGGAGGCGACCGTCAGCGCCTCCGACACCGCACCTCGGACGGCGCGCACGGCGTGGCCGGGGAAGCCGATGGCCGCGGCCACCGTCGAGCGTGCGGGCGGTGCCCCGTCGGTCGCTGCCCACGGCGCGGGCATCCCGACCTCGCTCGGATCGGTGCCGAGCGCGCGTCGCAGCAACCGCATGGCGCCGATCCCGTCGGCCAAGGAGTGGTGGATCTTGACGTAGAGCGCGTACCGGCCGTCGGACAGGCCCTCGATGAGGTGCATCTCCCACAGCGGCCGCGTGCGATCGAGCAACGAGGCATGCAGCCGGGAGACCAGGTCCCACAAGACCTCGGTGTTTCCCGGCGCGGGCAGGGCGTTGAACCGCACGTGATACTCGATGTCGAATCTCGGATCTTCTTCCCACGCCCACTGTCCCAGGGTCGTCACCGACCGAACGGGCCGCTTGCGCCACAGTGGTGCTGCCGGAGCGTCGCGGCGCAGCGCCTCGTCGAACCTTTCGCGCAGTTCGGTGGCATCGGAATTCTCCGGCGGTTGCAGGAGCAGCAGGCCGCCGACGTGCATCGGATGGTCGGGCGATTCGCCGAGCAGGAACATCGAATCGGTCGGTGCCATGGGTAGCCGCATCGTCAATCTCTCCGCCCCCGCTGACGAGAACTGTTCTCCGCGCGGGGCCGCCCCACCCCGCGATCCGACATCACTGGTACTCAGATGAACAGTTGTACCCCAGATCGATCGGCCCCGACCTCGGAACGACGCAGTTCCGGGACTCGCCGAAGATCGCCCCGTAGGCAAATTGCCCGTAGGCAAATAGCACTGCACCGGAAGTTCCGGTGCCGCAGAATGGGCGCCAGTCGCGACGAACGGAGATCTCGTGAGTCTTCGAACCTGGACCGGGCCGCTTCACGGCGGCATCGTCATTCTCGGCGGTGGTCTGAGCGGGCTCTCGCTCGCCGCGCATCTCGCAGCGACACGTGCTCGGCCGGGCCCGGTGCTGGTGGTCGACGACGGCGCCCGCGACATCACGGCCGCCTCGTGGGCGTCGTGGACGCGGCGTACCGCGCTGCTCGACTCGGCGGCCACCGAGATGTTCGACCGGATGCGTGTGTATGCGGGCGGGCACGACCGGACCCTGGCGCTCGGGCACTATCGCTACCGCGTGGTGCACGGTGCCGCGCTGGTGGCGGCGGTTCGCCGCCTCACCGATCCGGTGCCGGACGTGGGATCGGTGACCGGGCACGTCGTCGACGTCGACGATGCCGACCGGCCACTGGTGACACTCGACGACGGGCGAGAACTACGCCCCGACTGGGTGTTCGACGCGCGCGGTCCCGCCGCTACGACCGCCGGAGAAGACGCCGCCCTGGATTTCCTCGGCGTGCGCGTGCGCGCCGAAGCGCCGCTCTTCGACCCCCACGTTCCGGTGCTGTTCGATTTCCGCACCGATCAGGCCGAACGGGCGTCCTTCGTGTACGTGCTTCCGAGCGATGCCCATCACGCGCTCGTCGAGCACACCTGTTTCGTCGCGCCGGGAACCCCTGATGTAGCCCCAGAGGTGCATCTCGCGGCGCTGCGCGTCTATCTGACACAGGTCCTCGGCGTACCGGAGAACGCCTACGAGCTCGGACGCTCCGAGCACGCGCGTCTGCCTCTCGTCGCGCAGATCGCCGAACGCAGCGAAGGACGTATCCTCCGGATCGGGGCCGCCGCCGGGATGATGAAGGCGAGCAGCGGTTACGCCTACGAACGCATCCAACGGGACTGCGAGGCGATCGCGCGGTCGTTCGAGCAGCACGGACATCCGTACGACCTGCCCAAGCGCCCCGGACGGTTCGCCCGCTACGACCGCGCGTTGCTCACCGCCGTTACCGAACACCCCGGTTTCCTCGAGGAGATGTTCGCGGCGTTGTTCTCGCGCCCGTCGGCCGAACCCGTCCTGCGGTTCCTCGACGAGGATTCGTCGTTGCGCGACGAAGCCGGGTTGTTCGCATCCCTCCCGGCGGGGCCGCTGATCCGGGCGATGACCGGACGGTGACACCTACATGTCGAGGCCGAGGTCGAGCACCGTCACCGAATGGGTGAGGGCACCGACCGCGAGGAAGTCCACTCCGGTGCGGGCGTACTCCGCGGCGACCTCGAGCGACAGGCCTCCCGACGACTCGAGCCGGGTCTGCGGGGCGTGGGTGTTGCGCCGTTGCACCGCGATCTGTGTCTGCCACAGCGGAAAGTTGTCCAGGAGGATCAGTTCGACGTTCTCGGCGAGCACCTCGTCGAACTGCTCGAGGGTGTCGACCTCGACCTCGCACGGGACGCCGGGTGCGTGCGCACGAACCGCACGCAGCGCGGCGAGCACCGACCCTGCGGCCGCGACGTGGTTGTCCTTGATGAGAGCCTCGTCGCCGAGACCCATGCGGTGGTTGACACCGCCGCCGACGCGCACCGCGTACTTCTGCAGTGCGCGGAGGCCGGGCAGCGTCTTGCGGCTGTCGCGGATCTTCGCCTCGGTGCCCTGCACCGCGTCGACCCAATGCGACGTGGCGGTCGCGATACCCGACAGGTGGCAGAGAATGTTGAGCATCGTCCGTTCGGCGGTGAGCAACCCGCGGGTCGGGGCGTCGACGGTGAGCACGGCCTCCCCCGGCACGACGCGGTGGCCGTCATCGGCGCGGTCGACCACCCGGTAGTGATCCGGTCCGATCACCTGGTCGAGGACGAGAAGTCCGACATCGAGTCCGGCGACGGTCCCGGCCTGCCGGGCGACGACCGACGCGGTGGTGGTCGCGTCTGCGGGCACGGTGGCGTCCGAGGTGATGTCGGGTCCGTAGCGCAGGTCCTCGTCGAGGGCGCGCACGACCAGCGCGCGCGTCTCCTCGAGATCGAGGCCGGCGGGCAGGGCGGTGGCCATATCAGTTCGCTCCTGTCAGTTGCGGGGTGGTGACGACGGTTTCGCCAGCGAGGCCGAGACGCATTTCGAGGCTGTGTGCCTGGCCGGGATGGGGCTCGGGGTGGTCGCTTCGGGTATGACAGCCGCGTGACTCGGTGCGCCGCTCCGCCGCGGCGACGAGTGCCCGCGCCGTGACGGTGAGCGCGGCGTCTTCGAGCAGCGGCAGGTCGATGCACGTGCTGTTCGGGGCCGCGCCGAGCGTGGCCGACGCCGCCGCGAGTCCGTCCGCATCCCGGACGACCGACGCGTGCCGTGTCATCAACCGTTGCAGGACGTCCCGGTCGAGTCGGGGCAGGACGGGCGGCAACGCGTCGGTCGCTTCGACCCGCAGACCGGTGCGTTCCACAGCGGCGGCGATGCCGGCGCGTTCGCCGAGCACCAGCCCTTCCAGCAGGCTGTTGGACGCGAGACGGTTCGCCCCGTGCAGCCCGGTGCGGGCGACTTCCCCGGCCGCGTACAGCCCCGGAATCCGGGTGCGCCCGTGGATGTCGGTGACGACACCGCCACACGAGTAGTGCGCGGCCGGGGCGACCGGCAGCAGGTCGTGGGCAGGATCGAGCCCCGCGTCGGCGCACAGAGCCGTGATGGTCGGGAACCGCGTCGCAAAACCGTCGAGGTGGCGTGCATCGAGGAAGACGTGATCCTCACCGAGATCGGCGAGGCGCCTCGCGATCGCGCGGGAGACCACGTCACGAGGTGCCAGGTCGCCGAGCGGATGGACACCGCCGGTGACCGATTCGCCCCGCGAATCGACGAGGCGAGCGCCCTCGCCGCGGACCGCCTCGCTGATGAGCGGTCGCCGTCCCATGCCACCGGCGGCGAACAGCACCGTGGGGTGGAACTGGACGAACTCGAGATCGGCGATCCCCGCACCTGCCGCGAAGGCGAGCGCGATGCCGTCGGCCGTCGCCCCGGGCGGGTTGGTACTGCACGCATAGAGCTGTCCCAGCCCGCCGGTGGCGAGCAGCACCGCGGGAGCGTGGACGACACCGGCGCCGTGCTCGTCGAACACCAGTACGCCGGTCACGCCGGCGTCGTCGGTGAGGATCCGTGCTGCGGCGGCACCGAACAGCACGGGCAGGCCCGCGGCACCGAGCGCACGCTGGATTTCGGCGCCGGTCGCGTCGCCGCCGGCGTGGATGATGCGGCGGATGCTGTGCCCGCCTTCCCGGGTGCGGGCGACGTCGCCGTCCCGGCCGGTGTCGAACACCGCGCCGAGGTCGCGCAGTGCGGCGACCGCGTCGGGACCCGCCGACACGATCGATCGCACGGCGTCGTCGTCGCACAGCCCACCACCGGCGGCGACGGTGTCGGCGACGTGCGCGTCGACGGTGTCACCCTGCGGCGCGACCACGGCGATACCGCCCTGCGCGTACTGGGTGGAGGTGTCGGTGGGCCCACCCTTGCTCACGGTGAGCACCCGCATCCCGCGCCGGGACGCGGCCCGCGCGGCGGTGAGGCCGGCGACCCCACCGCCGATCACGACGAGGTCGGTGTGGTCTTCCCACACCACCGCGCTCGTGCGGGTCGTCACTCGCCGCCACCCGGGTTTCCGATGGCGATCATTCGCTGCACCGACAGGCGGGCACGCTCGGCGACGTCGGGCGCGACGTGCACCTCGTCCTTGCCTTCCTGGAGGCACCGCAGCAGAGCGGCAGGGGTGATCATCTTCATGTACGGGCAGGAGGCGCGATCGTTGACGGCCTGGAAGTCGATGCCCGGCGCGGCCTTACGGAGTTGGTGCAGCATCCCGACCTCGGTGGCGACGAGAACCTGCTTCGCGCCGGTTTCACGGGCGGCGTCGATCATGCCGCCGGTCGACAGGATCTTGACCTTGTCGTCGGGGACGAATCCCTCTCCCGCGAGGTAGAGCGCCGACGTCGCGCAACCGCACTCGGGGTGAACGAAGAGGTCGGCGTCGGGATGTGCCTTGGCCTTGGCGGTGAGTTCGTCACCGTTGATCCCCGCGTGTACGTGGCACTCACCGGCCCAGATGTGGATGTTCTCGCGCCCGGTGACGCGCTTGACGTGCGCGCCGAGGAACTGGTCGGGCAGGAACAGCACTTCGCGGTCCGGGTCGATCGACGCGACCACGTCGACCGCGTTGGACGACGTGCAGCAGATGTCGGTCAGGCCTTTGACCTCGGCGGTCGTGTTGACGTAGGAGACGACCACCGCGTCCGGGTGTTCGGCCTTCCACTCGCGGAGCTGGTCGGCGTTGATGGAGTCGGCCAGCGAGCAACCCGCGCGTTCGTCGGGGATCAGGACGGTCTTGTCCGGGCTGAGGATCTTCGCGGTCTCCGCCATGAAGTGGACGCCGCAGAAGACGATGGTGCCTTCTTCGGCCTCCGCCGCGATGCGCGAGAGGGCGAGCGAGTCGCCGACGTGGTCTGCGACGTCCTGGATCGCAGGCAGCTGATAGTTGTGCGCCAGCACCGTCGCGTTGCGCGCTCGGGCGAGCCGGCGGACCTCGTCGGCCCATTCCGGTGTTGCCTCGATGCCCGTGTAACCACCGGGGCCGTCGACGATGGCGGCGGCTCCCGCCCACTCGGTCGTGGTCATGGCCTTGCTCCTTCGGGAAGGGGATTCCGGGCGGGCTGCGCTCGGATTTCCGCTTTCAGGGGTTTTCGACTTAGAATCGAAAACATGCCACATAGTAACACTCGTCACGAAGTGCTCATCGTGGTGTTCCAGGTTCGCACCTTCCCGCCCTCGTCACGGAACCCGGGCGGCGACCCCGAACTCGGGGTCCTGCTGTGGCAACGCGCCCTCGATCCCGAAGCCGGAACGTGGTCGCTGCCGGGAGGCACGCTCCGCGACGACGAGGACCTCACCTCGTCCGCACGTCGCCAACTGGCCGAGAAGGTGGACGTGCGCGAGGTCGCCCACCTCGAGCAGTTGTCGGTGTACTCCGATCCCCAGCGGGTGCCCGGCGAACGCACCATCGCGTCGACGTACCTGGGCCTGGTGCCGATCACGTCCGACCCGCAGCTACCGGCGGACACGTCGTGGCATCCCGTCTCGCAACTGCCCGCGATGTCGTTCGACCACGGACGGATGGTCGGCAACGCCAGAACCCGCCTCGCAGCGAAACTCTCCTACACCAACATTGCGTACGGACTCGCGCCCGCAGAGTTCTCGATGTCGACATTGCGCGACATCTACTGTGCCGCACTGGGATACCAGGTGGATGCGACGAACCTGCAGCGCGTACTGGCTCGGCGCCGCGTGCTCACGGCGACCGGAAACACCGCACCGCCCGGGCCGGCCGGTGGCCGTCCGCCCGCGCTGTACCGATTCACTGAATCCCGGCTGCGCGTCACCGACGAATTCGCCGCGTTGCGCCCGCCCAGCTGACGACCCGACCGAACACGGGTACGGCGAAGTGTGGTTAGGGTGCGCACGTACTCGACATCGGCTATCCAGGAGCATCGTGACCACGATCGGCAATTCCCGGCTCGACATCTTCCCTCTCGCCCTCGGCGGCAACACCTTCGGCTGGACAGCCGACGAAACCGCATCCTTCGAGATCCTCGACGCGTTTCGCGCCGCGGGAGGCAACCTCATCGATACCGCGGACTCCTACTCCGCCTTCGCGCCCGGCAACTCGGGTGGCGAATCCGAGACGATCCTCGGCAACTGGGCGGCAGCGCGCGGCAATCGCGACGAGGTGATGATCGCAACCAAGGTCGGGCACCATCCCGAACACCCCGGCCTCGCCCCCGCGAACGTCCGCGCCGCCGCCGACGCCTCCCTGAAGCGGTTGCAGTCCGACCACATCGACTTGTACTTCGCGCATTCCGACGACCCCGACACGCCGCTCGCCGAGACCGTGGCCGCGTTCGACGACCTCGTCCGCGACGGCAAGGTGCGCTACGTGGGCCTGTCCAACTTCTCCCCCGCCCGGGTCTCCGAATGGCTCGAGATCGCGGACACGCACGGGTTCGACGCTCCCGTATCACTGCAACCGCACTACAACCTCGTCCACCGGGCGGAGTACGAGACCAGCTACGCCCCGATCGCTCTCGAACACAACTTGGGTGTGCTGCCGTACTACTCCCTCGCTTCGGGGTTCCTGACCGGCAAATACCGGTCGCAGGACGATTTCACCGGCCGGGTGCGCGAGCGGATGGCCTCGCGCCACCTCACCGATGCCGGTCTCGCCGTGGTCGACGCACTCGGTGAGATCGCGACCGCCCACGCGGTCGAGATCTCCACGGTCGCGCTGGCCTGGCTGCTCACCCGCCCCAGTGTCGTCGCCCCGCTCGCCAGTGTCAGCGGGATCGAGCAGTTACCCGCACTGCTCGACGCCACACGTCTCACGCTCACCGACCTCGAACGCGACCGCCTCACCGCGCTGTCGAACGCCGTCGGAGCGTAGGGAATCCGGCACCGGGGTGGTGGTGGACGCGGTGCCCACCACCACCTCGTCGGCTACCGCGGAGTTCGGGGTGGACGTATCTCCCTCGGTCGGCTCGCCGACCCGCCCGAGAAGCAGCAGACCCGTCGTGCCGACGGCTGTCACGGCCATCGCGACCGGTGCCAACGCACCGGTACCCGAACCGGCCACCAGGCTTCCGAGTGCAGCCCCCGCGGCGACGCCGAGGTTGAGGAGCGTGATCACCACCGCTCCCGCGAGGGAACGGAACTGCGCGGACGCGAGCCGGACGACGCGGACTTGGAATACGGGTGGAAGCAACCCGATGGCAGTTCCCCACACCACGATCGCGGTCACGAATACCGCGGGCGTCGTGGGTGCGATCGTCACCAGAGCGAACGCGGCGAGCATCGCCAGGGCAACCGCGGGCAGGGTCGCTCTCGGCCAGCGATCCGAGAGCCAGGCCGACAGCACCAAACCGACCGCCCCGGCCGTGCCGAACAGTGCCAGGAACCACGCGAGCGCAGTGGGTTCGTACTGCGCGACATCGGTGACCACGAGCGAGACGTAGGTGAAGACCACGAAGTGTCCGACCAGCACGAGCGCCCCCGCCACTGCGGTCCCGACAGAGGGGATCGCACTGCGATCCCATCGCGCAGCCGAGGCACGATCGGCTGTTCCCACCGACTCGCCGGTATCGGCGAGGAGCGGCACGAGGGCGACGGCGATGACGGCGAGAACCACCGACGCTCCCGCGAATATCGCACGCCACCCGACCACGTCCGCGAGCGCGGTTCCGAGGGGCAGCCCGACGAAACCGGCGATCGTGGGCCCGGCGAGCACGATGGCCATCGCACGGCCGATGCGCTCGGGTGCCACGATGTCGGCGACATACACGACGATCACCGCCACCAACACACCGTGTCCGGCTGCAGCGATCACTCGCCCGAGCAAAGCCGTCTCGAAGGTCGGCGCGAATGCCGTGGCCGCCCCCGCCGCCGCGACCACACCGAGGGCTGCGGGGATCAGCCGCGCCCGGCGGGCCTTTCTGGTGATCCGGACGAGTGGGATACCGGTGACCACGATCGTGAGTGCCCACGCCGTGACCAACATTCCCACCACGGCCGGATCGACCCCCAGACCGCGCTCGATCTGCGAGAGAAGCCCCGAAGGAAGCATCTCCATCGTCACCGTCGCAAATGCTGCGCAGGCCAATGCGATCAACTTCGGCCACGGCAGTGCGGCAGCGTTCGGTGGGATCCCCGCGGTGGATTCGTTCGTCGTGCTTTCGGATGTGTTCGATCCGTCGATGTCGGTCATGGCCCGACGCTAAACTTTGACATCAGTGTCAAGGTCAAGCCCGAAATCGAGGGAACCTATGCGGATCGGCGACCTGTCCCGGCACACCGGACTCAGCTCCCGGATGTTGCGCTACTACGAGCAGGAGGGTCTGCTCCACCCGACGAGGGGCGCGAACGGCTACCGCGAGCACACAGAGGACGACGTCGATCGCGCGAGGTGGATTCGCGACCTGGTCACATCCGGTGTACCGACTCGTCTGATCTCGATCGTCATCGACCAACGCGACGACCGGGAAGGCAGATGGACGAGCAACTGCGATCGGGTATTCGCCGAGCGACTGAGCACCGAGATCGAGGACCTCGACCGCCGGATCGCCTGCTTCACCCCCAGTCGGCATGCACTCGACGAACTGTTGCGTATCACCCGGTCGGAGATTCGGTCCGCGCAGGCAAATGCCTGAGCAGTCCTGATCGCTGCACCGGATTCGGGAGCGGAGAGCGAACGCTACTTCACAACTGCCGGTACCCCCGCGCCGGTCGGCTCGGGGGTACCGGGTCAGACGACGGTTGCTAGTCGCCGAGCCTCTCGTCTGCGTAGACGACCATCGCGTCTCGCTGATACTCGGCCAGGCCCTCGGCGATCTTCTCGTAGTTCGCCTTGAACCGCTCGTCGTCCACGTACATCTGCCCCAGGCACTTGTACGCGTCCCGGTTCGGGGTCCACATGCGGCAGATGCCCTGGTACTGCGTGTGGATTTCCGCTTGCACGGCCGCGTCTCCGACCCGGGTTCCGGCGGCCTTGAACTCCGCCATACGGATCATCGCCGCGGTGACCTCACGCTGCATACTCTCGATGTCGTCGGTGGTCAGCGTGGCGGTCCTGCGCCGAGACTGCTCGAACTCCTCCGGCCAGCGCTCGCGGGCCTCGTCGTCGTACTGCTTGTAATCGAAGCCCTCGAACAGGTTCTCCGGGCGGTTGATCTTTCCGGTCATTGCCGTTGTCCCTTCGATTTCGGCGATGGTGCGGGCCACCGTGTCGGCCATCCGTCCCAGTCGGTTCCGTTCCGTCAGCAGGCGGTCGTGCTGCCGTTTGAGGGCGGCGAGCGTGTCCGGCTCGGAGTCCACCGCGTGTGCGATCTCGGCGAGGCTCAGGCCGAGTTCACGCAGTACGAGAATCTGCTGCAGGCGCAGCAGTTGCTCCTCCTCGTAGTAGCGGTAGCCGTTGGCGCCCACATAGGCAGGCTCGAGCAGTCCGATGTCGTCGTAATGCCGAAGAGTGCGGGCGGTGACTCCCGACATCCTCGCCACATCCGCGATCGACCAGCTCATATCCGTTCCCATCGTTCCGCGACACCGGTCGGTCCGGTCTCGGCTCCGACCGTAGAAGTTGCCGTAACGAGAAGGTCAAGCGAAAAAGCATGCACTCTTCACGTCACACCGCTGCGAACTCAGCCGAGTCGTCGCGCGCGCAGCACCGAGTCGCGGACGGTGATCTCCTCGCCGGTGTGCGGGTGGGTGGCCGTGCGGGATCGGGCCTCACAGAGTTCGATCTCCCACTTCCCGTCCTCGAGCGCGGGCACGAGCGATTCGGGGGTGAAGAGGAACGAGTGGTGGCCGTGCCGGAGCCCGGTGGCCATGTCGTCGGGATGGTGGCCCACCACGAGCAGGGTGCCGCCCGGGGCGACCGCAGAGCCGAGGCGCCGGGTGACGTCGACCATCCCACCGTCGGGCAGGTGCATGAACTGCGACGAGACCAGGTCCCAGCGCTCCTCACCGGGCTCCCAACTGCGGATGTCTGCCTGGCGGGTCGTGACGCGGTCCCCGACTCCGGCCTGGGCTGCGTGCGCGGCGGTCTTGTCCAATGCCGCGACGGCGAAGTCGAGTGCGGTCACCGACCAGCCGCGGCCGGCCAGCCAGATCGCGTCGGCTCCCTCGCCACAGCCCACGTCGAGTGCCCGCCCGGGTGCGAGGGCGGATGCCTCGGCCTCGAGTTGCGGGTTGACGTTTCCGCTCCAGACGCGATCCCCGGAGTAGCGATCCTCCCACGCAGGTTGCTCGAACATCTCGGCTCTGCGCTCGGCGACCGCACGGTCGGCGTCCTCGGCCGCCAGGTCCGCATTGATGAAGGCTCCCACCCGGTTTCCGTGTGCTGCCGAGCCGATCAGGGTCATGCTGATGTCGGTCGCGTTGCCGGCTGCGTACACGCCGGGAACAGTGGTTGCTCCCATCGCGTCGACCGGAATCACGGTGCCCATGGGCACCCCACCGAACTCGACCTCTTGCGGCTCCAGCCCCAGAGACGCGAGGAACTCGAGATGTACCTGCGGCCGCGCCCCGACCACGATCGCCTCCCGTTCGAGGACCGAACCGTCGGCGAGCCGCAACCCCACCAGTCGATCACCATCGGTGACGACCTCCTTCGGAGTGCCGTGCTCGATCCGCACACCGATGGCGGCCATCCGTTCCACCTCGTCGTGCGGCAGTTCCACCCCGTCGGCGACGACGATCACGACGTCGTCGGTCAGTTGACGGAAGAGCAGACCCTGATGTCCTGCCATAGGGGTAGTCGCCAGCACCGCAATCGCTCGATCGCGCACCTCCCAGCCATGGCAGTAGGGGCAGTGCAGCACGTCGCGGCCCCATCGTGCTGCCAGTCCGGGAACGTCGGGCAACTCGTCCACCGCGCCGGTCGCGATCAGCACGCGCCGGGCTGTCACCTCGCGTCCGTTTCCGGTGCCCACGGCAAAACCGTGCTCTGTTCGGGTCACGGCTTCCACCCGATCGCCGGTGACTTCGACGCCGTACGCTTCCACCTCGGCTCTGCCGTCGGCCAGCAGGCCAAACGGAGCGACGCCTTCCCGTCCCAGGTAGTTGTGCGCATGCTCGGCGGGGGCATTGCGGGGTTCTCCGGCGTCGATCACCAACACCCGGCGACGGGACCGGCCCAGCGCCATCGCGCCGCTCAGGCCGGCAGCGCCGCCGCCGACGATCACCACATCGAAGTTCTCGTTATCCGTCATGTTCCCAGGGTGCAGACCCGAAACCGGAATTGGCAAACATTCTTGCCGATGCGGCAAACAAATCGGGCATACTGCATGCCATGGAAGACGAAGACGTGCTGAAGGGCGTGGGCCCGAGACTTCGACAGCTCAGGCTCGAGCGGGAGGCCACCCTCGGCGACCTCGCCGCGGAGACCGGCATCTCCGTCAGCACCCTGTCCCGGCTCGAATCGGGACAGCGCAGGCCCACCCTCGAACTTCTGCTGCCGCTGGCCCGCGCCTACCGCGTCGCACTCGACGAACTCGTCGACGCCCCGGAAACCGGCGACCCCAGAATCCGGCCGAAGGCGGTGACCCGGCACGGCCGGACGTTCCTTTCGCTGACCCGGCGTCCCGGCGGCCTTCAGTCCTTCAAGATGGTGCTTCCCACCGTCGACGACGTTGCCCAGCCGACGTTGCAGACGCACGAGGGTTACGAGTGGCTCTACGTCCTCAGCGGGCGGCTGCGTCTGATCCTCGGTAGCCGAGACATGGTGCTCTCACCAGGAGAGGTCGTCGAATTCGATACCCGTACTCCCCACTGGATCGGCAATCCCGGCCCCGACGCGTGCGAGGTGTTGGCGATCTTCGGTCCCCAAGGCGAACGGATGCACGTGCGTTCGTGAACAGACGCGGCGCCGGTGCCTGCGGGTGGTCGGAAAATCTACGGACTCGGCTCGAAACCGACCGCGGCGAACCCGGCGCCGGCCGCGACGACCTGCGCCGGGTTCGAGTTGATCACCTCGCCGATGAAGGCGTGACCAGCAGTGCCGCGAAGAGAACGGCCGCTCCGCTCAGCCCGCTACATCCGCCGTCACAGTCGCTGGCCGCCGGAGGCCTCGATCCGCTGACCGGTGACCCACGCCATCCGGGGATCGAGGATCGCGGCGACGGCCGCCCCGATGTCGTCGGGCTCGCCGATGCGGCCCATCGCGACCGTCGGCAGCACCACGGCGCGATATCGCTCGTCGTCGCGCACTGCGCCCCCGCCGAAGTCGGTGGCGGTCGCTCCCGGCGCGATGACGTTCACGGCGATGCCGCGGGCGCCCAGCTCTTGCGCGAGATACACCGTGAAGGTCTCCACCGCGCTCTTGACCGCCGCGTACACCGCCATGCCGGGCGCGGCGAAGCGGGTCAGCCCCGTGGACACGTTGAGGATGCGGCCGCCGTCCGCGAGCGCGGGCAACAGCTGCTGGGTCAGCAGCACGACACCCGTGAAGTGCACGGAGACGAGGCGCTCGATGCCGTCGCGGTCGAAGGCTCCCACGGGTGCGGCACCGCCATAACCGGCGTTGTTCACCAGAACGTCGAACGTGTCGCGGGCCCACTGGGTGTCGAGAGTCTCACGCAACCGCTCCGCGAACTCCGCGAAGGTCTCGGGGGCGGTGGTGTCCAGCGCGAGGGCCACCGCCCGCCGTCCTCGCGCGCGGACCTCGGCGACCACGGCGGCTGCTGCCTCCGCATCGCTACGGTAGGTGAGCACGATGTCGTCGCCGCCGTCGGCGAGGGCGAGGGCGGCGGCGCGGCCCAGCCCACGCGAGCCGCCGGTGATGAGGATGATTCGTTCGTTGGTCATGTCCTCAGGCTCCGCCGCATCCGTCCGCCCATCCAGGCCCCAGCGATCGAGGGACCGCGGATACCTGGCTCGGCGCCGCGCACACGAGGAGGATGAGAGCATGCATCAGCTGGCCGAGTTCCTGCGCAAGCGCCGCGAAGCACTGCAGCCCGAAGACGTCGGACTGCCGCGCGGTCCCCGACGGCGCACGCCCGGGCTGCGGCGGGAAGAGGTCGCCATGCTGGCGGGCATGTCTACGGACTACCTCAACCGGCTCGAGCAGTCGCGGGGACCGCAGCCCTCCGTGCAGATCCTCGCTGCCCTGACCCGTGCCCTGCACCTCGACCGCGCCGAGCGCGACCATCTGTTCCGGCTGAGCGGGCACGCCGCTCCCGAGCGTGTCACGGCAGATCTGCACGTCTCACCCGGGATACAGCGGATCCTCGAGCGTCTCACCGACACCCCCGCGCAGGTCGTGACCGAGCTGGGGGAAACCCTCGCCCAGACCGAGCCCGCCCGTGCGCTCCTCGGCGACGCGCGGGAGCTGAGCGGACTGCGCCGCGCCACCGTGTACCGGTGGTTCACCGAGCCGGAATCGCGCGACGTGTACGCGCGCGCCGACCACGACCTGCGGGGGCGCACGTTCGTCGCCGAGCTGCGGGCCGTGTACGCGCGGACCGGCGACCGCTCGCGCGCGGGCGCGATCGTCGCCGAACTCAAGCGGGTGAGCCCGGAGTTCGCGGCCGTGTGGGCCGACCACGAGGTCGCCGAAAAGCATCCGATGACCAAGCGCTTCGCGCATCCCGACGTGGGCGAGCTGACGCTGCACTGCCAGACGTTGCTCGACACCGAGACCGGCAATCGCCTCCTCGTCTTCACCGCGACCCCCGGCACCGACGACGCCGCCAAACTCGACCTGCTGCGCGTCATCGGCACGCAGCTGTCCACCCGCTGACGCGGTCGCCGACGGCGCAGCGCAACCCAGGGCGTCAGCGATCGACTTGCCGCCGAGAACCCCGACTTCGTCTCCCAATGGGGCGCACCATCGCGCAGGTCACCGCCGCTGGTAGCCAGCTCACCGCTGACAACCACGTACTCAACGAGTCTCCCCGGTCGGATAGGCCACAGAACCGAAGTCCAACCAGCGACGACGAGGGCCGAAGCGTATCGAACGATAACCGGCAGCGTCCTGTCCGGCGACGGGTCCTCCGGGAAGGCACCGCTCCTGCAGGGCATCGTTCACCAGGTCGGATCGACGTTGATCGGATGGTCGAGCATGACCTCGCGCGGACGAGCGGCTTTCACCCACGCCAGGCATACCTCGGGCGGTCCGATGGTGCCCAGACCGGTCGGTGCCATCGCCCGATCCTGCCCGACCACCGCGACGAAAGGTGGGATCAGCAAGCCGGTGTCCCCCGGGCTGAGCTACACGGATGCGCGGGCCTCGTTCAAGCCCTTCGCCGACGCGGGGTCGCGGCGAGCGTGTATACCGAGCCCGGTGTCTAGGCTCGTCGCATGAGCAGACCCAGCGTGTTCGTCACCGGTGCCGCATCCGGAATCGGACGGGCCACCGCACTGCAGTTCGCGCGACACGGCTACCGCGTCGGCGCTTTCGACGTCGACGTGGCGGGATTGCACAGCCTCGCCGACGCGCAGCCCGACATGGTCACGGGCATTCTCGACGTCACCGACGCCGACGCCTGGGCCCGTGCCCTGTCGGAGTTCTGCCCGGACGGTCGGCTCGACATCCTCGTCAACAACGCCGGCATTCTGTCGTCCGGTCCGTTCGAGGACACTCCGGCCGAACGGCACCGCCGGATCATCGACGTCAACGTCACGGGCACCGTCCTCGGATGCCACAGTGCCTTCGAGTATCTGCGCCGCACCCCGGGCGCGCAGGTCGTCAACCTCTGTTCGGCGTCGGCGATCTACGGGCAACGCGACCTCGCCACGTACAGCGCTTCCAAGTTTGCGGTGCGCGGTCTGACGGAGGCTCTCGAACTCGAATGGGGCCCGCACGATATTCGGGTGTTCGCGTTGTGGCCGCTGTTCGTCGAGACCGCGATGACGCACGACATGAACGTCGGTGCCGTCCGCACGCTGGGCATCCACCTGACTGCAGACGATGTCGCCGCCGAACTTTACGAGGCGACCCGCCCGGGGCGTGCCTGGGGCCGGGTGCACCGTGCGGTGGGATGGCAGGCACGAGTGCTCGCGACGGTCGCGCAGTGCTCACCGGCAAGGCTCAACCGGTTGGTCAACAAGTGGGTGACACGCCGCTGACAACCGGTCGAGAGCAGGATCGGCATCTCGTCGCGGTAGATCTCGGCGATTGGCAATGATCAGCTGAAATGATCCTTGTAGATCTGCCCGTGAACGCCCACGGTCCGGTCGACCACCTGCGACACCGTGAAGTCGGCCGCTGCCGAGAGATATGCGTACGCGGTCGCGCGGTCCATGCCCTGGTCCTTTTCGAGGAAGTCCAGAGCATTGACGACAGCCCTCCGCATCGCAACATTGAGGTCACTGCCCTGACCGTCGATCGCGCCGTCGGGGTCGGACAGCCCGATGGGGATCCAAGACTCGGTTGTTTCCGCGAACGGGTAGCCGTAGGCGACACTCGGTGCATCTCCCGATCCTGGTTTGCAGACGGTCAGTCGGAAGGTCCCGCGCAGTGAACCTTCCATTGCGGTGAGCGCCACTTCACCGTCCCCCATCGCCATGTGCGGGTCACCGACGTAGAAGAGTGCGCCGGGGGCGAAGACGGGTAGGTAGAAGGAGGAACCTTCGCCCAGCAACCGGATATCGATGTTGCCACCACCCAGTGTCGGCGGAATCGAGTTCGAGTTGGGTGAGGTCGGATCGGCGTCGGTGGAAAATGCGACGCCCATCATGCCCATGAACGGGCGGAGCGGAAACTGGACGCGAGAGTTCTGCCCGAAGGGCATGACCCCCAGCCCGTTTTCGATGGTCGTGAAGACCGATACGTTGCCGTGCGAGGTGGGATCGGCACCGGTTCGCCCGTCTGTGGAGACCGGTGGCATCACCTCGGCGATCTCGATACCCGCGGGTGCGCCACCGTCACCGGTCCTCGCAAGCGCACCCTTGCCGTGCCGACTGGAGACGACACCGTACGGAACTCGGGGGATGATCTCCAAGGTCTCGATCTTGAGGACATCGCCGGGTTCGGCACCTTCGACGAAGACCGGTCCGGTGACTACGTGGGGTCCATCCTTGCCGAAATCACGTGGTGTGCGGTTGTATTCGGCGGCGATCGCCGCAGCGTCCTGGAGCACGTCGCCGGCGGCGACACCTTTCGTACCGAAGTAGTCGATGGGGTTGCGGCCCTGGTCTTCGAGTATTCCCTCGTGGGAGACGGTGTCGATGGTGATTGTCTGTCCCGACCTCATCTGGACCACCGGACTGGTGTGCACATTCGGCACGTAGCCCCAGAGCACTTCGTCGGGGAGCGATCCCAGGTATATGTCGCCGGACCGGTCACCTTGGCCCGGCTGCAGGATCGGAATCCCGCCCGCATACGGCAGAGCAGGTGAGGAAACTGTCGGTCCCGCTGATGCGTCCGAGCACGCCGCGGCTGCCCCTGCCACACCCACGCCGGCACCGACCGCTACCACGCTCTGAATGAAACGGCGACGGCCGAGACCCCTCGTGAGAAGTTCTGCCGCATTCCGTGAGAACTGTTCAGGCACAATGAGCCTCCGGTCGGTGTCGGAGCGACCAGGCTACCGAGACCATGTTTCGTCCCCATTGCAGCCCGGTTCACAGAACACGCGGGGTTGTTCACGGGCCAACAGGTTTGAAACAAAGAGAACAGCTACAGACCCGCAGCTGGATGCGTGGTCGTCGTGCCCGGCGACTCCTCGAAAGCGCCGGTGTGGGCAGGGGAACCCTTGACCTTGACCTTGCGTCATAGTTGAGACTTGATTCATGCGAATAGGCCAGCTCGCCGAATTTGCCGGCACAACGACGCGGACCGTGCGGCACTACCACCGACTCGGCCTGCTGAACGAGCCGCGGCGTCGATCCAACGGCTACCGTGAATACACCCTCACCGACGCTGTCCGCTTGATGCGAATCCGCTGGCTGGCGACCAGTGGAGTTCCTCTCGGGTCGGTCGCCGCCATCCTCTCCGACGAAAGATCGAGTGAAGACGAACGCGACGTCGCCGCGGACCTTCGGGCTTTGATCGCCGGCATCGAGAAGGAACAGAACATCCTCGCACGCAAGAAGATGCAGCTCACCGCGATGCTCGCCGAGGTTGATCGCGGCAATCCGATCTCAGCGCTGCCCGCGGGACTGGCCACGGCCTTGTCCGACGCCATCGACGGCGCTCCGTCCGTCGAGGTCGGTTCGGCTCTTCGGCTGGACCGGGACCTCGTCGAAGTCCTCTCGATGTCGGGGAGCGCGCCCGAGTTCCTGCTCACGGGCTACGAGGCAACGATGATCGACGACCTCCGGCGCGAGCGGTACCTGAAGCTACTTGCGCACTGGTCACAACTCGAAGGGTGCAGCCCGGACTCGGTCGAGTCGGAGATCGATGCACTCGCAACCCGACTTCTCGAGTTCTTCGATCAACAGCAGATGGGGATCATCGAGCCCTCCGACGGTGCCGACGAGGAGGGTGGCGGGGTTGCCGGGACTTTGGCGCTCGACGAACTGATTCCCGACCCCGCACAACGTGAGGTCATTCTCCGGGTGCAGCGAGAACTGTTCACCCGGTCCTCCAATCCGGAGGACATCTGATGGTGATCGACCGGATACGACGATTCGAACGAGTGACGCAAGTGGTGACGGCGGTCGTTCTCGTTGTCGACGCCACCTTGTTGGTGGCCGGTGTGATCAGTACGCGTCAGGCGGTGCTGTTGTTCGTGGCAGTGGAGGTTCCTCTCGGGTGCGCGGTGATCATCGCGTTTCTCCTCGCGATCGTGATTCAGTGCCGCAACGGTGCCGGGCTTCGGGACGCGGTCGCGACCGCGCTCGGCCATTCTCCGATCCGGTTGTTCATCCGCGCCGAGATCAGGGCGTACCGAGCGCTGTGGCTGTGGATCCGTGGACGTCATTCGGAAGTCGAACCGGGCGCGACCGTTCTCGGTGCGCACAAAGGAACGCTCGTGCTGCCGGTGGCCTTCGCGGTCGCAACCGTCGTCGAGATCGTGGTGCTGCATCTGCTTCTGCCGTGGATGTGGCTTCGAGTGAGCCTCGCGGTCGTCTCGGTCTGGTCGATGGTCGTGCTGTTCGGCTACTTGGCGATTCATCGCACCAACCCGCACTACCTGACCGACACGTCGCTTGTTCTCCGTCAATCCGGCTCGGTGGTGGCTGTTGTCGATCGGGTCGACATCGAATCGGTCACCGTCGGCCGCCGCTTCACCGAGACCGCGCCGGCAATCAAGGACGATCGCCTGTACCTCCCCAACCCCGACGGGACGAACGTCGATCTGACTCTTGCCCGCCCGGTCCCCGCTCGACTCCCCGCTCTCCTACCCTCCCGGCGAAAAACCGAAAAGATCAGTCGCATCAGCGTGTACGTCGACGAACCGACCCGGATGCGCACAATGCTGACCCGTCGTGATGACGAATCCGCCGCAACGTCCGATACGTCGAATCGCCGGTCAGCGACTCGGGACTGAACGCCGGCCGACGCGACTTTCGCCGTCACCTCACACCCGGTCGAGCGGTTGCGCTGCAGCCAGGTTGGCGGCCAAGTATCCGAAGGCGGTCGGAAGATCAGCGACGACGCCGACATGATGCTCGAGCACTTCAAGCATCCGGCCGGCAGTGGATGCACCTGCAAACTCGTGCCGAAGGTACCTCGAATCGGCTCCGAACCGCTTGTGGGCACGCTTGGCAGCTCAGAAGCCTACCCACATCGCCAATCGACGAGTCACGGGCAGATAATGCTCGTGATCGTCTCCGACCGGGCGTTGATCATCCGCGACCCGATCTTCGGATCCTTCGCCCACGACGGCAAACCCCATGTGACCTGGGAGTTGACCATTCGGACAGGTTAGGCACCGGGTTCGTCGCGGGGCGCGCGTTCGAGCACCACGTTCACCTGCTGTGTCGGGGCGACGTTGTACGACGGCGGCAGCTCCTCCCCCACCGCCGCGGCCGCGTCATACACCGCGAGCAGATCACCTCCAGTGCTGGGGGAAGGCAGATATCGGGGTGGGACTTGCATATCGTCCACACACGATCAGACCTCCGCCCTCGCAGGTACACCACAAACGCTAGTCGTGACCACCGACGGCTCCCGAGAGCTGGGAAGAGAACAGGGCGTTGAACTGCATTGATGACACGTCCCTGCGTGTCGCCGCAGTCGGTTCGCCAGCTGGTTCTCTCATCGATCAGCTTTACATGCTGTGCTTCAACCACCGCTCGGCACCAAGCACCCGAAGGGTGGACGGGTCGAGTATCGCGTCCCACCGGCTCCCGCTGAATCCGGTCGGAAGGTGGATCGAGAAGGCCAGCACCCGACCGGACTCACACAAGCGTCGAGATATTCGTTATGTCCGTACACATCCCAGTACTTCGCGTAGTACGACACCGGGCGTTTGGACTTTCGTTCCCGCGCGCTCTGTGCGTCGATGAGCGTTGTGAACACCCGGAATCCGGCCCGCGCACGGTAGTCGAGCAGATCTATGCGAAACGCTTCGAGCGGGCCCGGCCACGGCCCCTGTCCCATCACCTCGACGATCTCGTCCACCTGAACGGTCCGCTCCTGGGGCTCCTCGGCGCGCTCCGGTGCCCGATAGGTCCCGGTCGAGTCCGAGGCCGCCGTGAAGTCCTTGAGACTCAGATTGCCTAGCAACAG
Organism: Rhodococcus sp. BL-253-APC-6A1W; assembly: GCF_012843405.1. Classification (NCBI taxonomy): domain Bacteria; kingdom Bacillati; phylum Actinomycetota; class Actinomycetes; order Mycobacteriales; family Nocardiaceae; genus Rhodococcus; species Rhodococcus sp. BL-253-APC-6A1W. The sequence goes on from NZ_JABAFB010000003.1 coordinate 110,462, forward strand.
GTTGGAGGCGACAGAGGCCACCGCGTCCGCGGAGACCCGCAGTCTGCTCGATGGTTTAGCGGCGGCGATGATCAGAAACGGATGCTCCAGGTCCTCGATGGTCCGCTCGTCCGCCACGGCAACGAACAGATAGCCCGGATCGTCCTCGTTGAGGCGGGCCAACAGCTCGTCCACATCCACACCATCGAACTCCGGGCCTTCGACGACAGTCAGCGGATCGGTGCGCTCAGACCCGACACCCAGTGCCCCCTGCACGATCTCGGTCCACACTTCGTCGTTGCTGTACTCGAGCCGGAACAAGGGAAACTCAACGTCGGGGAAGGACACAGCACTCTCCATTCTGCAAGGGCATCACACGGACCACAAAACACGATGCCGTTCGTGGCGACAATTATTAATCCTCGGTCACCACGAACGGCATCTGCATCAAGCCGCAGTGAATATCAGCTCAGTGTGAACGATCCCACCTGCGTTTGCCCGTCCTCGTCGAAAAGCGGAACAGTTCGTCCAGCGTTCGCACCGGCGCTGGCTTCCTCTGGATTCGCAGCAGGAGCCTCGACCAAATCAGACTTGCGAACGAAACCCAGTGTCGTCCCGTCATCTCCGATCGCCGCTACCAGGTCCGGAAGGTCCGCCTCCGTCGTGGCTGACGCACCAGATCCATAGGTGAGGCCATCCGCGTTCGTGCCGCTGGGGATCGACGCCGGGGTGACTTCGGGTTCAGTGGTCGAGCTGCGGGCTGCCGCGGGTTCCCACCACAGCGGATCGGTCGGGAACGTCAGTGCTTCCTTGTAGGTGCTGGTGCCGTCCCACACTGCGGTGAATCCATGGCTGTTGTACCAACCAGCTCCACAGGTGTTCGTCGTGCCGTATGTGAACTGAGCGACCGGCCCGGTGTTGTACCTGTAGGTGGTCGCTTCACACAACGCTCCGCTACTGAACAACCGCGCCCGTACACCGATCTCGCCACTGGGGACGGTCTGGCCGAATGATGAGTAGATCTTCGATTCTGCCCTCAGGTTCGGGGAATTGATGATCGTCGAGGTATTCAGAAATATCACCCCAGCACTATTGGATCCGGCCGGGCCAAAAGCAGAATGCCCACCGGACGGACGGGATGGCGGGCGCGATATTCCCGTAGAGCACGCTCGGCGCGGTCGGCAGCGTAGCTTTCACGTGTGGACCTACCGATGTCCGTGTGAATCTCACGGTCGAGGAAGGAGCGATGTGACAGGTCAGAAGCAACGCATGCTGGCGGGCGAACTGTATATCGCGGACGACCCCGAACTCGTTGCCGACGCGTCGCGCGCAGCGGAACTGAGCGAGAAGTTCAATTCGTCGAGCGTCACGGATCCCGCAGCCCGGCGAGCGATCTTGGCGGCCCTGGTCGGATCATTGGGCGAGGGTGCCGAAGTGCGCGCCCCGCTGTATGTGGACTACGGATACAACATCACGATCGGGCCGCGAACCTTCGTCAACTTCGGAGCGGTCATGCTGGACGTCGCGCGGATCTCGATCGGCGCCGATGTGCAGATCGGACCCAACGTCCAGTTGCTCACACCCACCCACCCTCTCGATGCCGAACTGCGGCGCGCGAAATGGGAAGCTGCCGAACCGATCACCATCGGCGACAACGTGTGGCTGGGGGGCGGCGTGATCGTCTGTCCCGGAGTGACGATCGGCGAGAACACTGTTGTCGGGGCCGGAGCGGTGGTGACGCGCGATCTGCCGCCGAACGTGGTGGCTGCGGGCGTGCCCGCCCGCGTCGTCCGGCAGGTACCACCTTCCTCGCCGGATTCGGACCTCTGATCGCCTTCCGGTCAGCGTTGCTCGTTGCGGGACGAATCGATGATGCCGTGGCGTGAACACCGCGCCCACCATCCGTCGGGGATGACCTGCACGACCATCCGCCGACCACACAGCGTGCAGTACCGGGGTGGTTCGAGACCCAGCCGAACTCCCCGGCGGCTCTCGACCTCGAGACCGTCGACGAGTTCGGCACCGGTGTACGCGTCGAACACGTCAGATACTTTCGCCGAGTGCCTTGATCGGCATCCGCAGATCGACGAGCAGGTCGAGGTCGGTTTCGGCACGACGCCCGAGGGTGGTGAGGTAGTTGCCGACGATGACGGCGTTGACGCCGCCGAGCATGCCCTGCTTCGCACCGAAATCACCGAGGGTGATTTCGCGGCCGCCGGCGAACCGGAGGATGGTGCGCGGCAGGGCGAGCCGGAATGCCGCAATCGCCTTGAGTGCCTCGGTGGCCGGGAGCACCTCCCGATCCGCAAACGGCGTGCCGGGCCGCGGATCGAGGAAGTTCAGCGGCACCTCGTCGGGTTCGACCGACGCGAGGTCAGCCGCGAATTCTGCTCGCTGCTCCAAGGTTTCGCCCATCCCGAGAATGCCGCCGCAGCACACCTCCATGCCGGCCTCTTTCACCATGCGGAGTGTCTCGAATCGTTCCTCCCAGGTGTGGGTGGTGACGACGTGGTTGAAGTACGAGCGCGCGGTTTCGAGGTTGTGGTTGTAGCGGTGGACGCCCATGGCCGCGAGTTGGTCGACCTGGTCCTGGGTGAGCATGCCGAGGGAACACGCGACCTGGATGTCGACCTCGTTGCGAATCGCCTCGACGCCGGCGGCGACCTGGGCCATCAACCGCTCGTCGGGGCCGCGCACGGCGGCGACGATGCAGAACTCGGTGGCGCCGGTCTTGGCAGTCTGCTTGGCGGCTTCCACGAGCGACGGGATGTCGAGGCGCGCGGCGCGCACCGGTGAGGCGAACAGGCCGGACTGGGAGCAGAAGTGGCAGTCCTCGGGGCAGCCGCCGGTCTTGAGGCTGACGATGCCTTCGACCTCCACCTCCGGTCCGCACCACGCCATGCGGACGTCGTGCGCGACGTCGAGTAGTTCCTCGAGCCGGGAGTCGGGCAGGCGGAGCACGTCGAGCATCCGGTCGCGGTCGAACCCGACCCCGCCCCGGAGTACCTGGTCGCGAGCGAGGTCGAGGATGTCGGTGCGAGCGGGCGCCTGGGTCACTGCGTCTCCTGACATGAGAAAACTTGAACGGTGTTCAATTGAACGGCGTTCAGGTTAGGTGGGGGGTCCGATACTGTCAACGGGAGGCCCAGACACAGCGGGACGGACAGGAGCGGACACGGTGCAGTTGCGACGCGGCGACGTTCTCGACGGCGCCATGGCGATCCTCGACGAATACGGGCTCGGCGACCTCACAATGCGCAAGCTCGCCACCTCGCTCGGCGTTCAGCCCGGCGCGCTGTACTGGCATTTCCCCAACAAACAGACTCTTCTCGGCGCGATGGCCGACCGCATCCTCGACGGCGTCGACGCGGAACCGGACTCCCCCGACTGGGACGATGCGCTCACCGAACTCGCCCACCGGTTGCGCTCCGCTCTGCTCGCCCATCGCGACGGCGCCGAACTCGTCGCATCCACCTACGCGTCGCGGCTGACCACTTCCCGCGCCCGCGATGCGTTCGTCGCCGCGGCGCAGCGCGGAGGGCTTTCCCGCGCGCACGCCGAACTCGCCGGTTACGCGCTGCTGCACTATGTACTCGGCCACACCGTCGACGAGCAGTCCCGCGCGCAACTCGCCGAACTCGGCGCGCTGACGCGGGGGCCGGTATCGCCCGATGTCGCGACGGAGACGGCGCCGACCTCGGACGACGATCTCCTCGACGGTGATCCCGCCATCCGTTTCGACTTCGGCCTGACACTCTTCGTCGACGGCATCCGGAGGCGTTTGAACACCCGTGCCACATCCTGACGATTCGGTCGCTGTCGGAACCCTGCCGTACGTTCTCAGGACGTGACAAGCCCCTGGCCCCCCGATCGGATCGCTGCCGCCGCACCTGATCCGTCCTCGCTGACCGCTGCGCGCGGACTGGTGTCGGGGTGGATCGATACGGGGCGGCAGGACGGCGCGCTCTGGGGCGAATGCCGCGGCCGGGGCACCGCTGTCTACCGCACCGCGATCGACCTCGACGGCCCCGCCTACACATGCACGTGCCCGAGCCGGAAACTCCCGTGCAAGCACGCACTCGCCCTGCTCATGCGCTGGTCCGACGGCATGGTGCCGAAGGCTGACCCACCCGGCTCGGTCACCGAATGGCTCGCGTCACGCGCCGCGCAGACCACTCCCCCGGATGAGCCGGGCGACGAACCCGCAAAGGCTCCCGATCCGGCGACCGTCCAGCGCCGCGCCGAGCGCGCGGCCGCCGGGCTCGACGAACTCGACCGCTGGCTGACCGACCGGATCCGCAGCGGTCTCGGTGCCGTCGACCACGGGTACTCCACCTACGACGACATCGCGGCTCGCATGGTCGATGCGCAGGTCCCCGGCGTCGCCTCGACACTGCGCGCTCTCGCCGGGGTCGTCGCGACCGAGGTGGACTGGCCCGCCCGGGTGCTCACCGAGTACGCGCGTCTGCATCTGCTGGTGGTCGCGTACCGGCAGATCGACGACCTGCCCGACCCTCTCGCGCGGTCGGTGCGCACCCACCTCGGATTCCCCACCCGCGCCGACGACGTGCGTTCCGAGCCGCCCGTCCGCGACCGATGGCAGGTACTCGCGACCCGCATCTCCGAGGACAGCCGACTGTTCACCCGCAAGGTGTGGTTACGTGGCCGCGACACCGGACGCTGGGCGATCCTTCTGGATTTCTCCCACGGCACCGCCCGGTTCCCCGACGCGACTCCCCCGCCGGGCATGCTCGTCGACGCCGACCTGCATTTCTATCCCGGTGCCGCACCGCTCCGCGCGCTCGTCGGCGAGCGGTACGCCGATCCCGAACCGTTCACCACGCTGCCTGCCTCCTTGCCCGGGACCGCACCGGATTTCGATGCGGCACTCGACGAGTACGCCCGTGTGCTGGGCGCCGACCCGTGGATCCGCTCGTGGCCGATGCTGCTCGACAGCGTCGTTCCGGTCGGATCGGACGGGTCCTGGCACCTCGTCGACCGGCACGGTCGCGCGCTGCCGCTCGGCGGTGACGACGACACGCGGTGGCGACTACTCACGGTCGCGGGTGGCCACCCGCTGACGGTATGCGGAGACTGGGACGGTACCCGCCTGGCACCGGCGTCGTTGTTCACGGCAGGACAGGAGTTGTCACTGTGACGGAGACCTTCGAAACCCTGTCGACCGCGGCGCTGCTCGGCACAGCCCGCTCGGCACCGGCAACGTCGACGCTGCACACCGCGGACGCGGCGACGGCGCTGACCGGCGATCCGGCTTCGCGTCTGCTCGCGGCCGCCGCCCTCGAGTCCGCGTTCCTCACCGCCGCGACCCTCCCCACGGTGCGCACACTGCCGAGCCCTGCCCCGGACGACGACCGCCTCACGCTCCCACCGGCGGCAGCCGAGCGGTTGCGTGGACTGCTCGTCGTCCGCTCGCCCCTTCTTCCGGAGTGGTTCGCGCTCGCCGAGCGGTTCCGGGCACCGCACGAGATCGTGGTGGATCTGCTGTGGTTCGCCGCGCCCGACACCCCACACCGCGAGCACCTGCTGCGCCTCGCCGGCGCCCGCGGCCAGTGGGTGGCGGCGCTCAACCCGGAGTGGTCCCACCTCGTCACACCCGACCCGGCCGACGAACGACTCTGGCTGCACGGCTCGCCTGCGCAGCGCCGCCGATGGTTCGCGGTGGCGCGGGCCGCCGACCCCCATGCCGCCGCAGCGCGACTGACGGCGTCGTGGTCGTCGGAGACGGCGGCGCAGCGAGCGGCGCTGCTCGAACTGCTGACGAACGGCCTCGGCGAGCACGACGAAGCCTTGCTCGAGCACGCGCTCGACGACCGCAGCCGCAAGGTCCGCGCGACCGCCCTCGGGTTGCTGCGCCGCCTCCCCGACTCCGATTTTGCCGAGCGGATGTCCCGGCGGGTGCGGGAGTGGACACGCGTCGACGACGGCGATCTCGTGGTCGAGGTCCCGGACCGACTCGACGCGGAAGCGCTGCGCGACGGCGTGGACGAGGGCGCCTCCCGGCCGGGTGGTGTCGCGATGCGCCGGCTGACGACGGTCGTGTCCTCCGCTCCTCCGTCCGCGTGGCAGCACATCGCTCCGACCGCCCGGCAGGTACTCGGGTACCGCGTCGGCGAACCCGCACGCGAGGCGCTCGACGCGGGCTGGGCTGCGGCCACTGCCCTGCATCGCAACGGAGAATGGGCCGCCGCACTGCTGCGCCGCGACGGCACGGTCGGTGCCGACGTCGCGCAGGCGCTGCCCCGCCCCGTACTGGTGGCGCATCTGCACGACTCGGCCGGCCGCGCCCTGCTCGACCCCGACCTGCTCGGCGCTCTCCCCGCGCCGTGGCCCCGGGATCTGGCGGAGAAGGTACTCATCGCGCTGTACGGCGATGAGGGAACCGGCGTCCGCTCGTTCCGGACGATCCTCGCGCTGATCGCGCATCGCGCACCGTTCGAGCTCACCGAACTGCTCGCCGACGCCGCGAACCGCACCGACCACCTCGACCGGCTGAACCTGTTCGCGACGGCCGCCGACACCTTGACCCTGCGCAAGACCCTTCACGAGGAGCTGAGTTGACCGACGCCGTTTCCGAACCAACGCTGTTGCGCCCCCATGCGGAGCAGCAGTACGCGCACGAACTCGCGGCGCTGGCGCGGCTCGACGACCGGCCCCGCCCGCCGTCCTGGCACCTGTCGCCGTGGGCGGTGGTGACGTACCTGCTGGGCGGCGAACTGTCCGACGGCACCGTCGTCAGCCCCAAGTATGTGGGCCCGCGACGTCTGATGGAGGTCGCGGTGGCCACCCTCGCCACCGACCGCGCCTTGTTGCTGCTCGGTGTCCCGGGTACCGCCAAAACGTGGGTGTCCGAACATCTTTCCGCTGCGATCAGCGGGTCGTCGACCCGACTGGTCCAGGGCACGGCCGGCACGTCCGAGGACTCGGTCCGCTACGGCTGGAACTACGCGCGACTGCTCGCCGAAGGACCGTCTGCGGACGCGCTCGTCCCGTCGCCGATCATGACGGCGATGCGCGACGGTGCCATCGCCCGCATCGAGGAACTCACCCGCATCCCCGCGGACGTGCAGGACGCCCTCATCACGATCCTGTCGGAAAAGACGCTGCCCGTCGCCGAACTCGGCATCGAAGTGCAGGCGAGCAAGGGCTTCAACGTGATCGCCACCGCCAACGATCGCGATCGGGGCGTCAACGAACTGTCCTCGGCGCTGCGACGACGATTCAACACCGTGGTGCTCCCCCTGCCCGCCAGCGAAGAGGACGAGGTCGCGATCGTGACCCGTCGCGTCGAACAACTCGGAACCTCGCTCGAACTCCCGAAGATCCCTGCTGCCGCCGAGGAGATCCGGCGCGTGGTCACTGTGTTCCGGGAACTGCGCCAGGGTGTGACCACCGACGGACGCACCAAACTCAAGTCGCCGTCCGGCACCTTGTCGACCGCCGAAGCGATCTCCGTGGTCACCGGTGGGCTGGCGCTCTCGGCGCACTTCGGTGACGGAGTCCTGCGCTCCACCGACATCGCCGCGGGCATCCTCGGGTCGGTGGTGAAGGACCCGGTCGCCGACCGCGTGGTGTGGAACGAATATCTCGAGGCGGTCGTGCGGGAGCGTCCCGAGTGGGCGGACTTCTATCGCGCATGCCGGGAGATCACCGGGTGAGCGACGGCGCCGAAATCCGGGTCTTCGGCATCCGGCACCACGGGCCGGGGTCGGCGCGGGCGGTGCTGCGCGCCCTCGCGGAGTTCGAGCCCGACACCGTCCTGATCGAGGGACCGGCCGACGCCGATCCGTTCCTCGCCCTTGCCGCATCCGACGAGATGCAACCGCCGGTCGCGCTGCTCGCCTACGTGCGCGACGAACCCGCGCGCGCGGCGTTCTGGCCGTTCGCGGCGTTCTCGCCGGAGTGGCAGGCATTGCGCTGGGCGATCCTGCACGACGCCGACGTGCGCTTCTGCGACCTTCCGGCGGCAGTATCGTTGGCCGCGGACCGTTCTCCGGAATCTGCGGAGCGCACCGACCCGCTCGCGGCGCTGGCGTCCGCGGCGGGTTACGACGACTTCGAGCAGTGGTGGGATGCCGTGATCGAGCATGCCTCGGCGGAGGAGGAGTCGGGGGCCGGAGCGTTCGACGAGATCACTGCGGCGATGGCGGCCTTGCGCGCCGACGTGGAACTCGACGAGCACACGGCGCGCCGCGAAGCCCACATGCGGCAGGTGTTGCGCACGGCCGTCAAGGCCGGTGCCCGCAACATTGCCGTCGTGTGCGGGGCGATGCACGCGCCCGCCCTGAGCGGCCCGCTCGGTCCGGCGGCGCCGGACGCGCGCGTGCTCAGAGGTCTTCCGAAGGTGAAAGCGGCGCTCACGTGGGTGCCGTGGACCCATTCGCGGCTCTCTGCCGCGTCCGGCTACGGCGCCGGCATCACCTCGCCCGGCTGGTACGACCACCTCTTCCGCTACCCGGACGACACGACCGCACGCTGGTTCACCCGCGTCGCGCGGGTGCTGCGCGAGGAAGACCTCCCGGTCTCGAGCGCGCATGTCATCGAAGCCACCCGCCTCGCCGATACGCTCGCGGCGCTGCGCGGCCGCGCTGTGCCCGGTTTGGCGGAGGCCGTCGAGGCCACCCGTGCGGTCCTGTGCGACGGCGACGAGGTGCTGCTCGACTTCGTGGCGCGCACACTCGTGATCGGAGAAGCACTCGGCGCGGTTCCCGAGGACACCCCGACGGTTCCGCTGGACGCCGACCTGCAGGCGCGCTCGAAAAGCCTTCGGCTCAAACGCGCCCCGATCGCCAAGAAGCTGGACCTCGACCTCCGCAAAGATCTCGATCTGCAACGATCCCGCCTGTTGCACAAGTTGTCGCTGCTCGGGATCGAGTGGGCGCTACCGGCCGAGAGCGCGGTGCGTTCGACGGGAACGTTTCGCGAGACCTGGTCGCTGCAATGGGATCCGGAACTGGCGGTCGCCATCGTGGAGGCGTCCCGGTGGGGCACCACCGTCGAGGCCGCCGCATCAGCCACGGTGCTCGACCGCGCCCGGACCGCGGGCACCACGCTCGGCGAGGTCACCGACCTGCTCGAACAGGCATTGCTCGCGGATCTGCGCGACGCGGTGCCCCAACTGGTCACTGCGATCGACGCGGCCGCCGCGCTCGATCACGATGTGCTGCATCTGATGTCGGCACTCCCGTCGCTGATCCGTACGGTCCGCTACGGCGATGTGCGCGGGACCGATCTGTCCTCGCTGGTGCATGTCGCCGATGCGGTCCTCGCTCGCGTCTGCGCGGGCCTGCCGTCCGCCGTCACCGGGCTCGACACCGACGCCGCCGACACGGTACGAAACGCCGTCGACGAGGTGCACACGGCTCTGGCATTGCGCGACGATCCCGGCGCGACGGAACGCTGGCTCGACACGCTCGCTTCGGTGTGCGACCGCGACGATGTCGACGGCGTGCTCACCGGCCGGACGGTCCGGATGCTTCGCGATGTGGGGAGATTGGACGAACGCGCGACCGCTGTGCGGGTCGCCCGCGCGTTGTCGGTGGGGTCCGCGGCGGCCGCGAAGGCACGCTGGATCGACGGATTCGTCGGCGGTGGAGGGCTGCTGCTCGTGCACGACCGCGATCTGCTGTCCCTGATCGACACGTGGGTGTCGGATCTGCGCTCCGAGGAATTCGTCGACGTCCTGCCCGTGCTGCGACGCACGTTCGGTTCGTTCGCACACGGGGAACGCAGCCTGCTCGGCCGGGCTGTGCGAGGGGGCCCCGAGCACCGCACCTCTGCGGCACTCGACGCCGAACGCGGCCGTCGCGCAGTCGCGGCAACCGCCTTGATTCTGGGGGTCCCGGCATGACAACGGATTTCGACGAGCGAATGCGGCGCTGGCGACTTCTCCTCGGCGATGCCGCGGAAGAATCCACCACCGCGCTGGGCGCGGGAACCGATTCGGCGATGGACGCGGCCCTCGCCGCGTTGTACGACACCGACGCGGACGGGACCGGAGGACCGCGCAGCGGCGGACTGGGCGCCTCGGCCCCGAAGGTCGCACGCTGGCTCGGCGACATCCGCACGTATTTTCCGACGACGGTCGTGCAGGTGATGCAGCGCGACGCGGTCGACCGCCTCGGACTCGACAGGCTGCTGCTCGAACCGGAACTGCTCGACGCCGTCGAACCCGACGTGCATCTCGTCGGCACCCTGCTGAGCCTCAACAAAGTGATGCCCGAGACCACCAGGGCGACAGCACGAGCAGTCGTCGGAAAAGTCGTCCGTGAGGTCGAGGAACGCATCGCCCAGCGCACCCGGACCGCGGTGTCGGGAGCCCTCGACCGATCGTCCCGGACCTCGAATCCGAAAACTCGCGACATCGACTGGCACCGCACGATCCGCGCCAATCTGGCGCACTACCAACCCGACTATCGCACCGTGGTTCCGCAGCGTCTCGTCGGCTTCGGACGACGCTCCCAGGCGGTGCAGCGGGACGTGGTGCTCGCCGTGGACCAGTCGGGATCGATGGCGTCGAGCGTGGTGTACGCGGCGGTCTTCGCTGCGGTGCTCGCCTCGATGCAGGCGCTGCGTACCTCCCTCGTCGTCTTCGACACCGCCGTGGTGGACCTCACGGGCAAGCTCACCGACCCCGTCGACGTGCTGTTCGGCACGCAACTGGGCGGGGGCACCGACATCAACCGGGCGATCGCCTACAGCCGGACCCTCATCACGCGCCCCACGGACTCGCTGTTCGTGCTGATCTCCGACTTGTACGAGGGCGGCATCCGGGCCGAAATGCTCTCCCGGGTGCGCGAGATGCTCGCCGCCGGGGTCCAGGTGGTGGTGTTGCTCGCGCTATCGGACGACGGCGCTCCGGCGTTCGACCGGGACAATGCGGCGGCGCTCGGCGCTCTGGGCGTGCCGGCGTTCGCGTGCACCCCGGACCGTTTCCCGGACCTGCTCGCACTCGCGCTCGAACGTGGCGATATCGGTCGATGGGCACAGTCGATGTAACTCGGCCGCCGAGATACCGTGCCGCCCCCACCGGGGGTTAGGATCACCTAACGCACATACGACGTGCACCGGCAAGTGAAACGAGGACACCTGTGAAACTCCGACTTGTGGCGCTGATGGCGGCCACCACGCTCGCCGTGGGAGCGTGCGGCTCGACCGACAGCGATTCGGCCGACGAGACGAGCAACAACGGATCCGGAGCGTTTCCCGCCACCATCGCCACCATGTTCGGTGATGTGACCGTCGAATCACAGCCCGAGCGCGTCGCCGCCCTCGGATGGGGCGACGCGGAGACGGCACTGGCGCTCGGCGTCCAGCCCGTCGGCGTGAGCGACTGGCTGGCCTTCGGTGGCGACGGAGTCGGCCCGTGGGTCGAGAACGGCTACTCGGAGTCTCCGGAGATCATCGGTACCGTCGACCCGTCCTTCGAGCAGATCGCCGCATTGGCACCCGATCTCATCCTCGACACCGCCAGTTCGGGCGATCAGGGCCGGTACGACACGCTCTCGGCGATCGCCACCACGGTCGGTCCCCCGAAGGGCGCCACGGCATATCTGACGCCGCGCGACGAGCAGATCTCGATGGTGGCCTCCGCGCTCGGCGTCCCCGACAAGGGTGCCGAAGTGGTCGCGGACATCGACGAACAGTTCGCCACCGCGGCGGCGGAGCATCCGGAGTTCGCCGGCAAGACCGTCACCGTCGCCGCCTACACCTCGGACGGATGGGGTGCGTACGTCTCCGGCGACGCGCGCGTGCAGTTCCTGCAGGACCTCGGGTTCGTCAACAACCCGGCCGTGGAGGCCGTGGAGACGGACAGCTTCTTCATCCCGGTCTCGGAGGAGAACCTGGGCATGCTCGACGCCGACCTGCTCGTCGTGCTGCCGATCTTCGTCGAGACCTCCGAGGTCACCGACAACCCCTTGTTCCAGCAGCTTCCTGCCGTGCGGGACGGCCGTTTCCTCGTCCTCGACAGCGGCAGCGACATCGCCAACGCCATCTCGCTGAACTCGGCCCTGTCGATTCCGTTCGCGCTCGAGCAGTTGGTGCCGCTTCTGAGCGAGCGCGTCAGCTGACGACCGCGCGGGTAGGTCAGCGCCGGAACAGCTTGTTGCCCAGCCACACGACCGGGTCGTACCGGCGACCGGCCACCCGTTCCTTCATCGGGATGATGGCGTTGTCGGTGATGTGGATGTATTCGGGGCAGACCTCGGTGCAGCATTTGGTGATGTTGCAGAGGCCGAGTCCGGCTTCGTCCTGAGCGAGGTCGCGCCGGTCCGCGACGTCGAGCGGGTGCATGTCGAGTTCGGCGAGGCGGATGAAGAACCGGGGTCCCGCAAACGCGGGCCGGTTCTCCTCGTGGTCGCGCGTCACGTGACATACGTTCTGACACAAGAAGCATTCGATGCATTTGCGGAATTCCTGCGAGCGTTCCACATCGATCTGCTGCATGCGGTACTCCCCCGGCGCGAGGTCCGGGGGAGGCGCGAACGCCGGAATCTCCCGGGCCTTGGCGTAGTTGCCCGACACGTCGGTGACGAGGTCACGGATGACCGGGAAACCCCGTAAGGGCGTGACGACGATCGGATCGTCCGTCTCGAAGAGCGACATACGGGTCATGCACGTCAGACGCGGGCGTCCGTTGATCTCCGCCGAGCACGAACCGCATTTGCCGGCTTTGCAGTTCCATCGCACCGCGAGGTCCGGCACTTGGGTAGCCTGGAGTCGGTGGAGGATGTCGAGGACCACCTCACCCTCGTTGACCCGCACCGAATACTCCTGCAGTTCCCCGCCGTCGCGGTCCCCGCGCCAGATCCTGAACTCGGCGGTGTAGCCCTCACTGTCGGCCATCTCAGTGCCTCCGTCCGGGGTGACCGGCGAGTTCCTCGTCGGTGTAGTACTTGGCGAGTTCCTCGATATCGAAGAGTTCGAGCAGTTCCGGATCCATCGGGGTCTGCTCTTCCCGTTCGACGGACACCTGCGGGATGATGCGGTCCTCTCCGGACTTGCGGCACACCAGCAGTGTCCGCCGCCAGTTCGCGTCCATCGAGGGATGGTCGTCGCGCGTGTGACCGCCGCGACTCTCGGTGCGCAGCAACGCCGCCCGCGCCACGCACTCACACACGAGCAGCATGTTCCGCAGATCCAGCGCGAGGTGCCAGCCCGGGTTGTACTGCCGGTTCCCCTCCACCGCAATGTTGGGGATCCGCGCGCGCAGGTCGTCGAGTTCCGCGAGCGCGCGTTCCACCTCGTCGGCTGTGCGGATGATGCCCACGAGGTCGTGCATCACGCCCTGTAGCCGCTGGTGCAGCGTGTACGGGTTCTCCACCTCGTCGTGGTCGGCGGGATCGAACGGTGAGAGCACTGTGCGGGCCGCCTCTTCCACCGCTTCGTCGGCTACTTCGGGCCGGGTGGTGAGACCGTGCACGTAGTCGGCGGCACCGAGCCCTGCACGACGGCCGAATACCAGCAGATCCGACAGCGAGTTACCGCCGAGACGATTGGATCCGTGCATCCCTCCCGAGCACTCCCCTGCCGCGAACAGGCCCGGTACCGACGCCGCGCCGGTGTCGGGATCGACCTCGATGCCGCCCATCACGTAGTGGCATGTCGGGCCGACCTCCATCGCCTCCCGGGTGATGTCGACGTCCGCGAGTTCGAGGAACTGGTGATGCATGGACGGCAATCGCCGGATGATCTCCGCGCTGGGCATCCGCGACGCGATATCGAGGAATACGCCGCCGTGCGGGGTGGCGCGACCCGCTTTGACCTCGGAGTTGATGGCCCGTGCCACTTCGTCGCGCGGCAACAGGTCAGGCGTGCGGAGATTGTTCTCCTGATCCTCGTACCAGCGGTCCGCCTCCTCGGGAGTCTCCGCGTACTGCCCTTTGAACACCGGCGGGACGTAGGAGAACATGAACCGCTCCCCTTCGGAGTTCTTCAGGACACCGCCGTCACCGCGGACCCCTTCGGTGACGAGGATGCCCTTCACGCTCGGCGGCCAGATCATGCCCGTGGGGTGGAACTGGACGAATTCCATGTTGATCAGTGAGGCACCGGCACGCAGCGCGAGGGCGTGCCCGTCCCCGGTGTACTCCCACGAGTTGGAGGTCACCTTCCAGGATTTGCCGATTCCCCCGGTCGCGATGACGACGGCCGGCGCCGTGAACTGGACGAACCTGCCCGATTCCCGCCAGTATCCGAAGGCGCCCGCGACGCGGCCCTGCCCGTCGAGAAGGAGTTCGGTGATGGTGCATTCGGAGAACACCCTCACCTTCGCCTCGTAGTCGCCGGTCGCGGCGAAGTCCTCCTGTTGCAGCGAGACGATCTTCTGCTGCATCGTGCGGATCAGTTCGAGGCCGGTCCGGTCGCCGACGTGGGCGAGTCGCGGATAGGTGTGCCCGCCGAAGTTGCGCTGGCTGATCCGTCCGTCCGGGGTGCGGTCGAACAGCGCCCCGTAGGTTTCGAGTTCCCAGACCCGGTCCGGCGCCTCACGGGCGTGCAGTTCTGCCATGCGCCAGTTGTTGAGGAACTTTCCGCCGCGCATCGTGTCCTTGAAGTGGACCTGCCAGGAGTCGCGCGAGTTGGCGTTGCCCATCGCGGCGGCGCACCCGCCTTCCGCCATCACGGTGTGGGCCTTGCCGAAGAGCGACTTGCAGACGACCGCGACCCTCAGTCCGCGTTGCCGAGCCTCGATGACCGCCCGCAGTCCGGCTCCCCCCGCTCCGATCACGACCACGTCGTAGTCGTGCCGCTCGACTTCCCCCATGTGTAGTGCCTTTCCGTATCGCGTCGTGCCTCGTGTGGTGCCGGTCGTACCGGTCTGTCAGCCGATGAATCGGAGGTCGGAGATGGTGCCGCTCGCGACGAGCATGATGTAGAAGTCGGTGAGGACCAGCGTGCCCAGAGTGATCCACGCGAACTGCATGTGCCGCGCATTGATCTTCGAGACGAACGTCCAGATCTTGTAGCGCACAGGGTGTTTCGAAAAATGCTTGAGCCTGCCACCGGTGACGTGCCGGCAGGAGTGACAAGAGAGCGTGTACCCCCACAACAAGATCACGTTCACGACCAGGATCACGTTCCCGAGTCCGAACCCGAAGCCGCTCGGACTGTGGAACGCGAGTATCGCGTCGTACGTGTTGACCAGCGAGATGACGAACCCGATGTAGAAGAAGTAGCGGTGCGAGTTCTGCACGATGAGGGGGAATCGGGTTTCGCCGGTATACGTCCGGTGCGGTTCCGCAACACCGCAGGCCGGTGGCGACAACCAGAACGACCGGTAGTACGCCTTGCGGTAGTAGTAGCAGGTGAGCCGGAACAGCAGCAGGAACGGCAGCGAGACGAACGCCAGCGGAATCCACCGCGGGAGTTCGCCGACCCACACGCCGAAGTGCGACGAACCCGGCAAACACGAGGCGCTGACACACGGTGAATAGAACGGCGTGAGGTAGTGGTACTCGTCGACCCAGTAGGCAGAGCGCGTGAACGACCGCACGGTGGCGTAGACGATGAACGCGGCCAGACCGAGAACGGTCAGCGCAGGTGTCTGCCACCACCGATCGGTCCGTAATGTGCGCGCGGCGATGCGCGCCCGGGCCGCACTTCGGACCCCGGCGCCGGCAGGGGCGCTCACCGCTCCCCGTGCAATCCGCCGAGTCCTTCGTCGTCGGCGTCGACTCCGCGGAACAACGACTCGTCGTAGGGCGAATCCGGAATCGGGATGCGGTCCTCGGATGCCGCCCACAGCGAACGCGGCGGTGTCTCCTGGAAGTCACGCGCGTCGATGTCGAGCCGGTCGAGGTCGTTGGTGAGCCTGCGGACCGGCGCGGCGTCGCCGTAGCGCGACCGTAGCGACCCGACGCATCGGCGTAGCTGGCCGATCGCGTTCTGCAGCTCGTGCATATCGGTGGTGGACATCCGTACCTCCGAGGAAAACGGTCGGCACGCCGACGCCCGCCGACTCCATGTGATTGCATTCACACTACGACAGGTGTGCGTACTCCCGAGCCGTTTCCGGTTTGCGAAGAGCGGTTGCCTTCCCTCGCACACCGGCACCCGGAACGGAGGGCTCGTGGCGCAGCCGGACAACGCACGAATTGCGCAGGTCTTCGACGCCATGGCCGATCGATACGACTCGCAGATCGGTGTCGTCGAGCGACGCCTGCTCGGCCGTCCCCGGCAATGGGCGGTCGAGCAGGCCCGTGGCCGAGTGCTCGACATCGCCGTCGGTACGGGGCTCAATCTGCCCCTGTACGGGCCGGATGTCACCGAAGTCCTCGGGGTGGACCTCTCCGAGGGCATGTTGCGGCTGGCGCGGCGGCGCATCGAGGAATACGGGCTCGACCACTGCGCCGTGGTCCGCGGCGACGTGCAGTCGCTCTCCGTCCCGGACACATCGGTCGACACCGTGCTGTCGACGCTCACGTTCTGCACCATCCCCGATCCGGAGTCGGCCGCGCGTGAAGCGATGCGTGTACTCGTGCCCGGCGGCAAGGTCGTGCTCGCCGAGCACGGCCCTTCCACCAGCAGAGCGGTGACAGCGGCGATGCGCGTGCTCGAACCTGTGTCGATTCGGTTCGGAGCAGATCACCTCACCCGCGACCCCGTCGTCTACCTGCAACGGGCCGGATTCGTGATCGACGAGGTGCGACGCACCGGGTTCGCGGGAGTCGGTATCCGGGTGGTGGCGCACTCGCCGTCCTAGACCGGAACGTCACGCAACCAGCGGGGCGCAGCGCGCGCGAACTCCGCGGACGTGAGGGCGGCCGCCCCTTCGGGTACGGAACCGAGCAATGGCACACCCGTGACCGCGGGCAGGTCACCGACGTTGCAGCGCTCCGCCAGATCCGGTGTGGCAGGACTGCTGCCGATGACGAGTCCGCGGCATTCCACGGCGGCCGCGCGCAGCGCCCCGACGGTCAGCGCGCTGTGATTGAGGGTTCCGAGGCCCGCGGCCACGACCACCACCGTCGGTGCGCCGAGCGCCCCGGCGAGATCGACGAGTGTGAACCCGGCGGCACCGAGACGGACCAGCACGCCGCCGGCGCCTTCGACGAGGACGAGGTCGGCGGTGTCCTCGAGCGCACGCACCGCGTCGACGGTTCGGTCGAGATCGAGCAACGGCCGTCCCGAGCGCCGGGCTGCGGTGTCGGGCGCGAGTGGGTCGGGGTATCGGGCGAGTTCGACGGTCTCGATATCGGTTCCGGTGAGCCGGACGATCTCGGCGAGGTCGCCGGGTTCGCCGTCGCCGACCCCGGTCTGCGCCGGCTTGCACACCGCGACCCGCAGTCCCCGGCTCGTGGCGAGTGACGCGAGCGCGGCGGTCACGACGGTTTTTCCGACTCCGGTGGATGTGCCGGTGATACACAGCGTGGTCACGTGCGGGCCTCGGCCACTACCTCGGCGAGTACCGAGTCCACCAGGGCGCGTTCGTGCTCGGAGAGATTCGCCCGTGCGGTCAGGCGCAGGCGGGAGGTTCCCTCGGGCACCGAGGGCGGGCGGAAACAGCCCACATGCACGCCGCGCTCGCGGCATCGCCGGGCCGCACGTGCCGCGACGTGCGGGTCGCCGAGGATCACCGACACCACCGCGGAGGGCGGCGGCAGTACACCCGTCACCCGGGCGAGATGCGCCGCCTGCTCGAGGACCGCGCCGGCGAGTCCGGGCTCGGCGCGCAGCACCTTCAGGGCTCCGCGCGCGGCACCGACCGCGGCGGGAGCGAGTCCGGTGTCGAAGATGAACGTGCGGGCGGTGTCGATCAGGTGTTCACGCACCCGGGCGTCCGCGAGAACCACACCCCCTTGGGAGGCCAGCGATTTCGACAGGGTGGCGGTGACGATCACGTCCGGCTGCCCGGCCAGACCCGTCTCGTGGACGAGCCCGCGGCCGCCCGCTCCCCGGACCCCGATCCCGTGAGCTTCGTCGACGAGGAGGAGTGCGCCGTGGGTGCGGCACGCATCGTGCAGGTCGCGCAGCGGGGCAAGGTCGCCGTCGGTACTGAATACCGAATCGGTGAGGACGAGCGCCCTCGGTTCGGTGCGCGCGGCGAGGGCGGCGGCGACCGCCCGGACGTCACCGTGCGGGGTGACGACGATCCTCGACCGGGACAACCTGCACGCGTCGACGAGCGATGCGTGGCATCCCGCGTCGGAGACGACGACGGTGTCCCTGCCCGCCAGCGCGGTGACAGCGCCGAGATTGGCGGCGTATCCGCTCGAGAACACCAATCCGGTTTCTGCGCCGGTGAACTCGGCGAGTTCGCGTTCGAGCAACTCGTGTTCGGCGGTGGTGCCCGTAACCAGTCGCGATCCGGTGGCACCGCCGCCCCAGCGGCGTAGCGCGGCCGTCGCCGCGGCCAGCACCTCCGGATGGCGGACGAGCCCGAGGTAGTCGTTGGATGCGAGATCGACGATCGGTGCGGCGACGGTGCGGGGAACGAGTTCTCGGTGCAGACCGGCGACCCGTCGCCGTTCCGCGGCGTGGTCGAGCCAGGCGAGACCGGCGGAGGTGGACATGGCGCTACCGTACTTGAACAGTGTTCAAGTACGGAAGCCCCGGGTGTTCAGCCCCGGGTGTTCAGCCCCGCACCGTGGCAGCCGCAGCGACCACACCCGCGGTGATCGCGGCGACATCCTCCGGCGTGCACACGTACGGCGGCATCGTGTAGACGAGATTCCGGAACGGCCGCAGCCAGACGCCCGCCTCCACCGCCGCCGCGGTCGCCGCCCGCATGTCGACCGGTTCCCGGGTTTCGACCACCCCGATTCCGCCGAGCACCCGCACGTCGGTCACTCCCGGAAGATCGCGCGCCGTCGCCAGCCCGGACACGAGCCCGGCAGTGAGATCGGCCACCTCGGCCCGCCAGTCCCGCGACAACAGAAGCTCGGTCGACGCGACCGCGACGGCGCACGCGAGTGGATTCGCCATGAAGGTGGGCCCGTGCATGACACCGCCGCCCTCCCCGGCACTGATCGTTTCTGCGACGTGCGTCGTGCAAAGCACTGCCGCCAGGGTCAGGTAGCCGCCCGTCAGCGCCTTCCCCACACACATCAGGTCGGGCGCGACGCCGGCGTGGTCGGCGGCGAACATCTCCCCGGTCCGCCCGAACCCGGTCGCGATCTCGTCGAAGATCAGTACCAATCCGTGTTCGTCGCACATGCGCCGCAACTCGCGCAGGTACGCCGGGTCGTGGAAGCGCATACCTCCCGCCCCCTGCACGACAGGTTCGACGATCACCCCGGCGAGTTCGTGCGCGTGCTCGGTCAGGACCGACTCGAAGGCAGCGACGTAACCGGGATCGAACGCGCGGGGAGGCGCCGGCGCGAAAACCTGCCTGGCCAGCACGTCCGTCCACATCGCGTGCATGCCGCCCTCCGGGTCGCACACGCTCATGGGGGCGAGCGTGTCCCCGTGGTACCCACCCCGCCACGTGAGGAGGCGATGTCGCTCGGGACGGCCGACAGCCCGCTGATACTGCAACGCGATCTTCACGGCCACCTCGACCGACACCGATCCGGAGTCGGCGAGAAACACTTTGTCCAGGCCCTCCGGCGAGATGTCGACGAGCAACTCCGCGAGCCTCGCCGCCGGAGCGTGGGTGAGTCCGCCGAACATGACGTGACTCATCTTCGCGAGCTGATCGGTCACCGCGGCGTCGAGCACCGGATGCCGGTAACCGTGCACCGCCGCCCACCACGAACTCATGCCGTCGACAAGCTCGCGTCCGTCCGCGAGCACCAGCCTCGTACCGGCCGCACGGTCCACCACCAGGGGTTCCGTGGAGGCCGGAAACGCGCCGTACGGGTGCCACAGATGATCGGCGTCGAGCGTGCGGATCCGGTCGGCGGACATGCGGGGAGAAACCACGGCACGACTGTAGGCGGTTGGAATCGGCGGGTGCATTGGACGTAGTCTGCCCAAGTTCCTGGGTACCAAGGTCACAGGAAAACTGCTCGCGTGTTCCACGGCGTCCCGCCCGAGGCACCGCCGAGTCCACGACGCTGAGGAGTACACGTATGCCAGTCCGCACCTCGGACCGGGCCCCGGAGGCCACTGCGGCACCGGGCACCCGTCTCGGGTATCGCGCCGATCTCGACGGCGTGCGGGGCCTTGCGATCGCCCTCGTCGTGGTCTTCCACGTCTGGTTCGGACGCGTGTCGGGCGGTGTCGACGTCTTCCTCGCGCTCTCCGGTTTCTTCTTCGTCGGCACCCTGCTCCGGGTTGCCGAGTCGCACGCCCCGCTGGACCCGCGACCGGTGTTGCGGCGGGTGGGCAGGCGACTGCTCCCGCCGCTGGTGCTCGTGCTGCTGGGGACGACCGTCGCGGCTGTGGCGCTGCTGCCGTATACGCAGTGGTTCCGCGTCGCCGAGCAGACCGGTGCGTCGCTGCTGTTCATGCAGAACTGGCATCTCGCGCGCACAGCGAGTGATTACCTGGCGGCCGACCCGATGGTCAGCCCGCTGCAGCACCTGTGGTCGATCTCGGTCCAGGGCCAGTTCTACATCGGCGCACTGATCGTGGTGTTCGGCGCGACGTGGTTCCTGCGACGCAGATCGATACCCGCCCGCGCTCCCCTCACGGTGCTGCTCACCATCCTCACCGTCGCCTCCCTCACATACGCCGTCCTGGCCGACGTGCCCCAGTCGTGGCTCTACTACGACAGCGCCGCCCGGATGTGGGAACTCACACTCGGCGGAGTGCTCGCCTGTGTGGCCCCGTGGCTGCGGGTCCCCCGTCCGGCGCGGATCGTCCTGGGCGTCGTGGGTCTGGCGGTGCTGTGTGCCTGTGGTGTCGTCCTCGACGGCAACAGTCTCTTCCCGGGACCGTGGGCGCTCGTGCCGGTCGGCGCGGCCATGGCGCTGGTCGTGGCCGGTAACACCCGGGCCGGGGACAGCGTTGCCGACACACCGACCGCGCGGGTGCTGTCGAGCGTCCCGCTGGTACGGCTCGGAGCCGTCGCCTACGCCCTCTATCTATGGCACTGGCCGGTACTCATCGGCTACCTGGTGCTCCGGGACAGGCCCTCGGTCGGGTTGCTCGGCGGCCTCGGCGTGATCGCCGTGTCTCTCGCGCTCGCGGAGGCCACCACGCGATGGCTGGAGAACCCGATCCGCCGGTCCGAGTCCGGCCGCACCCGCAAGGTTCTCGTGGCGTCCGTCACAGTGGCCGGTGTCGCACTCGTGGCCGCGACCGCAAGCTGGACAACCCACGTTGCCCGTCAGGACGATGTCCTCGAGCGCGTGGTGGCACTGTCACCCGACCTGTATCCCGGTGCTGCTGCGCTGAAGGGCTTCGTCGACGTCGAGCCGCAGCCCGTCCAGCCCCCGCTGCTCGTCGCACACCGGGATCTGCCGCCGGCGACGCTCGACCACTGCATCGCCCAGCACACCAACCGCGAACCGCTGACGTGCACCTACGGCGACCCGTTGTCGACCCGGAGAATGGTGCTCGCCGGAGGCTCCCACTCCGAGCACTGGCTCGCGGCACTCGACACCCTCGGCAAGAAACACGGCTTCCGGCTCGACACCTATCTCAAGGTGGGGTGCCCGCTCTCGGACCCGCTCGCGGAGCTCACGGAGGAATCTCCGACGGTGGAGTGCGACACATGGTCGGTGAAGGTGCTGGCAGAACTCCAGGCCGATCCTCCCGACTACCTGTTCACCACCTCGACGCGGACGAAGGACGAAGGCGAGGGGCCCGGCGATTTCACCCCGTTCTGGTACGTCGACCTGTGGCGCACACTCGACGAGTACGGCATCCCCGTCGTCGCGATCCGCGACAACCCGTGGTTGTTCCACGACGACATGAGCTACCGGGCTGCCGATTGCCTTGCAGGTGGCGGTAACTCCGACTCGTGTGCGGTGGCGCGCGCCGACGCCCTCGACCCGGTCGACCCGGCGATCGAGGCCTCGGCCTTCTCCCCCAACGTGAGCTTGATCGACCTGTCGGATTCCCTGTGCCGGCCCGAGGTCTGCCGCGTCGTCGAGGGCAATGTGCTGATCTACCGTGACGAGAACCACCTCACGACGACGTACGTGCGCACGATGACACCCGATCTCGAGGCGCAACTGGGTCCCGCTACCGGCTGGTGGTGAACGCCCGGCGAGTTCATGCGCCCGGGTGCGGCTACTGTGCAGTCATGCAGCCCAGCCCCACGGATACCAGCGAAGAAACACCGGAGCCGATCCCTGTGTGGCCCGGTAGTGCCTACCCCCTCGGTGCGACGTACGACGGCGCCGGAACGAACTTCGCACTGTTCTCCGAAATCGCCGAAAAAGTCGAACTGTGCCTGATCTCGCGTGAGGGCACCGAGACCCGCATTCCGCTCGAAGAGGTCGACGGCTACGTGTGGCACGCATATCTGCCCACGGTCTCGCCGGGCCAGCGGTACGGATACCGGGTCCACGGCCCCTACGACCCCGAGAACGGCCACCGGTGCGATCCGAGCAAGCTGCTGCTCGACCCGTACGGCAAGGCCTTCGACGGTGACTTCGACGGGGACGCGTCGTTGTTCTCGTACGCGCTGCCCTCGGACACGGACGCAGAGTCCGACAGCGACGAGAGCGCGGAATCGGGCGCGCCGGACGCCGACTTCCCCCAGCTCGACTCCCTCGGCCACACCATGACGACGGTGGTGATCAACCCGTTCTTCGACTGGGCGAACGACCGGCATCCCCGGCGCCCCTACAACGAGACGGTGATCTACGAGGCACACGTCAAGGGGATGACGGCCACGCATCCCGACGTCCCCGAATACCTGCGCGGCACCTACGCGGGTCTCGCCCATCCCGCCGTCATCGACCACCTGCTCGACCTCGGGGTCACCGCGATCGAACTGATGCCCGTGCACCAGTTCATGCACGACCAGGTGCTCCTGGACCAGGGTCTGCGCAACTACTGGGGCTACAACACCTTCGGGTTCTTCGCCCCGCACACGGAGTACTCGTCGTCGTCGAAGCCGAGCGAGGCGGTTGCCGAGTTCAAGGCTATGGTCCGCGCGTTCCACGAAGCGGGAATCGAGGTGATCCTCGATGTCGTGTACAACCACACCGCCGAGGGCAACCACCTCGGGCCGACCATCAGCTTCCGGGGAATCGACAATGCCGCGTACTACCGTCTCGTGGACGACGACAAGACCCATTACATGGACTACACCGGGACCGGCAACAGCCTCAACGCCCGGCATCCCCACACTCTCCAGCTGATCATGGATTCGTTGCGGTACTGGGTCACGGAGATGCACGTCGACGGTTTCCGGTTCGACCTCGCATCCACGCTCGCCCGCGAACTGCACGATGTGGACCGGCTGTCGGCGTTCTTCGATCTGGTACAACAGGATCCGGTGGTCTCGCAGGTAAAGCTCATCGCCGAGCCGTGGGACATCGGCGAAGGCGGTTACCAGGTGGGCAACTTCCCCAGCCTGTGGACCGAGTGGAACGGCAAGTACCGCGACACGGTGCGCGATTACTGGCGCAGCGAGCCGTCGACCCTCGGGGAATTCGCCTCCCGCCTGACCGGCTCGTCCGACCTGTACGAGGACACCGGCCGGCGTCCCGGCGCGTCCATCAACTTCGTGACCGCGCACGACGGCTTCACACTCGCGGATCTGGTGTCCTACAACGACAAGCACAACGACGCCAACGGTGAGGACAACCGGGACGGCGAGTCGCACAATCGGTCGTGGAACTGCGGCGTCGAAGGTCCGACCGACGATCCCGAGGTCCTGACTCTGCGGGCGCGACAGCAGCGCAACATCCTCGCCACGCTGGTGCTGTCGCAGGGCACCCCGATGCTCGCGCACGGCGACGAGATGGGGCGCAGCCAGCGCGGCAACAACAACGTGTACTGCCAGGACAACGAATTGTCGTGGATGGATTGGTCTCTCGCCGAGGCCAATGCCGATCTGGTGGCGTTCACCCGCAATGTCATCGCGCTGCGAACCGAGCATCCGGTGTTCCGGCGTCGTCGCTTCTTCGAGGGCCGGCCGATCCGCAGCGGCGACCAGTCCCGCGACATCGCGTGGCTCACTCCCTCCGGGGAAGAGATGACCCCAGAGCACTGGGACAGCGGTTTCGGCAAGTCGCTCGCGGTGTTCCTCAACGGAGAGGGCATCCCCGAACCGGACCAGCGCGGGCAACGCGTCGTCGACACTTCGTTCCTGTTGTGCTTCAACGCCCACCACGAACCGATCGAGTTCGTGACTCCCGACGGCGCGCACGCGGACGAATGGTCCGTGGCAATCGATACCGATGTCGCGGACGGCGTGCGGGAGTTCAGCGTCACCGCAGGAAAGCCGATCCTGGTCGAAGCACGTTCGATGGTGGTGCTGCGGAGGACCGCATGACCTCACTCCCGTTGCTGTCCACCTACCGGCTGCAGATGCGAGGTGACGCGTTCACCTTCGCCGACGCCGTCTCCATCGTCGACTATCTCGACGGCCTCGGGATCTCGCACGTGTACCTGTCTCCCCTGCTCACCGCCACCACCGGATCGAATCACGGATACGACGTCGTCGATCCGTCCACAGTGTCGCCGGCACTCGGGGGGCGTGCGGGTTTCGAACACCTCGTACGAGAGGTGCGCTCGCGCGGAATGGGCGTGATCGTCGACATCGTCCCCAACCATGTGGGCGTGGGCGACCCACGCCAGAACGCCTGGTGGTGGGACGTGCTGCGGCGCGGCCGCGACTCGGCGTACGCGTCGTTCTTCGACATCGACTGGTCGGAGGACAACGGTGCCGACGGCCGGATCGCCCTTCCGGTGCTGGGTTCCGCCGACGCGGTGCAGGAACTGACGGTGGATCGCACGGGTGACGAACCCGTGCTCGCCTACTACGACAAGCGATTCCCGATCGCACCGGGAACCGACGACGGAACCCCGGCCGAAATCCACGCACGCCAGGCGTACCGGCTGGCGCCCTGGGATTCGGGGTTGATCGGATACCGGCGCTTTTTCACCGTGGACGATCTGGCCGCAGTGCGGGTCGAGGACCCGCGGGTGTTCGACGCGGTGCACGCCCAGGTCGCGTCGTGGATCGACGACGACCTCGTCGACGGCCTGCGGGTCGACCATCCCGACGGTCTCGCCGATCCGTCGGCGTACCTCGAGCGCCTGCGCTCCTTGATCGGACCGCAGCGCTGGCTGGTGATCGAAAAGATCCTCGCCGAGGGTGAGCCCCTCGACATGACGTTGCCGGTCGACGGCACCACGGGGTACGACGCACTCGACGAACTCGCCGCGGTGTTCGTCGACCCCCGCGGCGACAAGGCGCTCACCGCGGTGTCCCGGACCTACACCGGCTCCGACGGGGACGCCGCGTGGTTGCATTCCCAGGAACGCGACCTCAAGTGCTCGGTGCTGCGGTCCGGACTTGCTCCGGAGGTGGCCCGGCTCGTCCGCGCGATCCGGAAGGACACCGCCGGATACGGCGCGGCCGGCTCCGCACAGGAACTCTCGGACGCAGTCCTGCGCGATGCGGTGACCACGGTCGCGGCGCGGGTGCCCGTCTACCGCGCCGACTATGCTCCGCTCGCCACGATGCTCCCCCGCATCGTCGGCGAGGTCGCCCGGGAGAAGCCGGACCTCGAGCCCGCCCTCCGGATGCTCACAACGGCGCTCGCGACCGGAGGCGAAGCAGCCGCACGCTTCGGCCAGGTCTGTGGCGCGGCAACCGCGAAAGCGGTGGAGGACTGCCTGTTCTACCGGGCTGCCCGGCTCGTGTCCCTGCAGGAAGTCGGCGGGCAGCCGGGCCGCTTCTCCCTCGGCGCAGCCGAATTCCACCTTTCCTGGACCCAACGTGCACGTCGTCTTCCCCGCGCGATGACGACGTTGTCGACACATGACACCAAACGCAGCGAGGACGTGCGCGCTCGTATCGGAGTGCTGTCCCAGGTCTCCGACCTGTGGTCACAGCGGCTCGGCGAATGGAATGCGATCGCGCCGCCGCCCGACGCCGCCATCGGGCTGTTCCTCTGGCAGACACTGTTCGGGGTGTGGCCGGCCGACGGTGTTGTCACCGGGGAACTGCGCGAGCGGCTCCACAATTACGCCACGAAAGCGCTGCGCGAGAACGGCACCCGCTCCACGTGGACAGAGGTCGACGCGGAGTTCGAGGGCGCCGTCACGGACTGGCTCGATGCCGTGTGCGGCGGACCCGTCGGTGTGGCTCTCACCGGACTGGTCGCCGAACTCGAGCAGCATGTCGCCGCGGCATCCCTCGGGCAGAAGCTCCTGCAGCTTCTCGGGCCGGGCGTTCCCGATGTCTACCAGGGGACGGAACTGTGGGACGACTCCCTCGTCGACCCAGACAACCGGCGTCCGGTCGATTTCGCGATCCGCAAGGGCTTGCTCGGCGAATCCGGTTCGGTGCCCGCGAAGTTCACGGTCGTGAAGAGTGCGCTGCGGCTGCGCCGGGAGAAGTCGGAGAGTTTCGTGGACGGCGCGTACGTCCCGTTGTTCGCGGCGGGGCCCGGAGCCGAGCACGTCCTGGCATTCGGCCGTGGCCCGACGGCCGACGACGTCGATGTGCTCGCCTTGTCGATGCGGCATACCGCGGCTCTCGCTGCGACGGGCTGGGGCGACACGGTGTTCCACCTCCCGCCCGGATCCTGGACAGATGCGCTCTCGGGACGGCAATTCTCCGGAACCGTCCGGCCCGCAAATCTTTTCGCAGCGCTGCCGGTGGCGGCGCTGGTGCGCGACTGAGATGATGTCTGTTGACCTTGGTGGTTAAATGCCCGCACAGCGGGCAAAAACTAACCGAAACTTGCGGGCTCCGTGCTCACACCTCGGTTTCGTCCCGCGCTGCTTCCTCGGCTTCGCGGCGCCGGTCGCGGCGGCGGACCCACACCAGAACAGCCGCCACCGCACCGGCGCCGACGAACGCCCCCACGGCCATACCTGCCCAGGTCGCGCTGTCGTAGCCGACGGGGTTCGCGAGTTCCACGTAGATGCCGGCGACACCGGCCAGGTAGAGCACGACCGCGAAAACGGTTCGCGGACGTAGCGTTTTCGCGGTGGCGTAGACGTCGACATCTCGAGCGCGGGCATAGGCGATGGTCACCATCGAGAGGACGAACCACGTGGCCAGAACACCGATCGCGATGTGGGCACCGGCCCGGCCCGCGACCCACGGCAGGACGGCCCCGACCACAAGGGCACACCACTGGAACAGCTGGAACCCCACCGCGGAGGCCTCGTTCCAGACATCGCGTTGCCGTTCGTCGTGGTAGAAGTCGTCGTCGAGGTCGGCGACGACACGAGCAGCCTTGAGAAACGCGGTCATGGGAGCCCCTCCGGGTTGAGTGGGAACAGTTCTTCGACAGTGGTACCGAGGGTGCGAGCGAGTCGCAGAGCGAGGTAGACACTCGGTGCGTAATCACCCTTCTCGGTCGAGACGATGCTCTGACGGCTTACCCCGACTGCCGTACCGAGTTCGGCCTGCGTGAGACGCGCCTGCTTGCGCAGCTCGCGAACCTTGTTGCCTCTCGGTGTCTCCGGCATGCCAGAAGTAAAGCTTGCTTGTCATTTCATGTCAAGGATACTTGTCTTTCGAACTGTTCCCACTCAGCAGCGCACCGGCCGGCCAGGTCAGGCCACCGGCCCTGCTCCGCTCCCGATCTCCACCGCGGCCACTGCCTCCACCGCGGCTCTGATGGCGTCCATTCGCTTCTCGATGTACCCGAGATATTCCGGGTGCGTGACGATGTAGGGCAGATCCTCGGCGATCCCCCGCACTACGCAGGCCCCTGCCGCGGCCGGTGTCATCCCTACATCTCCCGCGCCTTTGATGTGTGAAGCATCCTCCACATGCCCTCCCAACCGGGTGGTGTTCGCATCGAGGTTCGACCTCACGAGTCCCGGGCACAGCACGGACACGCCCACGCCGTGTGACGCCATCTCGGCACGGAGCGCCTCCGACAGGGAGACGACGGCACTCTTCACCGCGCTGTAGGCACCGCGGCCCGGAGCACCCGCCGTGAGCCCCATGACCGACGCCGTGTTGACGATGTGCCCGTGCCCCGCATCCCGCATCTGCGCACCGAATGCGGTGACGCCGTGGAACACTCCCGCCAGATCGATCGCAACGAGCAGGTCGAAAACGTCCGCGTCCGTATCCACCACGTCGCGGCCGTTGAACCCGATCCCGGCGTTGTTGACGAGAATGTCCACCGGTCCGAACACCGATTCGGCGTCGGCCTTCGCCTGCGCCCAGGAATCGCGATCGCGAACATCCAGACCGACTCCGCAGATCGCGGGCCCCCGCTCGGCCGTCACCGCCTCGACAGCCTGCCGATCGATATCGGCGATCGTCACGGAGATCCCGTGCTGCGTCAGCGCGTCGACGATTCCGAGCCCGATCCCGCTGGCCCCGCCGGTGACGAATGCATGCCGCGCCGAAGACAGTTCCATCGCTTCACCTTTCCCGTGACGAACCGGATCAGTTCGTCATCCACATTTCTTCGGGCATCGGTGAGCCGAGGGTGAACATCCGGACGCCGTGGACGTTCTCGCTGTAGACCACCGCGGGCGCGGCCTTGGTGTACCAGATACCGGGCACCAGGTCGACGAGCCGCTTCTGTGCTGTCTCGTACGCTGCCTTGCGCTCGTCCGCCCCTTCGGCGACGCGGCCGGCATCCAAGGCGTCGTTGAGTTCCGGGTCGTCGAGACCCGAGAAGTTTCCGGGAGAGTCACCGTGGAATGCGGTCCACAGCGCGTAGTCCGGATCCTGAGTGATCGCAGAGGAGATCACCATGTCGAAGTCGCGCGAGCCGGCGCGGGCCGTCGCCGCGGCGTAGTCCACCACCTCGACCTTGACCTCGACGTTGTCGAACGCACCGAGTTGCGCCTGCAGCGACTCGGCGGCCGCCTTCGTTTCCTGCGTGGGGTAGGACATGAAGGTGAACGAAACCGGCTTGCCTTCTGCTGCCAGTTCGTCGAACAGTTGCTGCGCGGTCTCCTTGTCGCTCGTCGCGAGCGGGATGTCGGCGAAGTACGGGGAGCCCTCGGGGAACAGGGTCTCGGGGATCTCACCCTCGCCGTTGAAGACGACGCTGTTGAGGGCGTCGAGGTCTGCCGCCAGGGATAACGCCCGGCGGGCCCGCACATCGTCGAAGGGCGCGCGCGCCGAGTTCATGATCATGATCTGACCGCCACCTGCGGGTACGACCTCGGCGGGGATACCCGCTGCGTCCGCCTTGGCCAGAGTTCCCCAGCTCGCTTCGAGAGACAGATCGGCGCCGCCGGTGGAGATCATGTTGAACCGCTGGGAGTTGTCGGCCACGGTGCGGACGGTGAGCTTGTCGAGGTACGGCTTGGGTGCGTCCCAGAAGTCCGGGTTCTTCACCAGATCGATCGAGTCACCCCGCACCCAGTTCTCCAAGGAGAACGGCCCGGCGCCCACAGGCTCACGGTCGAACTCCGCCGCGCCCTTCTGCAATGCGGCCGGCGAGGCGATCCAGTTCATCGAGGTAGTGAGCATGCCCTGCGGAAAATGCGGATTGGGTGCCGCCAAAGCAATCCTCAGTGTGGTCGGATCGACGACCTCCGAAGACGCCACCTGTGCGGCCTGCCGGATCGCGGTCGATCCGAGCGCGGGGTCGCGCAGCCGGTCCCAGTTGAACTTGACCGCAGCCGCGTCGAGCGGTGTGCCGTCCGTGAACGTCAGCCCGGGGCGCAGGACGAGGTCGAAGGTCGCTCCCCCGTCCGTGGTGGCGAAGTCGGTCGCCATCTTGTACTCGATGTCGAGGGTGTCGAGATTGTTGATCATCAGCGTTCCGTAGAGCGCGTTGCCGAGCACGGGCTGGTGCGCCCAGGTATTGGAGAGTGCGGCCGGATCCAGGCTGCGCGGCTCGCCCATCTGGATGGTGCGGAGGGTGCCGCCCGCCACGGGGTCGCCGGCATCGGCGCCTGCCGCGGAGGCGACGTTGCCGGATTCGGCGCCGCCACAGGAGGTCAGCAGAAGGGCAGCGGCGCAGGCCGCCGCGATCGCGGGTAGGAAGCGGTGGGGTCGGAACATGGGGACCTCTCGACGTGCGGAACAAGGGGCGAGCCGAACCACACGCGCACACATCCACCCATGCGCAGTGCAACGGATCGACAGAACTCGATTCGAGCGCTGCGCGCCCGACAGAACAGATGACATCTCACCGGATTCGAGGAGCAAAGCCGCCCGGTGCACGCCCACTGTCACGGAGCATCGGCCATTTGTCAACGGCACCAAGCAATTCGGCGACTCGGAAAGTAATTCCCCGGAAATCCTTGCGGATACGTGGGCGTAATACTAATGTTCTCTCATTGCAGAACGTCATTCTTCACGAAGGGATAGTGAATCTACCGGAGGAATCCTACTGCGGCGCAGTGCAATCCGGTTCGCGCAAGCACTGCCGTGCCCGTGCCTGCGATCGGTGAAAGCCCCTCTTCTTCAACCACTTCCGCGATCGCGTTGCGATTCGTCGTTCCGGACCTAATCGGTAACCCCGGTCATGAGGTGGGATCAGCCTGGGCGTAGGGGCGGTAGACGCGCTCGATCCAGTCCGGGACCGGCTTGTCGCGTGCCTCGAGTATCGCGCCGGTCGCTACGCGAGCATTGTGGCCGCATTGTGTGAACGAGGCACCGCCGTCGAGCGTGTAGTCCCATCCGAGGACCGGGAAGTAGCGGAGCTCGGACTCCACATGGTCGATCAAGCGCAACGCACAGTATCCACCGGCATCGGTGAACAATGTGGAGGTATCCGGCGCCTCGAGTGCAGGCAGATTCGGGATGATGTTCCCGCGCAGCTCGGCAGCCAGACGCGCACGCGGAATGTCCGAGGTCGCATCGACCAGATCGGGGCGTTCTTCGGCGACGTCGGGGCCGAACATGAACAGGGGTCCTGCGAGCCGGTCCCTGATCTGCGCCTGCGGGATGTTGCCGGCCAGCAACGAGGCGATCAGGTCGTAGGCCTGGCCACGGGTGCTGGTCGACCCAGCCGGAAACGTCGCATCCGTCTCGGCTTCGAGCCGTTCGAGGATCTGCACTTGACGGGCGGTGACGGGGTGCTCCCTCCAGGAAGGTCGGGCCGTTGCGATGTCACGCACCGCCCGCTTCGGCACAACCTCCGGCTCGATGCCCGAGGCGTGTAATTCGCTGCGGAGTCGAGCTTCCAGGTCGTGCAGCTCACGCCACTGCACGCGGAGGCCGGTCAGGCGCTCGCCGAGGGAGACGAGATCCGCGGCGTCAGGCCGGTCGTCACCGTCGAGACCACAGACCTGCTCGGTCGCCGAGGCGTTCTCAGCAACGCACCGCAAGCGGGTTCGGCCGGACGTTCTGCGTCCGCCACCGATCCGGGTCCCACACCGTCCGAGCCGTCTCCCACTTCTGCTCCGCTGTCCGGTCGGCCCACCGCTCGGCCCCCGTCGCCGGATCGCTGTCCTCGACCGGCAGGGGGGACTCTCCGCTCTGCGCCACCACTACGTCCTCCCTGACCCCCGGAACCGGCTGCCTCTCGCCGGGTGACCTCGTCTGCCCCACGACCTCCTCTGCCGCACCGCGGAACATCCTCGTCGACGGTGCCGGAACATGCGGCCGATCCTAGCGTCTTCGGCCCCGAAAACTGTCGCTGAACTGGCATTTCAGCGAATTCATCGAAGGGGAACCTATCGGCACGGGACAGCGCGGTGAGCGGGCGCCGGACATTCCCCCGGACCCACCTCCCCTACCGGAACGACGGCCAACCCGACCTCCGGCGGCCGAGGATTCCCAAGAAGCACCATTTTCAGTAGTGTTGAACCCGATTCTCGTGCATGGAAGCGATATTCTCTTGTGTGACCGGGATCGCTGCGAGCACTCACCGCGCAGGACAGGAGAGGAACGGACCCAAATGAACATTGATGACATGGTGATGATCAGCATCGACGACCACGTCGTGGAGCCAGCTGACATCTTCGAAAAGTATTTCCCCAAGAGCCTGATGGACCAGGCACCGCGCCTGACCGCCCATCCGCGCAATCCCAACGTGCAGGCCTGGCTGTTCCAGGACAAGGTCGTGGGAAGCTCCGGCCTCAACGCCGTCGTCTCCTGGCCCAAGAGCGAATGGGGCATGGACCCCACCGGATACGCCGAAATGCGGCCCGGCGTCTACGACATGGACATGCGCGTGCGTGACATGGATGCCAACGGCACCCTCGCCGCAACGCTGTTCGCCACCTTCCCCGGCTTCGCCGGCACCCACCTGGCAAGCCTTCCCGACAAGAAGCTGTCCCTCGCCGCCTGTAAGGCGTTCAACGACTGGGTGGTCGGCGAGGTCCCCAACGCCCACCCGGGACGATTCATTCCGCTCGGGATCATCCCGTTCTTCGACGTCGACGAATCCGTCAAGGAGATCGCGCGACTCGCCGCCATGGGCTGCCGCTCGATCAGCATCCCCGAAACTCCCTACGGTGTCGGCGAAGGTTACCCGGACTTCAAGTCCGGCTACTGGGACCCGATCTTCAAGGCCTGCGTCGACCACAACATCGTGCTCAGCCTGCACATCGGTGGCGGCTTCAGCCTGGTCAAGCGGCCCGAAGGCTTCAACATCGACGACATGATGGTGCTGACGCCGCTCATCTCCACGATCGCCGCGAACGACGTCATGCTCAGCGGGGTCTTCCGGAAGTTCCCGGACCTAAAATTCGCCATGAGCGAGGGCGGCGTGGGCTGGGTGGCTCCGTGGCTCGACCGTCTCGAGCGGCACATCGTCAACCAGTCGTGGACGGGAGTGAGCTTCCTGCCCACGGGTATGACCCCGACGGACGTGTGGCGCAAGAACTTCCTGGCGTGCTACATCACCGAGCCGAGCGGCCTGAACAACCGCAACCACTTGGGCATCGACACCATCGCGTGGGAGTGCGACTACCCGCACTCGGACTCGACGTGGCCGAACTCCCCCGAGATGCTCATGGAGGAACTGGTCGCCTCCGAGTGCACCGACGAGGAGATCGACAAGATCACCTTCGGTAACGCCGCGCGGTTCTTCGATTGGGACCCGTTCGCCCACATCCCTCGTGAGCAGGCGACGGTCGGTGCTCTGCGCGCCCGGGCCACGGACGTCGACATCAGCGAGACGTCCAAGAGCGAGTACCGCCGGCGTTACGAACTCGCGAACTCGTAGACGTCCGTACCGGACCAGGAAACACGGCGCCGTCTCCTCTCGGCATCCGTTGCAGCACCGGCCATCCCATCGGATGGCCGGTGCTGCGCGTCTTACCGGGGTTCTTGGCGCCACAGCAGCGCGTGCACGCACTCCACCGCCTCGGCCGGAGATTCGACGTCGAGCACGCCACCAGCGGGCATCTTCCATCCGCCGACGGAGAAGACAGGCACACCCGTTCGCACCGCGAGCGCGATTTCACTCATCGTCCCCCAACTTCCGCCGACGACCACGAGAGCGTCACAACTGCGGACGAGAAGCGCGTTACGCATCTCGCCCAGCCCGGTGGGAATCGCCACCGTCAGATACGGATTGCCGTCGGCACGATCGTCACCGGGGAGGAAACCCACGGTGGTGCCGCCCGCCTCGATCGCGCCCCGGGACGCCGCGGCCATCACCCCGCCCAATCCCCCGGTCACCACGATCGCGCGGCGCCCCGCGAGCAGACCGCCCAGCGTGCGGGCGATCCGTCGCTGCTCGGGCGTGGCCTCACCCGGTCCGACCACCCCGACGTATCGCTGAGCGTGCATGGTCGGCATTCTGCACCACCACACGCCCCTCGGTGAGGGATCTGCGGCAGTGGGACAATGGCGCGATGGTCCGACGCCGTCAGAATTCTGTGCATTCCGCCGACACCGCGTGCCCGTGCGGGCGCGGTATCCCCCTGGGCGAATGCTGCGGAGTATTTCTCGCCGGGCGCAGCGCACCGACCGCCGAACAACTGATGCGGTCGCGGTACACCGCGTTCGTCCTCGGCGATGTCGACTATCTCCGTCGCACCTGGCACCCGTCCACCCGGCCCGCACGCCTCGACCTGGATCCCGAACAACACTGGACCGGTCTGGAAATCCTGCACACTACCGGCGGGGGTTTCCTCCACGCGGAAGGCACCGTCGAGTTCCGCGCCCACTGGACGCACGCAGGAGTGTCCGACTCGATGCACGAGCACAGCCGGTTCGTGCGGGAGAACGGCGACTGGCTCTACCTCGACGCCGACGGTGGCCGGTAGATCCGGTCAGCGGAGAAGTGTCGCACGGAGCGTCGACGCGAGCCACGAGCGGTAATGCGCGATGTCCCACCCACAATCACGGCGTAACAGCGAGTGCACCTGCGGCGAGATGAGCGTGTACAGCACGTCGGCGGCGTGCTCGGCGGTGATGTCGGGACGCAGCCAGCCGCCCTCGTACAGGCCTTCCGCGATGGTGCGCGCGTTGTCGGCGGTCGCACGTGCGTCTTCTTCCGCGAACCGGCGCATATCGGGGTCGGCGCCCGACGACTCGACGGAAGTCATGAGGAGCCCGCCGGCACGTTCGAGCATCTCGGCGCCGTAGTCGACGACCCGCTCGACGATCAGGTCGGCCTCGGTCATCGGGCGGTCACCGGGTCGCCGCACGGTGGGACGCCCCTGAGTTGCCGACGTGTCGCCGGGGCCTGCGACGGCTTCGTCGAGGGCTTCGCGAAACAGATCTGCCTTTCCACCGGGGTAGGCGGTGAAGACGGTCCGCACCGCGACACCTGCCTCTTCGGCGATATGCCGCACCGTGGTGCTCACGTATCCGTCGCGAACGAAGAGGCGCGCCGCTGCCCCACGGATCGCGGCCCTGGTCCGGCGCGCCGCTTCTTCTCTGAGCGGCGAGCTGTAGGTTCTTCGGGCGGGCTCGGACATCACGATCACCCTAGCAGCACCGCGTGCAGCGCCGACGCGCCGAAATCGGTCCCGGCGTAGGTGACACGCTGCACCGCAGGCGAACACACGGCATGCTGGTGTGGTGCATACCTTCGAGGTCTGGGCCCCGATCCCATCATCAGTGCAGTTGTACGCCGACGAGGCTCTTCATCCCATGGAGCGTGACAGGCGAGGGTGGTGGCGTGCCGAAGTCGACGTCCCCCCCGACGCCCGATACGGCTTCGTCCTCGACGGCGACACCGACACGGTGCTCCCGGACCCCCGCTCTCCGAGGCAACCCGACGGGGTGCACGGACTGTCACAACTCCATGCCGTCGACCCCGGCGGGTGGTCCGACCGGTTGTGGACCGGCCGGCAACTCCCGGGCAGCGTCCTCTACGAACTTCACATCGGCACGTTCACCGAGGAGGGCACGCTCGACGCGGCGATCGGCCGGCTCGACGAACTCGCCGATCTCGGTGTCGGCTTCGTCGAACTCATGCCGCTCAACGCCTTCAACGGCCCCCACGGATGGGGCTACGACGGTGTGTTGTGGTACGCGGTGCACGAGCCCTACGGCGGCCCGGCCGCACTGCAACGTTTCGTCGACGCTGCGCACGCGCGAGGTATCGCGGTGGCGCTGGACGTGGTCTACAACCATCTCGGCCCGTCGGGTAACTATCTCGGCAGGTTCGGCCCGTATGTGGCGCCCGCCCCGGGCATCTGGGGCGACAGCATCAATCTGGACGGCACGGACTCCGGCGAGGTCCGCCGGTACATCCTCGACAACGCGCTCCGCTGGTTCCGGGACTTCCACATCGACGCGCTCCGGCTCGACGCGGTTCACGCCCTCCTCGACCACACCGCGACCCACCTTCTCGAGGAACTGGCAGTCGAAACATTCCGTCTCTCCACGCATCTCGGACGCCCCCTGAGCCTCATCGCGGAGAGCGACCTCAACGATCCCCGCATGATCACCCCGCGCTCCGGTGGCGGGTACGGGTTGCAGGCACAGTGGGCCGACGACATCCACCATGCGATCCACACCGCCGTGTCGGGGGAACGTCAGGGCTACTACGGCGATTTCGGGTCTCTCGAATGCCTGGCGCAGACACTGGGACACGGGTTCTTCCATGCCGGAACGTATTCGACGTTCCGCGGGCGGATACACGGTCGTCCCCTCGATATCCGCCGCACGCCCGCGAGTTCACTGGTCGCCTACACGTGCACCCACGACCAGATCGGCAACCGGGCGCTCGGCGACCGGCCCGGTGCCTATCTCGACGCCGGGCAGCTTGCCGTTCGGGCTGCTCTCGTCCTCACCTCGCCGTATACGCCGATGCTGTTCATGGGCGAAGAATGGGGTGCCGGTACACCGTTCCGCTACTTCACCTCGCATCCCGAACCGGAACTCGCCGCGGCGGTCGTGGAGGGCCGCCGCCGGGAGTTCGGTGAACACGGGTGGAACACCGAGGACGTTCCCAATCCGCAGGATCCGGTCACCTTCGAGGTCTCGAAACTGAACTGGGACGAGCGCACCGCACCCGAGCACGCACGACTGCTGGACTGTTACCGGGAGCTGATCGCGCTGCGCCGCGCGCGGGCAGAAGTCAGCGATCCGTGGCTCGAGCATCTCCACGTCACCTACGACGAAGAGGAACGCTGGATCACCTTGTACCGTGGGGCATTACGAGTGGTGTGCAATCTCGGACCGGATCCGGTGACGGTACCGGTCGGAGGGCGCCCCATCCTGTGGTGGGACGAACCGACCGTCA
Source organism: Rhodococcus sp. BL-253-APC-6A1W (assembly GCF_012843405.1). Taxonomy (NCBI): domain Bacteria; kingdom Bacillati; phylum Actinomycetota; class Actinomycetes; order Mycobacteriales; family Nocardiaceae; genus Rhodococcus; species Rhodococcus sp. BL-253-APC-6A1W. Next base: position 147,067 of record NZ_JABAFB010000003.1, read on the forward strand.
ATCGCACCGAATCCGCAGTGCTCGTGCCGGGACATTCCTTCGTGATTCTCGAATCCCGTACCGGCGCGACCCGATCGGAACCGCTCGTCTGACGAGAAATCTCCGTCGGCGGGGACGCCGGCCTACGTCAGATAACGGTAGGCCGGCGACCCGGGCTCGAGCCGCTGCGCCTCGACAGGCGACGCGTCCATCCGATGAAGAAGCGACGAAAGATTCTCTGCCGCACCGAGTTCGATGCCGACCAGCGCCGCACCCGTCTCACGGTTGTTGCGCTTGACGTACTCGAACAGAGTGATGTCGTCGTCGGGGCCGAGCACCTCGTCGAGGAACCTGCGCAACGATCCGGGCTCCTGCGGGAAATCCACCAGGAAGTAGTGCTTGAGACCACGGTGCACGAGCGACCTCTCGATGATCTCGCCGTAGCGCGAGACGTCGTTGTTGCCACCGGACACCAGGCACACGACATTGGCTCCCGGCTGCACCGCGAGTGACTCGAGCGCGGTCACTGCCAGCGCGCCGGCAGGCTCCGCGATGACGCCTTCGTTCTGGTACAGCTCGAGCATGGCGGTGCAGATTGCTCCCTCGTCGACCTGCGCCAACCCGAACGGCCCGCTGCCGAGACCCTCCCGGCGCAGCGCGGCCACGAGCGGAAGGTTCGAGTGGGTGACGACCTCCGCGCCGAGACGGGAGACCACGGCGTACGGAAGATCACCGATCCGTTTGACCGCGGCGCCGTCCACGAACGGTTCGACCTCCGGCAACGTCACCGGACCACCCGCGACCAGCGCAGCGGTCATCGACGCCGCACCGGCAGGCTCGACACCGACGATGGATGTGTGCGGCGATCGTTCGCGCAGGTACGCCGCGAGTCCGGCGATGAGTCCGCCTCCGCCGACCGGCACGATCAGCACGTCGAGGTCTCCGTGCAACTGTTCCAGGATCTCCCGGGCGATGGTGCCCTGGCCGGCGGCGGTACGCGCGTCGTCGAACGGCGGGATCATCGTGGCGCCGGTCCGCGCGACGTCTGCGACGGCCGCGGCGGCCGCCGCGTCGAAGGTGTCGCCGACACCGATGAGCTCGACGAAATCACCACCGTGCGCGCGGATACGGTCGCGCTTCTGCTTCGGGGTGCGCGTCGGAACGTAGATACGGCCGGTGATTCCCATCGCGCGGCAGGCGTATGCCACACCCTGCGCATGGTTGCCGGCGCTCGCGGTGACCACCCCGGCCGCACGCTCGCTGGCGTCGAGTTGAGCCATTGCGTTGTAGGCGCCGCGCAACTTGAACGACCGCACCCGCGTGAGGTCCTCGCGTTTGAGGTAGACGTGGGCGCCGGTCAGCGCGGACAGCCGGGGGTTCGGTTCGAGGGGGGTCGGGGCGACGACCGCGGAAATTCGCTCGGCAGCCGCATCGATGTCAGCCGCGCTGGGCACGGTCGTCTCGTGTGTCGGTTCTGCTGTTCGCGCGGTGGAGGTCACCGGTCAATGCTGCCACTACCTGTGGTTGCGCGACAACGCGGGACCCCCACCCGCGCCTCTCGGACGCCACGGGACGCCCCGGTCAGGAGCCGAACTGCGACGGCCTCGGCACGTTGCGAAGGTTCGACTTCGCCATCTGCACGGCTTCGCCCACTCCCCCGTTCATGACGACTTTCGACATGGCCAGGGCGAAGCCCTTGACCTGTTCTCCGGTGATCGTCGGCGGGAGCGACAACGCTCGTGGGTCGGTGACCACATCGATCAGCGCCGGTCCCGGCTGGGCGAACGCATCCCGCAGCGCGTGCTCCACGTCGCCCGGATCTTCCACGCGGCGGGTGAAGAACCCCAGCGCGTCGGCCACCTTCGCATAGTCCACCGCCGGGACGTCGACCCCGAAGTCCGCGAGACCGTCGACCAGCATTTCGAGTTTGACCATCCCGAGGGTCGAATTGTCGAACAAGACGATCTTGATGGGAAGCCGGTGCATCGCCACCGTGATCAGTTCCCCGAGCAGCATCGCCAGTCCGCCGTCGCCGCTCACGGACACGACCTGCCGTCCGGGTGTGGCGATCTGTGCGCCGATCGCGTGCGGCAATGCGTTGGCCATCGAACCGTGCAGGGCCGACGCCAGAAATCGCCGTCGGCCGTTCGGGTTCAGGTACCGGGCGGACCACACGTTGCACATCCCGGTGTCCGCTGTGAACACCGCGTCGTCCGCTGCGACGTCGTCGAGGATCGAGGCCGCATACTCGGGATGGATGGGCTTTCGCTGGCCCACCGGTGTCGTGTACGCCCCGACGACCTTCTCCATCAGGTCGCGATGCCGCTGGAGGGTGTGTTCCAGAAATCCCCGGTCGGTCTTGCGCTGGAGCAGGGGTTGCAGGGCACGCAAGGTTGCGGCCGCGTCCCCGTGCACCGCGAGCGAAAGCTCGGTGCGGCGGCCCAGCCTCGCGGCATCGACGTCGATCTGGGCGGTCCGGACATCGGGAAGGAACTGGTCGTACGGGAAATCGGTGCCGATGAGCAGCAGCAGATCCGCACCGTGCAAACCGTCGTGTGCGGCGCCGTATCCGAGCAGGCCGGTCATTCCCACGTCGAACGGGTTCTCGTACTGAATCCATTCCTTGCCGCGCAGGCTGTGCCCGATCGGCGCCGCGACCGTATCGGCGAGCGCGAGCAACTCCTCGCGCGCTCCCCGCACCCCTTCGCCGGCAAAGATCGCGATCTTGTCCGCTGCGTTGACGGCCTCGGCGAGCGCATGGACGTCGGCGGGATCGGGAACGAGCGTGGGTGCGCCCGTGCGGACGAGGCGCGGTGCCGTACCAGCCGCAGGCAGCGCGGCGATGTCGCCGGGCAGGATCGCCACCGCCACACCCGGGGCCGCCAGGGCATGCGCCATCGCGCTGTGCACGACGCGCGGCGCTTGCGCGGCCGCGCCGATCAATTCGGTGTAGGCCGAGCATTCGACGAACAACCGGTCAGGGTGGGTCTCCTGGAAATAGGCCGTTCCGATCTGCGTCGACGGGATGTGGGACGCGATCGCCAGGACAGGGGCGCCCGACCGGTGGGCGTCGTACAGCCCGTTGATCAGGTGGAGGTTTCCCGGACCGCAGGAACCTGCGCACACAGCCAGTTCACCGGTGATCTGCGCGTCGGCCGACGCCGCGAACGCGGCCGCCTCCTCGTGGCGCACGTGGATCCAGTCGATGCCACCCCGGGCGGCGCCGCCGGTGCGGCGCACCGCATCGACGACCGGATTGAGGCTGTCGCCCACAATGCCGTAGATCCGGCGGACGCCGGCATCGACGAGCTGAGCCACAAGCTGGTCCGCGACGGTGCGCCCGGCCATCGTGCTAGGTCCGCTCGAGGACGAAAACGGGGATGGCACGCTCCGTCTTGGTCTGATAGTCGGCGTAGTCGGGGTACGCCTCGACCGCCCGCTCCCACCACAGCGCCTTCTCGTCACCGTGCACTTCGCGAGCGATCATGTCGTAGACCTCGGTGCCGTCGCGCAATTCGACGTGCGGATCTGCGACGACGTTGTAGTACCACACCGGATTCTTGGGAGCGCCCCCGAGCGAGGCGACGACGGCATACGTGCCGTCGTGTTCGACCCGCATCAACGGGGTCTTGCGCAGCTTGCCGGTCTTGGCACCGCGAGTTGTCAGGATCACCACAGGCCTGCCGCCGAGGGTGGTGCCCTCGGTACCGCCCGACGACTCGTAGGTCGCGACCTGATCGGCCGCCCAGGACGAGGGGCTGGGTTCATATTCTCCGGTAAGGGGCATGCACCCAGTGAACACGTTCCCGTGATCCGCCACACGTCCGTCCGAAAGTTCGTTGACCCGAATTCTCGGATGCGACTACCCTGACAGAAGGCTTTCCCGACCCGCAGGAGGTGCGATGACGACACTCGAGTCGCCGACCCGTGACGCTGCGCGCGACAGCCACATCGACATCGCCGGTTCCGCATGGCCGATGTACAAACTCGAGGCCCTCGCAGTCGGGTTCCTGGTACTCGTGGCGCTGCTCGTCCTCACCGGCACCGCACAGACCGCGGTGCTCACTGCCGCAGCAGCCACCACGCTCGTGTGGTGGGTCCGCCGGGCGTATTACCGGCGGTCGTAACCGCCCGGACGGGACGGCCCCGAGGCGTGAACGGTGACTGGTTGATGCGGGCAGCGTGACCTGGTACTGCGGCAACTCGAGGACGACTCCTACCTCTCCGGTCTGGTTGATGCGGCCGGAACGCACTGTGCCGATACCGAGTCAAGGACGGCTGGACCATGGCAACACTCGAGGGCATCGAGTACCGCGTGAGTATCGATGGTCTGTCCCCTCCGTGATGGCGTGCCGCTGATCGTGGGTGAACAGATGCGACCGGTCGAGCCGATCCGTGCTCGAAAGAGTTCGTGACCTCGCTCAGGTAGTGGTGTCTGCAAGTTCGCGGATTGCGGCAGCGAGTGGTTTCCATGCGTGCGCAGGCAGCTCGTGCCCGGCTTCCGGGAGGATGAGCATGCGTGAGCCGGGAATCCGGGCCGTGATGGCATGCGCGGCTTCGGGTTTGATCAGAGGATCGTCCTCGCCGTGCACCACCAGTGTGGGCTGCGTGATCGCGGTGATCGGTGGTCCGCTCCACTGAGCGCCGACTTGTCGGCTCTGTGCCTGTTGGTCGTGCACGCCAGGGTCGGGATTACTTTCCAATCGTGCGCGCATTTCGGCTTCGTCGAACTCGCGGCGAGGGGACGTCACCAGTCGTGCTACCGCGAGGCCGGCCTCGATCGCGCCCTCTCGGGTATCGGGAAATCTGAGGCGCGCAAACTTCGAAAGGGTGCGCAAACGGATGTAGCGGAATGTGCGCAACCCGGCGACATCGCCCGGGACGGCCGCGACCGACGTGAGGGAACGCACTCGGTCGGGATGCCGAAGGGCGACGCGTTGCGCGAGGGCACCACCGAGCGAGACTCCGAGCACATGCGCCGAGCTCCAGTCGAGCTCGTCGATCACCGCGATTGCGTCGTCCGCCATGTCTTCGGCGGTGTAGGTCTCCCCGCGTTTGGCCAGCAGCGCGGCGATCGGGTTTCGTACGGCCGTCGGCGGCAGATGTGTCGACTCGCCGCCGTCACGCTGGTCGTACCGCACGACAGCGAAACCGTGGTCGGCCAGTTGCTCACAGAACCCGTCGGGAACCGCATGCCGATCGACACCCAGCCCCGTCGCGATCAGTAGCGGTTCTCCGCCGAGTTCCGGCCGGAATTGATCGAACGCGAGACGTACCGATCCGTTCTGTGCCCATCGCCGCGGTCCCCATTGATTGTCGAGTGCCATCCTGAACCTCCATTTATTGCGTTCACCGAACGCAGTTTTAGTATAGGTCAAGACAGGCAGCAACGAGTGGAGAGTGGCGTCGAGTGACACAGTCCGGAATGAAGCAACCGCACACGACAGTGTGGGAACGCTCGTACGGCACACGCGGTCCGGCGCCGGCGCACAGCCGCGACGATGTCGCTACCGCGGCGATGGAACTTGCAAACGAGGGGGGATTGCCGGCCGTCTCCACTCGCCGGATCGCGCAGAAACTCGGAGTGAGTCAGTCGGCTCTGTACCGCTACGTGGCGGGGCACGACGAAGTATTCGACCTCATGGTGGATGCCGCTGCCGGGGAGATCGACCTCGATGTGGCGCTGCGCGGCGAGGCGATCGACGACCTCACCGCCCTCGCGGCTCGCGCGAAGGGCGTTCACGTGAAATACCCGTGGCTGCTTGATATTCCGGTCGAGTCGATGCGCGTCGGCCCTCGCGGAATCGACTTTCTCGAGTATGCGCTCCGGGCCATGGCGGCGGTCGACGCGACGGGGGCGGTGAAGCTTCAGGTGGTGGCCGTTCTGAACACCCTTGTCCAGCAGTTCGCTCGTGCCGAGGTCGGTGGTGGAACGGCAAGTCGGGAGCGTCGATCCTCTCAGGTGATGTACTTGCACAAAACGGCCGCGGTTGGCGATCATCCGTATCTTGCAGCTGCGCTCCATATTTCGGATCCCGGCGCCGACCAGCCCGGTGACATGTTCGAGCCTGTGGTGCGCCGAGTCCTCGGCGGCATGCTGATGCCGGAGTGACTGCGACGTGGTGGTGTGGCCTCTAATAGAGGCAGGCCGCGTCGGAGCAGTTGCCCGTCGCAGGTGGATGCGTGCCGGCAGCAGAACGCAGGGGGTTGTTACTCGATCGCGTCAGCCTGTACACGGGTGATCTGGCTGTTGAGGAAGCGCTGTTCGGGAATGTTTGTGCACAGCCTGCTCGCGATCCTGAACGCCTCCAGCGCCTCTTCCCGGCGACCGCAGGCTTCAAGGAGGGGAGCCCGTACTGCGTGCAGGCGGTGACTTCCGCTCATACGCGGATCGTCGAGGAGCGGTTCCACCATGCTCAACGCGCTCACCGGCCCCTGTGTTTCGCTGACGGCCACCGCGTAGTTCAAGGTGACGGCCGGCGACGGGGCGACATGGGCGAGCATGGCGTACAGCTCTGCGATCTGCTCCCAATCGGTGTCCTCCCAGCCGGGAGCCTCCGCGTGCACCGCCGAGATCGCGGCCTGTAGCTGGTAGGCGCCCACCGGACCGGTGGGCAGTGCATGTTCGATGAGGTCGATCCCCTCGGCTATCACTTCCCGATCCCACAGGGAGCGGTCTTGATCCCTGAGTGGTATCAGGTCGCCGCGTACCGTGATGCGCGCAGGCCGACGCGCTTCGCTGAGCAGCATCAGTGCGAGCAGCCCCGCCGTCTCCGGCTCATCGCGGAACCCCTTGTACAGGAGGCGCGCCAAGCGGATCGCCTCGGTCGTGACCGCAGCGTCGAGCAGTTGTTTCCCGTCAGCGCGGCTGTGTCCGGCGGTGTACATCAGGTACAGCGCGTGCATCAGAGCTGGAAGTCGCTCTTTCGGCGATGCGGGTGGCGGGAATCGTCTGCGGTGCAGATCGATGGCCGCCTTGGCTCGACTGATTCGCTGACCGGCGGTGGAGGACGGAATAATGTGTACGGCGGCGATCTGCTTGGTGGTGAGCCCGAGCACCGTCCTCAAGGCGAGCGTCACCTGTGACTCCGGCGTCAGCGCTGGATGGCAGCACAGGGTCAGGACTTCCAGGGAAGCATCCTGGTTCTCGACCATCGATTCAGCCTCGACCGCGTGATAGGGCTGGTCCGACGTAAAGACGTGTCGTTCGCGATCTCGTCGCGCAGCGTCCTGGCGTCGGGCATCGATGAGGCGTCGCGATGCCACGCGCAGCAGCCAGCCTCGGGGTTTCTCCGGCACGCCTCTCGCGGGCCACTGACGGGATGCCTCGATCAGGGCCTCCTGCACGGCGTCCTCGCAGGCGGCGAAGTCGCCATACCTCCTGACGAGCGCAGCGAGGATGTGTGGCGTCTCGCGCCGCCACACATCCTCGCCGACCGTGGCAGTCATTCGCTGCTATCGCCTCCGGGCCACATGACGGGCCGCAGTTCGACGGTCTCACCCGGCCCGGCGAACCTTGCGACAATCTCCTCGGCGCGACTCGGTGAGTCGACGTCGATCATGAAAAAGCCGGCCAGGTGCTCCTTGCTCTCCGCGTAAGGTCCGTCGCTGGAGGTGGGTTCCCCGGCCTGCCAACGGTACAGCTTCGATGCGGCTGGATCTCCGAGCGCTTCGCCGCCGAGCAACTCGCCACTCTCCTGCATCTGACCGAGCAGGGACTCGAAGTCGGCGTTCATCCTCTCGCGCTGTGCCTGCGGCAGCGCCTGGTGCTCTGCCAGGTAGTCACCGGTCGGGTGGCCCCAGGGCTGGGGATTCGAGTGGATAAGGATCACGTACTTCATCGGTCTGCCTTCCGTCGAGAGCCGCCTCCCGGCCCTTCTAATGTGACATCGGAGCCGGTCGATCATCTTCGACACGATCCGAAAATCGAGTCGCATCAGACGGTCTCTGCAGATGAGTGCACTTGTCAGCAGACCCCAGGGCGAACCCATGACGGGCAACCGTCCGCTGCTTCGCGCGCTGTCGAGGCAGGTGGAGCGAGTTCCCCACAATGCTCGTCGGACTGTCGGAGAGCGAGCTCCGCCAATCCGCCGTGCAGTCGGGGTGGTCTCCACTCGGTATGAGCGTCCATGTACGAGAGGGAGTGCGCTTCTTTCTGGACGAGATCATGCTCGGCAACGCTCCCAACTACTCCGTACCTGGCGACTTCGAAGTCGATCCCGGCCTCAACGGCACTGAGGTGCTGGCGGTTCGAGCGCGTCACCACATCCGCGCTCAAGGGGTGTTGTGCATCTCCTCGGGGAGACCAGCTGTCATCTCGGACACCTCAACATTGCCCGCGAAGTCATCGATGGGGCAACTTGGGATTTGGAGATAGGAACCGATGACCTCGACACAAGTGCCGTCGACGAGATGGCGTTGGTGTCGGCTCGCGTGACAGGCCACCGCGAGAGCAACCCATAGCGACTCCTTGCTGGTCACGCCGCTTCAGGACTGGCAGCCGGTGGCACCCAACCCTTGGCGTAGGTGTCGACGTATTCCTGTCCTGTTCGGGACCGGATCGCGGCCATCACGGCGTCAGTGGCTGCGCGTACGCCGTCGACGCCGGCTCTCCGATAGACGGACAGATCCAGCGGTTCGAGGGCCTCGACCACCATCCGACGACGCCACCACGGCACGCTGCGATCGGGCGTGGTTCCAGTGATCGCGACCGGAACGAGAGGTGCTCCGGTTGGTTCAACAGTCGACGACCACGCCGGACCCGGCAGAGGTGGCCGCCGCCCTGTGGGTGGGCATCCACGGAATCGCAGTCCTGTCATCGACAGGGTCACTCGAGCTAGCCACGTCTGGGGTGAGTACCAACGAACCGATCGACCGCGTCGTGCACAACAACCTCCGCTGATCCGGCAATGCATCTGGCGTCTAAACGCAGCGTCGGAGCCAGCGCCTACTACCCCTGCGTCACCGCTCCGTCCCTAGGGATTTGCTGAGCGATACAAGCTAAGGCAGGTATTTTCATCTATGCTTGTATCCTCAGGCAGAGGGGGCGAACCAGCATGAAAGAGACAGCACAGCTCCTCACCAACGCGGTAGAACTGCTGCGCCGAGCCGGCATCCGCATCGCGTCGGGCTCCCTGCACGAGCTGGACCTGACGCTTCCCGACGGCCGTACGCGGTCCACCATCGTGCGAGTGCGGCGGCGTCCCCCCACCCCACACACGCTCACCGCCCTTCGCAAAACTCCGATCCCGGCTCGCCACCTGCTGATCGTCACACCACACGCCACCCCGCACCTGCGCACTCTCGCCTTGGATGGCGAAGTCGACGTGATCGCCCCCGGTGAGAATCTGATCGTGCTCGGTGGCACCCGCTACCCGGTGGCACCCGAATCCGCCCCCCGGCCCGCGTCCGCCGGGCACCCGGCCCGCGGCCGCAAACCGTGGACCCGCTGGGCGATCGAACGGTTGCTCCTGTTGACCGACCAGCCGATGCCCCAACGAGAACTCGCAGCGACTTTGGACGTCACCCAGCAGGCGGTGTCGCTGGCGCTGCAACAGTGCCCTCACGTGCACCGGACCCCCGCGGGCTGGGTCGCCGACTCCCGCGAGGCACTGCTCGAGGACTATCTTGCCGACTATCCCGGCCCGGGCGGTGCGACGACGTACTGGTACGGCGCGGACCCGGTTCTCGCCCAAGCGGCCACCGCGGTGGAGTTCTGCACCGACCGGGGTGTCACCGCCCTCCTCAGTGGGGATGCGGCCGCGGACGTGTACGCACCGTGGCGTCTACCGGCCCAGGCCGTGCTCTATGTCCCGGAGTTCGTCGACGTGGCCACGGCCGGGTTCGGTCCCGCCTCCGCAGAGGCCCATACGCTGGCGGTCACCGTGCCGGCGGATCCGACACTGTGGCGCACCGCCGCCGCAGCGGGCGAACCGGCACTGCTGGCCGATCCGCTGATCGCCGTGCACGATGTGCTCCACAGTTCCGGTGCCGACGCACACGAGGCCGCCGAGCACCTGCTCGCCGCGATCAAGAAGGGTGCACTGTGATAGAGGTCGAAGTCCTTGCCGCATCGAACGCGGCCGATCGCGGGCTGCGCGCCCTCGCCGATCTCGCGGCGGCGGCCTACGGCAGCAACTATCGGGTGATCGGCGGGCACATGGTGCACCTGCTCAACCGGATCTATCCGACGACCGACTCGGTCGCTCGGGTGACCGCCGACGCGGACGCCGGCATGGACACCGTCGCCGCTGCCGACAGCGCTCTGCACGACGCGCTCGTCGAACGCGGATACCGGCTGGTGACAGGGAATCACTACGAAGCGCCCTCCGGCTCGGCGACCCCACTGTCGGTGGACCTGCTGGTCCCCAGCACCAGCGGACGACCCTTGGCGAAGATCGAGTACGACGGCCGAGGATTCCATGCGATTCCCGGCCTGAATCTCGTGCTCGCCACCGACGCGCTCGACGTGCGGGTCCGCGCACGCCTGACCACCTCCGAGACGTTGCTGTTCGAGGTGCCGGTCCCCGACGTCGAGCAGGCGGTCGTGCTCAAAGCGCTTGCCTGGCGCAGCCGCCTCGCACCGAAGGACGTCACGGATCTGTGCGCCCTGTTGGTCATCGCCCACGAGTATCGGGATCGGCTCCCCGAGTGGAAGCTCGACACTCCACACAAGGGTGCCCGTGGCGATGCGGCCAAGGCACTGTTCGCTCTGGTGTCGATGATCGACCGACGCCGCCCGGTCGACGGCCTCACGATCGCGCCGGGCCGTCTCGCCGCTCTCATCCGCACACACGTCGCCGACCCCGATGTGAACCCAAACCGACCGGGTAGCCGCAACGAGGCCGGGGTCGAGGTCGCACCCGATCGCAGCGGACGCGACGCCCTGCTGTCCGCACTGGCTGCCGCTGCGGCAGCGCATGCGCAGCAGCCGCGGTCTGCCCGAACCAGCGAGCCACGCATGGGCGGTCACTCATCTTCTGGTCTCGAATCCGCACCCGATCCTGCATGCAGAGTCAATCCAGAACCGGGCGCGTAAGCAGTCGAGAAGGGCTGCAACGCTATCCGGTTTTCGGGGTCGGCGGGCTCGCCTGATATGGCTGCACTCGACGATGCTGTCGTTGACCGCGGCCGGCACCGTGTCGTCGGTTCGTACAGGTCGATGCGGTCGAGGGCATCGGCGACGCCGCTGGGAGCAGCGATGATCCCGATCAGGAATCGGGTGTTGACGCGCAGTCTCACGTACGGCGAGCTTTCGCCGGGTCGGTGGGTGGCGCACACGAGACCCCGCAGTGCGGCTGCGCGGCGATCTTCTGTGGCAGCGGTGCCAGATTCGGCGGGGGCTGCCGAATCGCCCACTGTCGACAACTACCCCGCTACCGGGGCCTTCGAGCGCGAGGGCCTTCTCGTCTATCCCGAGCCACCAGCGCATCGCGCAGCTCGGTGTAGGGGTTGCGCGGCTCGGGCCCGACTCCGGCTTTGCGGTGTGCCGCGGTCGCGGAACAACAGCTGGAACACCCCGACCCCGGAGCCCGGTGCCGAGTCCCCGGTCAGGTCGCCAGACAGCTGGGACCGAGCAGCGCCTTCAGGTCACCCATCAGCGCGGACGAGGGTTCGACGCGCAGGCTGTCGTCGAGTCGGAGCACCGTGACCTTGCTCCCCGTGATCAGTCGCACGTTCACATCGGCCGTCCCCGGATGCCTCGTGAGCACATTCTTCAGCGCCCCGACCTTGTCGGGAGTGCACAGCCGTGTCGGCATCGACACCGACACCGGTTTCGCGACCCCGATCTGGGACAGGTCGGGTACGGCGAGGTCGTTGGCGATCAACGAGATGCGGTCGTCGCGGACGGAGACCCGCGCCTTGACGAGCACAACCGAGTCCTCGACGACGTCCATGCCGTAGACGGCGTAGGCCTGCGGGAAGAAGAGCACCTCGATGCCGCCGGTGAGGTCTTCGAGCTGAGCCGACGCCCACGCGAGACCGTTCTTGTTGATGCGCCGGTTCACCGACGCGAGGATGCCGCCGACGGTGACCTGCGTACCGTCCTTGAACCCGCCCTCGAGGATCGCCGGAATGTGCGTGTCGGATTGGGCGGCGAGTACGTGCTCGACACCGTTGAGGGGATGCCCCGAGACGTAGAGACCGAGCATCTCGCGTTCGAGCGCGAGACGATGCTTGCTGTCCCACTCCTCGTCGGGGATCTTCACGTTGAACACCGACGCGACCGACTCGTCGGCGTCGGCGCCGCCGAACAGGTCGAACTGGCCAATGGCCTCGGCCTTCTTGGTGCTCATCACCGCGTCGATCGCGTCGGCGTGCACGAGCATCAATCCCTTACGGGGATGCCCGAGCGAATCGAAACCGCCTGCCTTGATGAGAGATTCGGTGACCTTCTTCGAGCAGGCGACCGTGTCGATCTTGTCGAGGTAGTCGGAGAAGTCGGTGAACCTCCCCTTCTCCTCACGGGCCTTGATGATCGATGCCACGACGTTGGTGCCCACGTTGCGCACCGCGCCGAGCCCGAACCGGATGTCCTCACCCACCGACATGAAGTTGGTGTGCGACTCGTTGACGTCGGGGGGCAGCACGGTGATGCCCATCTTGCGGCAGTCGGACAGGTAGATCGCGGCCTTGTCCTTGTCGTCGCCGACCGAGGTGAGCAGACCCGCCATGTACTCGGCGGGGTAGTTCGCCTTCAGGTACGCCGTCCAGAAGGAGACGAGACCGTAGCCGGCTGCGTGCGACTTGTTGAACGCGTAACCCGCGAACGGGAGGATCGTGTCCCACAGGGCCTTGATCGCCGGCTCGGAGAAGCCGTTCTTCAGCATGCCTTCCCGGAAGCCCGCATACGCTTCCTCGAGCACCGAGAGCTTCTTCTTACCCATGGCGCGCCGGAGGATGTCGGCCTGCCCGAGCGAATAACCGGCCACCTTCTGAGCGATCTGCATGATCTGCTCCTGGTAGACGATCAGACCGTAGGTGTCGGAGAGGATCTCCTTGAGCGGTTCCTCGAGCTCGGGATGAATCGGGGTGACCTGCTGCCGGCCGTTCTTACGGTCGGCGTAGTCGTTGTGGGCGTTCATGCCCATCGGGCCGGGGCGATACAACGCCAGGACGGCGACGATGTCCTCGAAGCCGGTGGGCTGCATGCGGCGCAGCAGATCGCGCATGGCGCTGCCGTCGAGCTGGAACACGCCGAGGGTGTCGCCGCGCGCGAGGAGTTCGTAGGTCGCCGGGTCTTCGAGCGGAAGAGTGTCGAGATCGAGATCGATCCCGCGGTTGACCTTGATGTTCTCGATCGCGTCACCGATCACGGTGAGGTTGCGCAGCCCGAGGAAGTCCATCTTCAGCAGGCCGATGGCCTCGCACGACGGGTAGTCCCAGCCGGTGATGATCGCGCCGTCCTGCGCACGCTTCCACAGCGGGATCGCGTCCATCAGCGGCTCGGACGACATGATCACCGCGCAGGCGTGCACGCCTGCGTTACGGATCAGGCCTTCGAGGCCTTTCGCGGTCTCGTAGATCTTCCGCACGTCGGGGTTCGAGTCGATCAGCGCGCGCACCTCGACGGCTTCCTTGTACCGCTCGTGGCTCGGATCGGTGATGCCGGACACCGAGATGTCCTTCGCCATGATCGGCGGCGGCAGCGCCTTGGTGATCTGGTCCGCGATGGCGAAGCCGGGCTGCCCGAACTGCACTCGGGCGGAGTCCTTGATCGCGGCTTTGGTCTTGATGGTGCCGAACGTGATGACCTGCGCCACCTTGTCGGTGCCCCACTTCTCCGAGGCGTACCGCACCATCTCGCCGCGGCGGCGGTCGTCGAAGTCGATATCGATATCGGGCATCGACACGCGCTCGGGGTTGAGGAATCGCTCGAAGAGCAGTCCGTGCGGGATGGGATCGATGTTGGTGATGCCCATCGCGTAGGCGACGAGCGAACCCGCGGCCGAACCACGACCGGGTCCGACCCGGATACCGACCTCCCGAGCGTGATTGATCAGGTCGCCGACGACGAGGAAGTAGGCCGGGAAGCCCATCTCGTTGATGACGCCGATCTCGTAGTCGGCGCGTGCGAGGTACTCCTGCGGCGGGCCGGACGGGAACCTGCGGTCGAGTCCGCGCATCACCTCGTGGCGCAGGAAGCTCTCCTGGGTGTGGCCTTCGGGCACCGGGAAGATCGGCATGCGGTCGCGGTGGGTCCACACGTCGTCGTACGGCTGCACGCGTTCGCCGATCAGCACCGAGTTGTCGCACGCGCCGGGCACCTCGGCGTCCCAGATGGCGCGCATCTCGTCGGCGGACTTGAGGTAGTAGCCGTCACCGTCGAACTTGAACCGGGTGGGATCGGAGAGCGTCTTGCCGGTCTGGATGCACAGCAGCGCTTCGTGGTTCTCCGCGGCGTCCTTGGTCACGTAGTGGCAGTCGTTGGTGGCCAGCGGCGGGATACCGAGCTTGTTGCCGATCTCGAGCAGGCCCTCACGGACCCGGCGTTCGATGGACAGACCGTGATCCATCAGTTCGAGGAAGAAGTTGTCCTTGCCCCAGATCTCCTGCCACTTCGCTGCGGCCTCGAGGGCCTCGCGGTCGTGGCCGAGCCGCAGGCGGGTCTGGATCTCGCCCGACGGACAGCCGGTGGTGGCGATGATGCCCTCGGCGTGCGACGCGATGAGTTCTTCGTCCATGCGCGCCCACTTGCCCAACTGTCCCTCGATCGAGGCCAGGGAGGACAGCTTGAACAGGTTCCGCAGGCCGGCGGCATTCTCCGCGACCATCGTCATGTGGGTATAGGCACCCGAGCCGGAGACGTCGTCGGACTTCTGGCTCGGGTCGCCCCACTTGACACGCTTGGTGTCGAAGCGGGAGCCGGGTGCGACGTATGCCTCGATACCGATGATGGGCTTGATGTCGTACTTCTTGGCGACGTTGTAGAACTCGCTGGCGCCGTACATGTTTCCGTGGTCGGTCATGCCGACGGCCGTCATCCCCAGCCGCTGCGCCTCGGCGAACAACGGGCCGACCTTGGCGGCGCCGTCGAGCATCGAGTACTCGGTGTGGTTGTGCAGATGAACGAACGAGTCAGCCACGCGTGCCTCTCCCGGGATGTCTGTGGGCACCGACGAGTCTAAGCCGAGCTACCGACAGCCTTGACCGCGGCGCGCCCACGACGCGACCGGATCAGCGCGTCGGTGCTGTACACCACAAGCGCCACCCAGATCAGGACGAAACCGATCCACCGCGACGCCGGCATGTCCTCGTGGAGGACGAGCACCCCCCACGCCATCTGCAGGCTGGGCGTCAGGTACTGCAACATCCCCAGCGTAGCCAGCGGAACGCGTTGGGCGGCAGCCCCGAACAACAGCAACGGCACGGCGGTGACCACCCCCGCGGACATCAGCAAAGCCGTGTGACCCGCACCGAAACCGAGGAAGGTGCCGGCCCCCGTCACAGCGAGAAAGATCACGTATCCCAGCGCGAACGGAGCCGCGACCACGCCCTCCCCCGCCAGCGATGTCCTCGGGTCGAGTGGCACGACCTTCTTGATCACTCCGTACAACGCGAACGACAGCGCCAGCGTCAGCGCCAGGACCGGGGGCCGCCCGTAGTCGACGGTGATGACCAGGACCGCACACACCGCGAGCACGAGCGCAGCGATCTGGGCCGGCCGCAGCCGCTCGCGGAAGAACAGCACGCCGAACAGCACGCTCACGAGCGGATTGATGAAGTACCCCAGTGCGGTTTCGACGACGCGCCCCGACGTGACCCCGTAGATGTAGGTGCCCCAGTTGACCGCGATCGCCGCCGAGGCCGCCGCGACGAGTGCCCAGGTGCGCAGGGACAGGCCGCGCAGCGAACCGAGCCTGCCCATCACGGCGAGCACGACGACCATGAGCACGAGCGTCCACAGCACCCGGTGCGCGAGGATCTCGATGGCACCGGCCGGCGCGAGAAGCCCGAAGAAGGCGGGAAAAAGCCCCCAGGACAGGTATGCGCCGAGGCCGCACAGCACGCCTGTGCGCAGAACGGGAGCGGTCGGGCGGTTCACGAGGACACCGTACGGCTGCGACGATCCCGGCTCACGCCGAGGGCGGACGATCTCAGGGTTCGGCGTCGTCCGGGCCGGGCACGACGGTCTCGGCATGCTCGGGCAGCAGCGGGATCAGGGAGAAACGTCCCGCGACGGCATCGGACGGGAGTACTTCCACCGCGCGTACTGCCGGGTCGTCGGCGGCGGCACGCAACTGTGCGGCGGTGCCCCGCACCGCGACGCCGACGACGCAGGCACAGCCCGCGGCCAGCCGGTCCGCCGACACCGCCGCGATCCGCGCGGCCCGGTCGGGACCGGACGACTGGAGACGCAACCGTCCCGCCGCCACGAGCGGAGCCTTGCGCAGCGCCTCCGGGTGCGCCGACACTGCCACCGGGACGAGCGGCGTCTGCACTCGGTCGATCGGAACGCGAAACAACACCTGCGCGATCCGCAGTTGCCCGGGCAGAGCCGCGACGGCGGCCGTGTCGACCTCCCGCTCGAACGAGATCAGGCCCCAGTGCGGGGCGTCCGGTTCGCGTTCCGCGTCGGCAAGGCTCGCGTCGGCGCGTGCGAGATAGTCGGCGACGAGTTCACCGCTGTCCGGACCGAGGCCGTCGCTCCGTACCGAGGCGGGCCGCACGGGCGAGAGCCACCCTGCGACGAGCACGGCGAGAACGAGGACGGCGACAGCCGCCCACGGGAGCGCGCGCCTCATCGGTCAGGCGCTGCGGAGCACGTCGAGTGCGTGTTCCAGATCGGCCGGGTACTTGCTCTCGATCTCGATCCACTGCCCCTGGGTCGGGTGCGCGAACCCCAGCGACTTTGCGTGCAGCCACTGGCGCTCGAGACCGAGCCTGGCCGCGAGGCGCGGGTCGGCACCGTAGGTGAGGTCGCCGCAGCACGGGTGCCGCAACGCCGAGAAGTGCACCCGGATCTGGTGCGTGCGGCCGGTCTCGAGGTGGACGTCGAGCAGGCTCGCGGCCTGGAACGCTTCGATGGTGTCGTAGTGGGTGACGCTGGGCTTGCCGTCCGCGGCCACGGTGAATTTCCAGTCGCTGCTGCGGTGCCGGCCGATGGGTGCGTCGATGGTGCCGCTGCTCGGATCCGGGTGGCCCTGCACCAGCGCGTGGTACCGCTTGTCGATGGTGCGCTGCTTGAAGGCGCGTTTGAGCACGGTGTAGGCCCGCTCGGAGGTCGCCACGACCATCACCCCCGAAGTCCCGACGTCGAGACGGTGCACGATGCCCTGCCGTTCGTGCAGACCGGACGTGGAGATGCGGAACCCTGCGGCTGCGAGACCGCCGATGACGGTCGGCCCGGTCCACCCCACGCTCGCGTGCGCCGCCACCCCGACGGGCTTGTCGACCGCGACGATGTCGTCGTCGGCGTACAGGATTTCCATGCCCTCGACGGGCTGTGGCTCGATGGTCAGCGGACGCGGCGGCTCGGGGAGTTCGACCTCGAGCCACGACCCGGCCGAGAGACGATCGGACTTGCCGACGGGCGTCCCGTCCACGAGGACGGCGCCCTCCTCGGTGAGTGCGGCGACGGCGGTACGGGACAAACCGAGCAGGCGGGCGAGGCCGGCGTCGACACGCATCCCGTCGAGCCCGTCGGGTACAGGCATCGACCGGGTTTCCCTCACTGGCGGCTTTCCTTTCCGGTGGTGTCGGATTTCGTGGACCTGCTGCCGTTCGGCTCGATACCGAACACGGTCAGCGCGACGAGGAGGATCGCTCCGCACACGATCGCGGAGTCGGCGACGTTGAACACCGGCCACCATCCGACCGACACGAAGTCCACCACGTGACCCTGCAGCGGGCCGGGGGAACGGAAGAGGCGGTCGGTGAGGTTGCCCAGCGCCCCGCCGAGTACCAGGCCGAGGCCCAGTGCCCACCAGCGCGACTGCAGTGTCCTCCCGATCTTGATCACGCCGATGACCACGCCGATCGCGACGATGGTCAGCAGCCAGGTCATGCCCGTGGCCATGGAGAACGCGGCACCGGGATTACGGACGAGCGTGAGCGTCACCGTGTCGCCGACGATGGACACCGGATCGGCAGGATCGATGAAGCGGACGGCGAGCACCTTCGTCACGAGGTCCGCCACGTAGATCAGGAACGCGAGGACGAAGAGGGCGCGGGTCGCCCGACGACCGACCGGGGACTTCACCGCGCCGTCCAAGGGTTCCTCTGCCGCGTCGGGCAGGGGTGCCGCTACCGCGTCGGGCAGGGGTGCCGCTACCGCGTCGGGTGTGGGCGTCTCCACCGCCCTCGGCACAGCGGGATCGCCCGCGGGATCGGGGCGGGAAGCTTCGTCAGTCACCTTTACATCATCCCCTACCCGCACGAGTGAGCGGTCACCCCTCCCGCCGTGGCTACCCTGGTGATGTGCCTGTGCTGTCCAGATTCCCTCACCCGAGGCCGTGTGCCCTCGCCGCCGTTCTCTCCCTCGCCGCGTTCGTCACCGGATGCGGCGATTCTTCGGAGGGCGCCCCTGCTACATCCGCGGCGACATCCTCCGAGGTGACGGTGCCCGTATCCGCGGTGACGACCACGGTGTTGGAGGCGGGCAGCGAGCCCCGCGCGGTGGTGCGGCTCGCACCTCCGGCCGACGTCGAGCAGAACGTCGTGCTGACCACCCGCTCGGAGGTGTTCCAGCAGATCGACAAAGAGCCACGTCAGGACTTCTCCACTCCCGAACTCAACCTTCCCCTCGCCGCGTCGGTGACGCAGGCGGTCTCCGACACCCAGCCGAGCACGCTCGTCGACATCGTTCTCGGCGAAGGGACGTCGCCCGATCCGATGCTCGCGTCGGCGCTCGCCGACGCTGCCGGCTCCCGGGCCGGGCTGACGGTCGCCCCGACCGGCGCGATCAGTGCACTCCGATTGGCGCCGACGGTGGAAACGGCGAACGTCGCCCGCTCCGCGATCGAGCAGGCGTTCTATCAGTCCGTGTACCGCATGGTCTCGTTCCCGGACGCCGAGATCGGCGTGGGCGCGGTGTGGCAGATCCGTCAGCAGGTGATGAGCGCCGGCGTCACGATCGACCAGGTGAGCACCGCCACGCTGGTCTCCGACGACGACGAGCGCGTCACCGTCGACGTCCGGGTCGAGCAGACACCGCAGGGCTCGGTGTGGATGCTGCCCAACGGACAGGGCCAACTCGACATCGAGCACTACACGATGGCCGGGGAAGGCAGCATGACATTCGATCCGATGCTTCCGTTGCCCGTCGAGGGGACACTCGTGCTGTCGGGCGACCAGGTCTACGTCGACCCCGACGCCACCACCCGGCTCGCGCAGTCGCAGGTCGACCGCGTGGAATGGCACTCCCCCGAGAACTGACCGGGTCCGAACAGCGAAAAACGGTGCCCTACGCGGAAATCCGCGTAGGGCACCGTTCTGTGCCTAACCCTTGTATCAGGGTCGGGCAGGGATATCAGGGGCAGGCAGGGGTCTGCAGCTGCGCGGCCGCGACGATGCCGCAGGCGTTGTTCTTCGACAGCTTCCAGACACCGTCCTCCGCGACGAAATCGACGGTGCCGGTGGCGACCTGGTCGCCGAGCTGGGTTTCGATGCCGGCGGTGGCGGTGCCGTTCTCGTTGTCGTTGACGTCGATGATGGTGATCACCGCACCGGCCTGCTTCGCAGCGATGGCGACCTGGTCGATCAGGGTGGGATCGAGCTCGGCGCCCTGCACCAGGTCGGTCTTCTCCTCGGCGGGCACGGTCTCGTCGAACGCGCGGTCGAGCGAGGCCTGCAGTTCCTCCGGGGTCGGGACGGGCGGGTAGTCCGCAACGACCTCGGTCGTCGTGGTTGCCGTCGTGGTCTTCGCGGTGGTCTCGGTGCTACCTCCGTCATCCGAGCTGCAGGCGGACATCGTGAGGGCGGCGGCGAGCGCCACCGTGGCCACGGTGATCTTGCGAAGCTTCAACTTGTCGTCCTTCTCGTTTCTCGGTCGTGCACGAGTATTCGTGCCCGGTTCATCCGGTTGCGATCGTCCGCAACAGTACCCGGCGGTAGTAAGAACACCGTGAGGGTAGTGAGAACCCGTGTCAGTTCAAGCTCGCCAGCGGATCGGCCATCTCGAGACGCGAGTCGTCTTCAGGGAGTGTACGAGCGGGTCCCGGTCCCGTCGAGCGGGTCTCGAATCGCACGGTGACGACCCCGTGGCCCGCTCCCTGCACCCACCCGTGCCCGTATTCGGGATGGAACACATCCGTTCCCGGACGCCACCGGTCCGCGAGCACCGGCGCGATCGCCGGGAGATCCGCGTCGTCGGCGACGGTGTCCGGCGCATCGCCGTCCGACCGGTCCAGTTCCGGGAACAAGGTGTCCTGCACCGACGCCGACAATCCGGCGAAGCCGACCCCGACGAGGCGGATCGGGCCGATGTCGAGCGGGTCGAGGGAGAGCCGTTGCGCGGCCGCGGTGAGCACCTGCAGGTCTTCGGTGGCGTACGGCAGCGTCGAGGACCGGGTCAGCACCGACATGTCGGATTTCCGCAGCTTGAGCACCACCGTGCGCGCGGCACGACCGTCTTTGCACAGCCGGGTGTGCGCCGCGAGCGCACTCGCCGAGATGGCGCGTCGCAGGTCCGGGAGCGCGACGATGTCGGTGGCGTAGGTGGTTTCGGCGCTGATCTGTTTGGCTTCGGCCCGCTCCGCGACGGGCCGGTCGTCGTGCCCGTTGGCGAGCCGGTGCAGCCCCGGGCCCACGGTGGGCCCGAGGACGGACGCGGCTTCCGCGACCGGCATCGATGCGAGATCGCCGATGGTGTCGATTCCGAGCTTGCGCAGCCGCTCTTCCGAGACCGGTCCGATACCCCACAGCTTGCGGACCGGAAGACCGTGCAGCAGCGCCAATTCCTCGTCGGGCGGAACGACGAGAAGTCCGTCGGGCTTCGCGAGACCCGACCCGATCTTGGCGATCTGCTTTCCCGAACCCGCCCCGATGGAGGCAACCAGTCCGGTGCGCTCGAGCACGTGTGCGCGCAGTTCCGTGCAGAACCGCTCGACCTCGGCGGCGGACGCTCCCGCGAGTCCGGTCGGTTCGGCGAACGCTTCGTC
Organism: Rhodococcus sp. BL-253-APC-6A1W; assembly: GCF_012843405.1. NCBI lineage: Bacteria > Bacillati > Actinomycetota > Actinomycetes > Mycobacteriales > Nocardiaceae > Rhodococcus > Rhodococcus sp. BL-253-APC-6A1W. The sequence continues at coordinate 168,147 of NZ_JABAFB010000003.1, forward strand.
GAGGGACAAGGTCTCGAGCACCGGGACGTGGGCACGCAAGGTCTCGAACACGACCGAACTCAGGTGGTGGTAGACCACCCCCCGCGGTGGCAGCACCACTGCCGACGCTCCGATGAGCCGGCGTGCGCGGCTCATCGGCATGGCGGAGCCCGCGCCGTACACACGAGCCTCGTAACTCGCGCCCGCGACGACGCCGCGGGCACCGAGCCCACCGACGAGCACCGGCCGACCCCGAAGGGTCGGCCGGGTCAGTTGCTCGGCGGACGCGAAGAACGCGTCGAGGTCCAGGTGCAGAACCCAGCGCCGACTCACGGAGGCGGGCACGTCTCCAGGTTAGAGCCCCACACCGACGCGCTCACGCCTGCCCGCCCGCGCATTCACGCCTTGGTGATGGACGCGCGGACTCCTTCACCCAGCTCGATCGCGTCCGGTCCGGTGGGGCCGAGGTCGAACGTCGTCGCGAGGACTTCACCGGCGATCAGATCACGGTGCCGGGCCGCCCACTCGGCGCGGTCTGCGGGAACCTCGAACTGCACCGAGATCCGGTCGGACACATCCAGACCCAGGTTGCGGCGCGCGTCCTGCAGCTCCCGGATGCGGTCCTTGGCCCAGCCCTCCGCCTCGAGTTCCTCGGACACGGCCGTGTCGAGGACGACGAGCCCGTTGCCGTCGGGCAGTGCGGCGGTGGATTCCGGTTCCGCCGCGACGAGCCTGCTCGTGTACTCCTCCGGCAGCAACTCGATGCCGGCTGCGGTGACGACGCCGTCCTCGGACTCGGTCCAGTCCCCTGCCTTGACTGCCTTGATGACCTTCTGGACGTCCTTACCGAGGCGCGGTCCGGCGACCCGTGCGTTCACCGCGATCTCGAAGCGGCCGTGCGCTTCCACGTCGTCGGTGGTCACGACCTTCTTGACGTTGACCTCGTCCTTGATCAGGTCGACGAACGGTTCGAGGTGCGCCGAGCCCGGTGTCGCGACCGTGACGAGCGGCAACGGCAGCCGCACGCGGAGATGCTGTGCCTTGCGCAGCGACAGCACCGTCGAGCAGACACCGCGGACCTCGTCCATCGCGGTGACGAGCGCGGGATCGGCGGGCAGTTCCTCCGCGGTGGGCCAGTCGGCGAGATGCACCGAGCGCTCGCCGGTCAGCCCACGCCAGATCACTTCGGTGGCCAGCGGCAGGAGCGGCGCCGCGAGCCGCGTCACGACTTCGAGGACCGTGTGCAGGGTGTCGATCGCGTCGCGGTCCTCGTCCCAGAACCGCGAGCGGGACCGTCGCACGTACCAGTTGGTCAGTGCGTCACAGAATGTGCGCAACTCGTCGCAGGCACCGGCGATGTCCACGGCCTCGAGCGCGTCGGTGATGACGTCGCGGGTCTCGGCCAGCTTGGCCAGGATGTACCGGTCGAGGACGTTCGACGAGTCGGTGCGCCACGTTCCGGGGGTCGACGCGTACAGCTGCAGGAAGCTCCATGCGTTCCACAGCGGCAGCAGCGCCTGTCGCACGCCCTCGCGGATGCCCTGCTCGGTGACGACCAGGTTGCCGCCGCGCAGGATGGGCGACGACATGAGGAACCACCGCATGGCGTCGGAGCCGTCGCGGGAGAACACCTCGTTGACGTCGGGGTAGTTGCCCTTCGACTTGCTCATCTTGAGGCCGTCCTCGCCGAGGACGATGCCATGGGCAGCAACGGTTTTGAACGCCGGACGGTCGAACAGCGCGGTCGCGAGGACGTGCAGCGTGTAGAACCAGCCGCGCGTCTGCCCGTTGTACTCGACGATGAAATCGCCGGGGAAGTGCGAGTCGAACCAGTCGGTGTTCTCGAACGGGTAGTGCACCTGCGCGAACGGCATCGAGCCCGATTCGAACCAGCAGTCGAGCACCTCGGGAACCCGGCGCATCGTCGACGCCCCGGTGGGATCGTCGGGATTGGGCCGGGTGAGCAGGTCGATCATGGGCCGGTGCAGATCGTCGGGCCGCACGCCGAAGTCACGCTCGAGTTCGTCGAGCGAGCCGTAGACGTCCACTCGGGGATACTCCGGGTTGTCCGACACCCAGACCGGGATCGGGCTGCCCCAGTAGCGGTTCCGGCTGATGTTCCAGTCGCGTGCACCCTCGAGCCACTTACCGAACTGTCCGTCGCGGATGTGTTCGGGCACCCAGGTGATCTGCTTGTTCAGCTCGACCATGCGGTCGCGGAACTCGGTGACCGCGACGAACCACGACGGCACCGCCATGTAGATCAGTGGCTGGCCCGAACGCCAGGAATGCGGGTACGAGTGCTCGATCGTCTCGTGGCGCAAGAGTTTTCCGGCGGCCTTGAGGTCCTTGATGATGACCGGGTTGGCGTCGAAGACCTGGAGGCCCTCGTACGGCGGCACCATCGAGGTGAACTTGCCACCCGGGTCGAGCGGCTGCACCAGTTCGATGCCGTTGCGCTGGCAGTACTCCATGTCCTCTTCACCGAAAGCCGGTGCGAGGTGGACGATTCCGGTACCGGAGTCGGTGGTGACGTAGTCGGCGGCGATCACCTGGTGCGCGTTGTCCCGGCCGACGAAGAAATCGAACGGCGGCTCGTACGCGAGACCGACCAGATCCGCTCCGGTGTACTCGGCGAGCACCTCCGGCTCGTCTCCGAGCTCGCGGCTGTAATGGCCGAGCCGGTCCTTCGCGAGCAGATAGGTCTTGGCCTCGTCACCGCTGCCCGCCCGCACCGCGACATAGGTGATGTCGGGGTGTACCGCGATCGCGAGGTTGGACGGCAGCGTCCACGGCGTCGTGGTCCAGATCAGCGCGTTCGCCCCGTCGAGCTCGCTGCCCGGTGCCCGCAGCACCATGTCCACGGTGACGGCCGGGTCCTGACGCATCTTGTACGCGTCGTCGAGACGGGTCTCCTGGTTGGACAAGGGAGTCTGCTCGTACCAGCTGTAGGGCAGCACGCGGAAACCCTGGTAGATCAGGCCCTTGTCGTACAACGACTTGAACGCCCACATGACCGACTCCATGAAGTCCAGGTCCAGCGTCTTGTAGTCGTTGTCGAAGTCGACCCACCGGGCCTGCCGGGTGACATAGTCGCGCCACTCGCCCGTGTACCGCAGCACCGACTGCTTGCAGTACTCGTTGAACTCCGCCAGACCCATCGTGTCGATCTGCGACTTGTCGGTGATGCCGAGTTGCTTCTCCGCCTCGAGCTCGGCGGGAAGTCCGTGGCAGTCCCACCCGAATCGGCGATCGACCCTCTTGCCGCGCATGGTCTGGAACCGCGGCACGAGGTCCTTGACGTACCCGGTGAGGAGATGGCCGTAGTGCGGCAGACCGTTCGCGAACGGCGGGCCGTCGTAGAACACGTAGTCCTCGGCGCCGGCGCGGTGCTCGAGCGACGCCCGGAACGTGTCGTCCTTCGCCCAGTGTGCGAGGACCCGTTCCTCGAGGTCGGGAAAGTCGACGCCGGAATCGCGCGGGAGCCCGTAGTCCACTCGGGGATACCCGCTGCCTTCCGCCGGCGTCGCCGTGGGTTCCGGGGTGCGATCCGATGCAGCGTGATTGTCGGTCACAGCGTTGATACCTCCGTGCCTGTGTCTTCCGGCACGGGGACGATCACCGTGCCCTTCGCACGGTCACCGCGGTACCACCCCGCTTGCTCGCTCCTGCGGAACGAGCCACTCGTTCTTCGGGCTGTGACGGGCCCACCCGTTCGGTTCTACTGAGCGGTGCCCACACGAGCGGTGCATCGCTGTTCTTCCGAAGGCTCCCCGGTGATGGCCGGATCGACGCCGCCCCGCTGGGCGGGGGTACTGCTCATCTTCGACGATTGTGCGCTTCCCATTGTAGGGAGCGATCACTCGTCCGAGGAACCCTGGTCTTCCGGGGCCTTCTTCGGCGTGCGAGACGACGAGCGGCCCGTTCGGGCGGCGCGATCGCCTGCCGACGCGTTACGCGCGCCGAGTGCGCTGACCAGCAGGAGCACCGCCCCCACCACGCACACCGCGATGCAACCCCACGCCCACACCACCGAACCGGTCATCAGCGCAATGACGAGAAGACCGAATCCGATTGCTGCGAGCACCAGCGTCACGACCAGCACGACGCTCCTCCTCAACCGCGGGGCAACAGCGACCGTAGAGCTCGGTCAGTTGGTGCCCTTCGCGAAGGACGTGGAACCGAAGGACGAGGAATTGGACTGATTGAACGCATCCTGGCCGCCGTCGACGGGCACCGCGGAGCCACGCTGCTCGAGTTCCTCGAGCTGCGATTCGAGGTACGACTTCAGGCGGACGCGGTACTCGCGCTCGAACGTCTTGAGCTGCTCGATTCGTCCTTCCAGCACCGAACGCTGCTGGTTGATCGTCGCCATGATCTCGGTGTGCTTCTTCTCCGCGTCGGCCTGGAGGGCATCGGCCTTCTCCTTGGCCTGACGCAGTTGCGTCTCGGACCGGGTACGCGCATCCGACAGCATCGCGTCGGACTTCTGGCGTGCGTCGGCAATCATCGCTTCGCTGCGCGTCCGCGCGTCGGAGACGAGCTGCTCCGAGTTCGTCCGCGCGTTGCGTACGAGCTCTTCGGCCTCGGTCTTGGCGTCGCCGGTGAGCCGGTCGGCCATCTCCTGGGCAAGTCCGAGCACCTTGGCGGCCTGCATGCTGGCGTCACCGCTCGTCGGCGCGGCAGCCGCCACGGGCGCCGGCGTCGGTGCGGGTTCCGGCTTCGCAGTCTCGACCACCCGTGCCGGCTCGGGCTTGGCCTGGGCTGCCGGAGCGGAGGACGCCGAGCGCGGGGCCTTCTTGGCCTCGGCCAGCTCCTGGTCGAGTTCGGCCACGCGCTGACGGAGGTCGGCGTTCTCCTCGATCAGGGAGGTCAATTCCTGCTCGACGAGATCGAGGAATGCGTCGACCTCGTCCTCGTTGTATCCGCGCTTCCCGATAGGGGGCTTGCTGAACGCGACATTGTGCACATCAGCTGGTGTCAGCGGCATGGAAGGGTCCCTTCACGCGTCAAATAAGCGGTCAAGCAGGCGTTCGGTGTTATCGACAGTGCGTCACGCGTATCAAAACTCACTGTATCCGGCTTCCCATTCTGGCACATCGCGGTCGTCACGAGCCTCGTGGCCGCGCCGGGACGGCGCGTCATACAACCCCGCCACGCGGCAGGAACGCCATGAGGAAGTACACGATGAACAGCAGGACCATGATCGAAAGGTCGAGCCGGACACCGCCGAGATTGAGCGGCGGAATCAACCGCCGCAACAACTTCACCGGCGGATCGGTGACGGTGAAGATTGCCTCGAGCACCACCACGACGAAACCCGAGGGCTTCCAGTCCCGAGCGAAAGTCCTGATGAACTCGACGATGATCCGCCCGATCAGCAGAAGCCAGAAGATGAAGAGCAGGAACCAGAGCACCTCGAATACGGCCACGTTTCCACAATGCCCGACGAACACAAGCTAGCCAAACCGAAACGCCCGGCCTGCAGTGATCTGCATCATGGCCGGGCGTGTTCGCGAGCCGTGAGGGTGACGGCGCGCGTCGGTTACTGCTGGTTGTAGAAGCCGGTCTCCGCGATGCGCTTGCGTTCTTCGGCGGAGACGTCGATATCTGCGGGCGAGAGAAGGAACACTTTCGTCGCGACCTTGTCGAAAGAACCCCGCAAGGCGAAGGCGAGGCCCGCCGCGAAGTCGACGAGTCGCTTGGCGTCGGCGTTGCTCATCTCCACCAGATCCATGATCACCGGCGTGCCATCGCGGAACCGCTCGCCGATGGTGCGTGCCTCCCCGTAATCCCGGGGTCGCAGGGTGGTGATCTTCGACAACGGTCCACCTTCGTCGAACAGAGCGCCGCGGCGGGGTTCCACGCGGTCGAGTCGAGCTTCGGCGCCGAGCGCCGAACGGGCCGGCACACGTGCCGGCGCTACGGATCGGGGTGCCCGCGCCGTGATCGGCTCGACCCGGGGAGCCCGGGCCGGCGGTTCGTAGCGATCGAAGTCGTCGTCCGCGAATTCACGGACGCTGTCGTCACGCCGGACGGGCGGGTACTCGTCGCGGTGCGACGGGGCGTACGAGGAGTACGGCGGTTCGCCGTAGTCGCGATCCCGCTCACGGCGCGCACTCGACGGATCATCGAGGTAATCGTCCTCGTAATCCTCGAGCGGCACCATTCCGAAGTAGGCCTTGAACTTGTGGAGCGTGCTCATCGATCGCCCTTCCCTCACGTGGCGGTTCCCATCAGGCTAACGGCCGTATACCCAGCACAGCCGTTCCGACACGCACACAAGTGGATCCCCATCGCACCGCGTGTTCAAGATCACCCGACATGCCCGCCGACAACTCCGTTGCGCCGGGATATCGCTGGAGCAACCGCGCGTGCAGTTCCGCCAGGCGTTCGAAGGCCGCGTCCGGTTCCCACCCGAGTGGCGGGACACCCATCACTCCCCCGAGTTCGAGCTCACCGGAATCGGCGACGGCGTCGGCAAGGGAGTCCAGTTCGTCGGCGACCACCCCACCGCGCTCGCGGTCGCCGTCGAGGCTGATCTGGAGCAGCACCCGCACCGGCGTGGAGCGTTCTCCTGAATCTTGCGCGGCGGCAACACCTTTGGCGAGAGCGCCGGCGAGCCGAAGACTGTCGACCGAATGGACCGTGTGCGCCCAGCGTGCGACGGCACGCGCCTTGTTCCGTTGGAGTCGGCCGATCATGTGCCACTCGACCTCGTCCGGCACCCTCTCGCGGAACTGCGCGATCTTCGCCGCCGCCTCCTGCTCCCGGGACTCCCCGAAAGCGCGGCAACCCAGTTCGTGGAGCAGCACCGCATCGGTGACCGGAAAATACTTGGTCACCACCAACAGCGAGACCTCCGACGGATCGCGTCCTGCCGCGCGGGCTGCAGCAGCGAGACGCTCACGCACAACCTGCAATCGGGCGGAAAGTTCCGCGCGGCGATCCTGCGGGGATTGTTCGGCCGAGTTCACGCCGGGTCCTCCTTCGCACCGCCCGCGGTGGTGTCCTCGAGCCAGACCACCGAGGCGAACCGGCCGGTGGGCGCACTGCGCCGGTGGCTGAACAACATCGGATCCTCGATCGTGCACCGCGGGTCCTCGGCGACCGAGGTGACACCGTGGTCGAGGAGTTGCCTCCTCAGTCCCGCGCGGAGGTCGAGACCGGGTGTGCCACGGGCTGTTCGGGTGGCACTGCCGGGGAGATGCGCCTCCACGTCGTCACGCATCGCGGCCGGAACCTCGTAGTTGGCCCCACTGGCGGCCGGACCGAGCAGCGCGGCAATGCGTTCCGGTCGTGCGCCGAGATCGCGCATCACGTCGAGTACGCGCGGGAGGATCCCGATCCGGGCACCGACACGCCCCGCGTGCACCGCCGCGATGACCCCCGCCTCGTCGTCCGACAGCAGAATCGACACACAGTCGGCGCTGAGGGCAACGAGGGCAAGATCCGTCGCCCGTGTCACGAGGGCGTCGGTTGCGGGAACCTCCCCCTGCACCGGGCCGTCCACCACCGTCACGTTCCGGCTGTGGATCTGCTCCATCCAGACGAAGCGTTCTTCGGGCAAGCCGATCACCGATGCCAGCCGGCGACGATTGGCGGCCACAGCCGCGGGATCGTCGCCGACATGGCCGGCGAGGTTGAAACTGTCGTAGGGCGGGGCCGAGATCCCGCCGGCTCGTGTGGTCACGACCCGGCGAGAACGCAACCCGGTGTGCGAATCGGTCAACGGCGCATGAAGATCGGCACGTCCACGTCGTCGCCGTCGTCCTCGTCGTCGACGGGACGGGGCTGAGCTCCACCGGTCGTCGGCGGAAGACCGCCGCCCACCGGCGTGGAAGCGGGCTCCCGGGACGAAACCGCGTCCGCGTTCTCACGCTCGGAACGGCCGAGTTCACCGGCCCGCCCGGCCCCGATGCCCGCGGAGCGGGTGGTGGTCTGTGCCGGCTGAGCGGATTCCACCGGTCGGCGGGCGGGAGTGCCGGCATCGAAGCCGGCGGCGATCACGGTGACCCGCACCTCGTCTCCGAGCGAGTCGTCGATGACCGTGCCGAAGATGATGTTGGCGTCGATGTGCGCGGCTTCCTGCACGAGCGATGCCGCTTCGTTGATCTCGAACAGGCCGAGATCCGAACCGCCGGCGATGGAGAGCAGCACGCCCCGTGCGCCTTCCATCGACGCTTCGAGCAGCGGCGAATTGATCGCGGCCTCGGCGGCCTTGATCGCGCGACCCTCACCCCGCGACGAGCCGATACCCATGAGTGCGGATCCCGCGCCGGACATCACGCCCTTCACGTCGGCGAAGTCGACGTTGATCAGACCCGGGGTGGTGATGAGGTCCGTGATGCCCTGAACGCCGTTGAGGAGCACCTCGTCGGCGGAACGGAAGGCGTCCATGAGGCTCACCGCGGCGTCCCCGAGCTGGAGCAGCCGGTCGTTGGGGATCACGATGAGCGTGTCGCAGGATTCGCGCAGCGACTGGATGCCGTTGTCTGCCTGGCTCCCGCGCCGCTTGCCTTCGAACGAGAACGGACGCGTGACGACGCCGACGGTGAGGGCGCCGAGTTTGCGGGCGATGCTCGCGACGACGGGTGCGCCACCGGTGCCGGTTCCGCCGCCCTCGCCGGCAGTCACGAAGACCATGTCGGCGCCCTTGAGCACCTCTTCGATCTCGTCCTTGTGGTCCTCGGCGGCCTTGCGGCCCACCTCGGGGTCGGCGCCGGCGCCGAGTCCGCGGGTCAGTTCACGGCCGACGTCGAGTTTGACGTCGGCGTCGGACATCAGCAGAGCCTGCGCGTCGGTGTTGACGGCAATGAACTCGACTCCTTTGAGTCCCTGCTCGATCATGCGGTTGACCGCGTTCACGCCGCCACCGCCGATACCGACGACCTTGATTACGGCGAGGTAGTTGTGCGGGGGCGTCATGGGCTCTCGCCTTCCTGGGTTTTCGGGTCACGCTTCGATCAATCGATGTCGCCGCCACCGTGAAAACCCTCAACCATAGCTTGAAGGTGATGTCAAGTGCGCGACTGGTTCGAAACGCTATGGCACCACAACGGGGATTTGCTAGTGGACTCGCCGGAGAGAGCGCACGAATTTCGCGGCGATCTCCTCAGCGGACCGTCGGGAGGTCCGGGCTGGCGACATCGAACTGCTGACCTGGCTGGGTGAGCAACGGAAGAATCACCGCTGCCTTGCGTTCCGATCTTTCCACACTCCCCCACACCACCACCCGGCCGTCCGCCAGAACGAGCGAGATATCCGTCTCCGAGCGGGCTTCCACGGCGTCGACCTGCACACCGAGTTCCGGTGGCAGCACGTCGAGCACGCGCACCGCGGCCACCGTCGCGGGATCGCCGGTGCCCGGTGTCGCGGTGACGAGACGGGGAGTCAGGAGCGGCGGTGGTTCGACCGCGAAATCGACGCCCTCGGCGTCGACCGAGTGGGTGCCGTCGGACGCCTCGAAATACAGGACCGCTTGACGCTCGGTGACAGTCACCCGCACCGACGACGGGTACTCACGCTGCACCCGGACGGACGCCGCACGCGGGAGAGTCGCGACGCGCTGCGCTGCCGCGGCGGTATCGACCTGGAGCAGCGGTGTGCCTTCTGCGACCGCGAGCGCGTCGAGCACCTCTTCCCGTGTCACGACGCCGATTCCTTCGACGTCGATGGTGCGCACCGACAACAGCGGCGAGAACCAGGCGACGGCGATCGCGGCGAGCAATGCCACCACGACACCGGCGCCGAGGAACACCGTTCGCACCCGCACGGAACGACCCGACGGGCGCCGGGCGGTGTTGCGGTCGCGTCGATCCCGCGTTCGGGTGGAGGAGGGCGTCACGAGCCTGCCGACTCCGGTCCGGAAGCGGTGGACCGGAACCGGCTGGGCCGGCTGTGCAGGGCGTCGAGAATCTGCCGGCCGAGCATCGTGACATCGCCCGCGCCCATGGTGATCACGATGTCACCGGGTCGGCTGAGGTTCGCCACCTGACGGGGCACCGCGGACAGATCCGGTTGATAGTGCACCGGTTTGGTCACCGCCCGCGCGACCAGTGCGCCGCTCACCCCCGGAATCGGTTCCTCACGGGCTCCGTACACGTCGAGGACGACCACCTCGTCCGCGAGATCGAGCGCGGCACCGAACTCGGTGGCGAACGTCTCTGTCCGCGAATACAGATGGGGCTGGAACACCACGATCACCCGGGGACGTTCCGTCCCGGATTCGGTGTACCGCAGCGGTTCCCCCGCGACCAGTTCGGCGGCTGCGGCCAGAACGGCCCGGACCTCGGTGGGATGGTGCGCGTAGTCGTCGAACACCCGCACGCCGTGTTCGCGGCCGGTGTACTGGAAACGGCGGTGTACCCCACCGAATCCCGCGAGACCCTCGATCGCTTCGTCGACCTGGGCACCGGCGTCGAGTGCCCCGAGCAACGCCGCGAGAGCGTTGAGCGCCATGTGCCGGCCGGGCACCGACAGGCGCACCGTGCGCGGACCCTCTTCACCGGTGAGATGGAACTCGGCGACACCGCCGATGTCCTTGGCTTCCCAGTCCAGCAGTCGCACGCCCACAGGCACGCCACGGTATTCGGGATCCGTGCCGATGACATCGGACGTGCCGTACCCGAGGATCCGCAGGTCGCGGCGGCCCGACGCGACGACACGCTCGGCGAGCGCGGCCGAACCCGGGTCGTCGAGACACACCACGAGCAGCCCACCTTCGGGCAGGCGCGCGACGAAGTCGTCGAACACGCGGGTGTAGGCCTCGGGAGTGCCGAAGTAGTCCAGATGGTCGGGCTCGATGTTCGTGACGATGATGGTGTCGGGGTCGTACTGCAGGAGCGAGCCGTCGCTCTCGTCGGCCTCGGCGACGAAGACGTCCCCACTGCCGTGATGGGCGTTGGTGCCGGATTCGTTGAGTTCACCGCCGACCGCGAAGGACGGGTCGAACCCGCAGTGCTGCAGCGCGACCACCAGCATCGACGTGGTCGAGGTCTTGCCGTGCGTACCGGAGACGAGGAAGGTCCGGTGCCCGCGCATCAACGATGCGAGGACCGTAGGCCGCAGCAGGATCGGGATACCGCGCTGCCGTGCCGCGACCAGTTCGGGATTGTTCTGCGGGATCGCGGCGAACGTGGTCACCACCGCGGTCGGACCGCCCTCGAGCAGGTCGAGGGCACCGGCGTCGTGCCCGATGCGAACCTGGGCGCCGCGCGCTCGCAGTGCGAGCACGCCGCGGCTCTCCTTCGCATCCGACCCGGATACCTGTCCGCCGCGAGCCAGGAGGATGCGTGCGATACCGGACATTCCGGCGCCGCCGATCCCGACCATGTGCACCCGCTGGAGTTCTGCGGGCAACTGCGCACTCATCGTTCGCTCCTGTTCGGTTCCGTACCGGCCACGTCCAGCACGATTCGTGCCACTTCGTCGGCGGCACTGCGGTGTCCGGCCGCGCCCGCACGCCGGCCCATCTCGTCGATTCGCTGCCGGTCGCGCAGGAGCGGGACCACAGTGCCGGCGATGTACTCGGGCGTCAGATCGCCGTCCGCGACAATCATCGCACCCCCGGCGGCGGCGACGGGACGGGCGTTGAGTGCCTGTTCCCCGTTTCCGTGTGGAAGCGGCACGTATACCGCGGGCAGTCCCACGGCCGACACCTCCGCGACGGTCATCGCACCCGAACGGCACACGACGGCGTCGGCCGCCGAGTAGGCGAGGTCCATGCGCTCGAGGTACGGCACCGCGACGTACGGCGCGGTCGCATGGCCGGGATGGGAAGGAACGCTCACGGTGTTCTTCGGACCGTGCGCATGCAGCACGGCGATCCCCGCCTCGGCCAGCGCGCCGGATGCCCCGACGACTGCCTCGTTGATCGAGCGTGCGCCCTGGGATCCGCCGAAGACGAGCAGTACCGGCACGTCGTCGGGCAGCCCGAAGTGGCGGCGCGCCTCAGCCCGCAGCGCACGACGGTCGAGACGGGTGATGGACGAGCGCACCGGAATACCGACGATCTGCGCGTCACCGCGGCGGAGGATCCCCGATCCCGGCACTGCCGCGAGTACCCGTTCGGCGCGCAGCGCGCCGATCCGATTCGCAATACCGGCGCTCGCGTTGGCCTCGTGCACGATCACGGGGATGCGACGCCGCCTCCGGAGCGGTCCGGCGCCGGCGGCGAGATAGGCGGGCAACGCGACGTATCCACCGAACCCGACGACGATGTCGGCATCGACCTCGTCGAGGATTTCGCGGGTGCGGCGCACCGAGGCCACCACACGGGCGGGCAGCTTCGCCAGGTCGAGGGTCGGCTTGCGGGGCAGGGGCACCGGCGGGATCAGCTCGAGGGGATACCCGCGCCGCGGCACGAGCGTCGTCTCCAATCCGCGCGCGGTGCCGAGCGCGGTGATCCTCGCATCGGGCACGAGTTCCCGGACGGCATCGGCCACGGCGAGTGCCGGTTCGATGTGGCCGGCGGTCCCACCTCCGGCCACCACCACGGACAGGGCAGACTTCTCCCCACTCACCTACGATTCCCTCGCTCTCCGGTTCGTCCATTCGCACCGCGTGTGGTGCGGGCGGTCTTCTGACGGGCGGCACGGGCCGATTCCCGTGCGGGTTCGGCTCTGCGCGTGGGTGCGCCGTCCACCCGGGCGGGCGCGCGGCGCGTCCGGGTACCGGCACCGGCAGAACGGCCACGGTCGTCGCGGCCGGCGGCCCGCGGGTCTCCACGGCGCTGGGCTGCCCGTGCTGTGACGGTACGCGTTCCGCCCCGGGGCGGCAGGTACGGTTCCGGTTGCCGCAACCGGATCAGCCGCGCGAACCGGCCGTCCTGGCCCGCCTGGAGTGCGGCGATGGCCTCCGGTTCGTGGCGGGCAGCATTGGCGATCAGCCCGAACATGAGAAGTGTCGTCGCGGTCGAGGTGCCACCGGCGGACACCAGCGGCAACTGGAGACCCGTCACGGGGAGCACACCGACGACGTAGCCGATGTTGATGAAGGCCTGGCCGATGATCCAGGTGGTCGCCGTGGCGGTGAACAGACGCAGGAACGGGTCGACCGACCGCATCGCGATGCGGAGCCCGACGAAGGCGAACAGGCCGAACAGGCCGATGACCGCGGCGCCGCCGAGAAAACCGAGTTCTTCGCCGATGATCGCGAAGATGAAGTCGTTGTGCGCGTTCGGAAGGTAGCTCCACTTCGCGCGGCTCTGGCCGAGGCCGCGGCCCCACAGCCCCCCGTCCGCCAGCGAGAACTTGGCCTGGCGTGCCTGATATCCGATGCCCTGGGGGTCGTCGCCCGGATTGAAGAAGGCGCGCACGCGCTGTGAGCGGTAACCGGCGGTGACCGCGAGGATCGCCGCGAGCGCGACCGCGGTCCCGAGCATCCCGAGGTACACCTTGAGCGGCAACCCGGCGAACCACAGCAGCGCCAGCACGATGATGACCAGCGACACCGTGGTACCGAGGTCGGGCTGCAACACGATCAGCCCCGTCACGACCAGCGCGGCGGGGAGGAGCGGGACGAGCATCTCCTTGAGCGTGGAGTTCTCTGCGCGTCGCGATGCCAGCAGGTGGGCGCCCCACAATGCGAGCGTGATCTTGGCGACCTCGGACGGCTGCAGGGACACTCCGAAGACGACGAACCAGCCTCGTGTGCCCTGCGAGAGGGTGCCGATGCCGGGGATAAGCACCAGGACGAGCGCGGCGACCGACGCTGCGAATGCGACGAACGAGTACTTGCGCAGCAACCGGACCGGTATCTGCAACGCGATATAGAAGATGACCATGCCGATCGCGGCGAAGACCAGCTGGGAGGTGAACAGCCCGTAGGCGGACCCCACCGACACCACGGCCCCGACGCTGGACGACGACAGCACCATCACCAGGCCGAGCACGGTGAGCAGCACGGCGATCGTCACCACGAGGTGGAACGATGCGAGTGGCCGGGCCATCCACGCGCCGAGCCGCCCGCCACGGGCCTCCACGGCCGGACGTCGGGACGCTCGGCCTGGCTTCGAGATCACCGCTCGGTCCCGCCCCGGCGGAGTTCTTCCACAGCGGCGACGAAACTGCGACCGCGTTGCGCGTAGTCGGCGAACATGTCGAGCGACGCGGCGGCCGGCGCCAGCAACACCGCCTCACCGGGCCGGGCGAGCGCGGCGGCCTCCTGCACGGCGACACGCATCGCCGTGGGGGCGTCGGCGCCGGGCACGGCGACTCGTCTCGGTCCGGCCTGCCCACGCGCCTCTCCGGGGAGCTCACTGGTCATCGCACCATCGTCGCGCGTGTCCACCAGCACCACGGGGACCTCGGGTGCGTGTCGCGTGAGTGCGTCGGCAATCTCCCCGGCGTCACGTCCGAGCAGCACCACCGCGGAGAGCCGCGGTGCCACTTCGACCACGAGATCGTCGACGCGGGCGCCTTTGAGGAGGCCTCCAGCGATCCACACCACGCGATCGTGGGCGAGAAGTGAACTGCGCGCGGCGTGCGGGTTGGTGGCCTTCGAGTCGTCGATGTAGTGGACCTGGTCGACGACCCCGACGGGTGCGGCGCGATGCGGCCCGACCCGGTGCCGCAGCAGCCCGTCGTGCACGGCCGATTCCGGGACGTCGATGGCACGGGCGAGCGCCGCTGCCGCCAGCGCATCGGACAGGCCCGCGGGCCCCGGAGGTGTGACGTCGTCGACGGACGCGAGCACCGCGGAGTCCGCGAACGCGCGGTCGACGAGAACGTCGCCGCTGATCCCGAGTTCGCCGGCATCGGGATAGCCGAGCGTGAATCCGACGGTGAAGACGGCGCGCGATCGGTCGCGCAGCGACCCTGCGATGGGGTCGTCGAGTCCGAGCACCCCGACGGTCCCGGTCAGCGCGCGAAGCTTCGCCTCGATGTAGTTCTCGATGCCGCCGTGCCAGTCGAGATGGTCTTCGGCGATGTTGAGGATCACGCCGGCGTCGGGCCGCACCGACGGAGCCCAATGCAGCTGGAACGACGACAGTTCGACAGCCAGCACATCCGCGCGGGGCTCACTGCGGCGAAGCACGTCGAGCACCGGCAGACCGATGTTGCCGCAGGCCGCGCTGGGGATCCCGGCAGCCTCGAGGATCGCGTGCAGCATCGTCGTCGTGGTGGTCTTGCCGTTGGTGCCCGTCACCACCAGCCACCTGCGGGCAGGACCGTAGATCTCCGCCCGGTCGATGCGCCACGACAACTCGATATCGCCCCAGATGGGAAGGGCGGCACCGGCCGCCCGCGACAACAGCGGTGCGCTCGGCGGAAAACCGGGGCTCGTGACGACCAGGGCGAAATCACGCAGCGACGTGTTGTCTTCGAGCAGGCGGTCCAGCTCGACCGTGTCGGCTCCCAGTTCGGCGCACCGTGCCAGCGCATCGGCGTTGCGGTCCGTGACGGTGACGTGGGCGCCGAGATGGGACAGCGGCGCGATCGTCGCCCGGCCCGACACCCCGGCACCCGCGACGAGGACGCGGGCTCCGCGCAGTCGCTCGAGATCGTAGGTCATGGCGTCAGTCCCCGATCGCCGCGAGGTACTCGCTGTAGAACAGGGCGAGGCCGATCGCCGAGGCGATGGCGGCGAGCAACCAGAACCGGATGATGACCGTGGTTTCCGCCCATCCGCCGAGTTCGAAGTGGTGGTGGAACGGCGCCATGCGGAACACGCGCCGTCGGCTGGAGCGGAACACCGCCACCTGGATGACCACCGACGCGGCTTCGGCGACGAACAGCGCGCCGATGACGACCATGAGCAGTTCGGTGCGGGTGGTGACCGACAGACCGGCGAGCATCCCGCCGAGGGCGAGCGAACCGGTGTCGCCCATGAAGATCTTCGCGGGAGCGGCGTTCCACCACAGGAAGCCGATGCACGCGGCCGCTGCGGCCGCGCACAGCAGCGCGAGGTCGAGCGGGTCGCGGACGTCGTAGCACCCGGCGGTCGGTTCGACCACGCACGCATTGCGGTACTGCCAGAACGTGATGATCACGTACGCACCGAGCACGAGCGCCATCGAGCCCGCGGCGAGCCCGTCGAGCCCGTCCGTGAGGTTCACCGCGTTCGACCACGCGCTGACCAGCAGATAGACGAAGAGGATGAACACGATCGAACCCATCGACACCGTGGCGATGTCGCGCACGTACGACAGGTCGGTGCTGGCCGGCGTCAGTCCGTCACTGTTGCGGAACTGCAGCGCGAGGATGCCGAAGGCCACGGCTGCGACCAGCTGGCCGACGAGCTTGGCCGTCTTGTTCAGCCCCAAGTTGCGCTGCTTGCGGATCTTGATGAAGTCGTCGAGGAAACCGACGCCGCCCAACGCGGTGGTCAGGCCGAGGACGAGCAGGCCCGACGCCGTGGGTCCCTGAGCGTCGTAGCCCAGGCCGATCAGGTGCGACCCCCAGTATCCGGCCCACAGGCCGGCGAGAATCGCGACGCCGCCCATCGTGGGCGTGCCGCGCTTGGCCTGATGGCTCTGCGGGCCCTCCACCCGGATCTCCTGGCCGAAGCCCTGCCGGGAGAAGGCTTTGATGAGGACCGGGGTGAGCAGGATCGACACCGCAAGTGCGATACCTGCGGCAAAGAGAATCTGTCTCACCGGGCGTCCTCCGTCCCCGTAGCAGCGGTGTTGTCGGCTGGGTCGCCGAGCAGGGCATCGGCCACCGCCCACAGTCCGACCGATTGTGACGCCTTGACGAGAACGATGTCGCCCGGCTCCAGTTCTGCACGGAGAAGAGCGATCGCCGCGTCCGCGTCGGGCACGTGGCAGGCTTCCTCGCCCCAGGATCCTTCCATCACAGCGCCCTGGTAGAGGCCACGGACCTGTCTCGTGGGTCCGACCGCGATGACGCGGCTGACGTCGAGCCGGACCGCGAGCCGGCCGATCGCGTCGTGCTGGACGACGGAGTCGTCGCCGAGTTCTGCCATCTCGCCGAGCACCGCGAAGGTGCGGCGACGGGTGTTTCCGGCTCGCGCCATCGTCACCAGTGCTTTGATACCCGCCCGCATCGAATCGGGGTTGGCGTTGTAGGCGTCGTCGATGATCGTGACGCCGTCGGCGCGCGTGCGCACCGCCATACGGTGCGCCGATACGGGCGATGCGGCGGCGAGAGCGCCGGCGGCCTGCTCGGGGGTCGCCCCGCACTCGACCGCGACGGCGAGGGCCGACAGGGCGTTGGAGACCTGGTGCTCACCGTGCACCGCGAGGGTCACCGGTACGCGGCGCTCCCCCGCGTCCTCGCGGAAGACGGCGGTGAACGACGCCCGCGCCTCGTCGTCGAGGCGCACGTCTTCGGCGCGGATATGGGCAGAGTCTCCGCTGCCGACCCACACCACGCGTGCCGTTGTCCGCGCTGCCATCTGCGCCACGAGGAGATCGTCTGCGTTGAGCACCGCGACGCCACCCTCCGAGGCGTCGGGCAGTGCCTCGACCAGTTCGCCCTTTGTTTGGGCGATGACTTCCTGCGACCCGAACTCGCCGAGGTGCGCGGTGCCGACGTTGAGCACCACGCCGATCTTCGGCGGTGCGATGGCGGCCAGTGTCGCGATGTGCCCGCGACCACGCGCGGACATCTCCAGCACGAGGAACCGGGTGTCCTCGGTGGCGCGCAACGCCGTCCACGGATGACCCAGTTCATTGTTGAACGATCCGGGCGGGGCGATCACCGGGCCGAGGGGTGAGAGCACCGCCGCGAGCAGATCCTTGGTCGACGTCTTGCCGGCAGATCCGGTGACGCCGACGACCGTCAGCCCGCGTGCGGTGAGGGTGTCGACGACCGACCGTGCCAGAGCGGCCAGCGCCGCGAGGACCGCAGCGCCCGAACCGTCGGCGTCGTGCTCGAGGGCGAGCGCGTTGGTGTCGGTGGGGGCGAGCGCCGGCACCACGATCGCGGGAACACCGACCGGTCGCGCCGCAAGCACCGCGACCGCCCCGGCCTCGATCGCTGCGGCCGCGTGGTCGTGGCCGTCCGACCGGGCGCCGGGCAGCGCGAGGAACAGGCCCCCGGGGCCGATCTTCCGGGAATCGAACTCCACCGTGCCGGTCACCTCGGCGGACGGATCATCGGTGTCGTAGAGCGTTCCCCCGACCACCTCCGCGATGCGTTCGAGTGTCATCGGGATCATGCAGTGCCTCCGTGATGCGGACCGCCCACAGCGGGCGGGATGTGACCGTCGTACCCGGAGGTGCTGCGGCGGTCGATGGACGCGGCCAGCACCTCTCGGTCGTCGAAAGGATGCTTCGTGCCGTCTATTTCCTGACCGGTCTCGTGGCCTTTACCGGCGACGAGGACGACATCCCCCGGGCGGGCCCACTGCACGGCGGCATCGATGGCGGCCGCACGGTCGCCGATCTCGAGGATGTCACCGCGTTCAGTGCCGGGGACGGCCCATGCCCCGTCGAGCACCGCCGCGCGGATCGCGGCGGCGTTCTCGCTGCGGGGGTTGTCGTCGGTGACGATGAGCAGATCGGCTCCGCGAGCGGCGACCTCGCCCATGAGCGGTCGCTTACCGCGATCGCGGTCTCCTCCGGCCCCGACGACGACCGCGATCCGGCCGGTGGCGCTGCCGCGCAGAGTGTCCACCACCGCCGAGAGAGCCGCGGGTTTGTGGGCGTAGTCCACGATCGCGAGAAAGTCCTGTCCTCGCTCGACACGTTCGACCCGTCCGGGAACCGAGACGGTGGCGATGCCGCGGATCGCGGCGTCGAGGTCGGCGCCCACGGCAGTGCAGATCGCTGCCGCCAGGGCGGCGTTGGTGACGTTGTACCGCCCGGGCAGAGCGACCGACATGCGGTGCCCGTCGCCGGCGGGTCCGGTCAGCGTGAAGTCCTGCGCTCCGTCGGGGTCGGTGGTCGGGTCGGAAACCGTCCAATCGGCCGGGGTCCCCGGTGCGGTGCCGAGCGTCCACACCGCGTCCTCGCCGGCGCGGCCGGTCGCGGCGACCTCGGCCATCCGCTCGCCCCAGGGATCGTCCACGCATACCACCGCGCGGGCGGCTCGCACCGGGGAGTCGTGCGCGAACAGTCGCGCTTTCGCGCCGAAGTAATCCTCGAAGTCCTTGTGGAAGTCGAGGTGATCCTGCGACAGATTGGTGAACGCACCGACGTCGAAGTCCGTGGCGTCGACGCGTCCGAGCGCCAGCGCATGGCTCGACACCTCCATCACCACGGTGTCGACACCGCGTTCGAGCATGACGGCGAACAGAGCGTGGAGTTGTGGAGCTTCCGGCGTCGTCAGGGCGCTGGGTATCCGGATGCCGTCGATGCGGGTCTCGACGGTGCCCACCAGACCTGCGACATGCCCGGCCGCGGACAGCCCCGCTTCGACGAGATAGGCGGTGGTCGTCTTGCCGGAGGTGCCGGTGATGCCGACGACGCGCATCCGGCGGGACGGATGTCCGTACACCGTCGCCGAGGCAGCGCCCAGTACCGAACGAGGATCGGGATGCACCAGGACCGCGACGGGGCCGGACGCGACCGCAGCGACGAGGTCGCATCCCTCCGCATCGGTGAGGACGGCGACGGCACCCCGGTCGAGGGCCTCGGCTGCGAAGGACGCGCCGTGCGCGCGTGCACCGGGCAGGGCCGCGAAGATATCGCCGGGTCGGATGCCCTGTGCCCGGAGATCGATGCCGGTCACCGAGGTGTCCCCGGCCGGCGCTTCGTTCCCCACCGCGGTCAGCTCGGCGCCGATCGCGGCGGCGAGATCCTCGATCCGCGTCACCGGTGGATGTTCGGGCCGACGGCCCTCCTCCGGAGGCGTCGGATCCGGACTCGATGACACAGGCACCAGGTTCCTCTCACTATCGCCGCAGCGTCTCGCTGCCGGGCTCAACGGTTGCGTTCGTTCCGGCGTATCACGTTACCGACGTGCCGGGGCAAGGGCAGCAGGCGGTCGGACGATCAGTCGATCTGCAGGATCAACTTGCTCCCCGGATCGGTGGACAGCGGCACTCCGGTGCGCTGCAGCAACCACGACGCGATGTCGCGGAACAGCGGCGCGGCCGATTGACCGCCGGACCCGTCGGCACTGCGCGTCGGTGCGTCGAGCATGATCCCGACGACGTACCGAGGATCGTCCGCCGGGGCGATACCGGCGAAGGTGATCCAGTAGTCCGAATTCGAGTAGCACTTGCAGTTCTGGTCGACCTGCTGGGCGGTGCCCGTCTTACCCGAAATCTGGTAACCCTCGATCGCGGCTCCGGTGCCCGTCCCGCGCTGGTTACCGGTGTCGTCCTGCACCACCGACCGGAACATGTCGCGCACGGTCGCGGCGGTCTGCGGGCTCACGACACGCACCGGGTCCGGCCGGGGTGTCTCCTCCCGGGACCCGTCCGGTCCGATCGTCGCCCGGACGATCCGCGGAGGTACGCGTTCGCCGTCGTTCGCAATCGCCTGGTAGATGCTCGTCATCTGCAACAACGTCATCGACAGGCCCTGCCCGATGGGCAGGTTCGCGAAGGTGCCACCGGACCACTGCTCGCGGCTGGGCACCAGGCCGGCGGATTCGCCCGGCAGGCCCACCTCGGTGCGCTGCCCGAGTCCGAACAGGTTCAGCATTTCGGCGTAGCGGTCCTCACCGACCCGCTCCGCGAGCATCAGCGTTCCCACGTTCGAGGACTTTCCGAACACGCCGGTCGTGGTGTACGGGACCACCCCGTGGTCCCACGCGTCCTTGACCGTGGCACCGGACATGGTGATGGTGCCGGGCACCTGGAGTACCTCGGCGGGGGTGGTGAGGCCGTCCTCGATGGCCGCGGCAGCAGTGATGATCTTGTTCACCGACCCGGGCTCGAACGGGGAACTCACCGCGAGGTTGCCCTGCTCCGCGTCGGGCGGGTTGTTGGCCACCCCGATCGACGGGTCGAACGTGTTGTCGTTGGACATCGCGAGCACCTGGCCGGTGTGCGCGTCCAGGACGACCGCCGACGCGTTCTTCGCACCCGACAGGTCGCGGGCACGTTGCACCTGCTGCTGGACGTAGTACTGGATGTCGTTGTCGATGGTGAGTTCGACGGACGATCCGTTCACGGCGGGTTGCCGGTCACGCCAACTGCCCGGGATCACCGCACCGTCGGAACCCCGGTCGTACGTCGACGAACCGTCCGTACCGGCCAGCATCGAATCCATCGAGGCTTCGAGGCCGATGAGACCGTGTCCGTCCCAGCCCGTCGCGCCCACGATGTTCGCGGCGAGGGAACCGCCCGGATACAGCCGGATGTCCTGCCGTTCGAGACCGACCATGTCGTATTCCTCGACGATCTCGGCTGCGACACCCGGGTCGACCCCGCGCGCGAGATAGACGAAACTCTCGTCGCTTTCGAGTTTCTCCAGCACGTCCTTCTCGGGTGCCGCCGTACCGAGTGCCTTGTGCACGGCCTTGGCGACGCCCTCGAGATATTCGTCGGTCGCAGGCGCCGACGGGTCCTTCTCGCGTGCTTCTTCCAGTTCTTTTCGGACGCGGACCGGTTGAAAAGTCAGCGCTTTCGCTTCCATCGTGTAGGCGATCGGGTTCCCGTTGCGGTCGCCGATCGTCCCCCGGGTCGCAGGTTCGACGAGACGGGTGGTCCGCTGGCTCGCAGCCTCGGCCGACAGCGTCGGCGCTTGGAACACCTGGACCACCAGCAACTGCACGGCGACGGCGGCCAACGCCAAGAACATGACCCCGCGCCCGATCCGGTTCCGGAACTCGAAGCCGGTGGAGCCGCCACGAGCCGGAGCCTGTCGAGCGCGTCGGGCGCCGCCGCGTGCTGCCGGTGTCGCACGACCCGGCGGTACACGGCGAGAGGTGGAGCCTCGCGTCACCGGCGCCCGTCCTCGGGCTCCGCCGGTTGCCCGGCGCCCAGAGCCTCGGCGGCCTGCGGCGCGGCGTCCTCGGGTCGGGGCATCTCGCTCACGGGAACCAATTGTTCCGCTTCCACCCCGGGGGCCCCGGCATTCGGGAGCTCCGGCGTGGCGGTCTGCGGGTTCGCCGGGCGGGGCGCAGCGTTCTCGGCCAGCGCGTCCGTTCCGCTCGGGCGCGGGGTCGGTTCTTCACCGACCTCGGACAGCGGGCGCGGGTTTTCGACGCCGGCACTACCCGACAGGGGCGCTTGCCCACGTGTCTCGGTGCTCGCCCGCCCGCGGTTGAGCGGAGCCGGAGGAGCGCCCTGGGCGGGGACGGCTTCTCCCACGACGCGGACGGATCCGTCCTCGGCGACGACGATCCGCGCCACCTGCGAACTGGGGATCATGCCGAGCTTCGCGGCTTCCACGGCGAGTACCGGTGCGGAGTTTCCTGCCTCGACGTCGCGCTGCAGCACTGCTCGTTGCTGAATCAGAGTCTCGTTGTGGGCGCGCGCGGTACTCAGGTGGTAGGTGTCCTCCGCGGCACCACTCGTGAGCAGGAGCGTCGCGGCCATACCCACCCCGAGCAGAGCGAGAATAGTGGCCACGAACGGGATTCGGGTCCGGACACGACCGCCTCCGGTGGTACGTCCGCGCGTCTGCGCCACAGGCACACCGAGTTGCGCGGCGCGCTGGTTCCGGCGCTGATATGCGCGTTGCGCCGCCGTGGATCGAGCCGGCCCGCGGTGGGGCGACGACGCCACCTGTACGGTCATCGGTTACCTCCTGGCGATTCGTTCTGCAGCACGCAGGCGGACGGGAGCCGAACGTGGGTTGATCTCGATCTCGTCGTCCGAGGCGCGTTCGGCACCACGGGTCAACATGCGAAGCTCGGGTCCCATCCCCGGCAGTTCCACCGGGAGTCCCTCGGGGCTGCGCGATTTCGCGCGAGGAGCGAGTTCCTGCTTCACCACCCGGTCTTCGAGGGACTGGTACGACATGAAGACGATCCGGCCTCCCACGGCCAACGCGTCGAGGGCCTCGGGAATCGCGTCACGCAGCGAGTCGAGTTCGCTGTTGACCTCGACGCGCAGCGCCTGGAACGTTCGCTTGGCGGGGTGGCCGCCGGTACGGCGCGCCGCAGCAGGGATCGCCCGGTAGAGCAGTTCGACGAGTTCGCCGCTGGTGCGGAACGGGGTCTTCTCCCGGGTGCGGACGATGTCGGAGGCGATCTTGCCCGCGAAGCGTTCCTCCCCGTACGTGTGGAGGATCCTCGCGAGGTCGCCGTGACTGTAGGTATTGAGCACGTCCGCGGCCGTGATGCCCGTGGTGGGATCCATCCGCATGTCGAGGGGAGCGTCCTTGGAGTACGCGAAACCGCGTTCCGCCTCGTCGAGTTGCATCGACGAGACTCCGAGGTCGAACAGAACGGCGTGCACGGACCCGACGCTGTCGAGGCCGCACTGCTCGAGCGCGTCGGCGAAGCCGTCGTATCGCGTGTGCACGAAGTCGGTGCGATCGGCGAACTCAGCAAGCCGGTTCTGCGCGATCGACAGCGCATCCGGGTCGCGGTCGAGTCCGACGAGGCGAAGACCTGGATAGGTTCTCAGAAAGTGCTCGGCGTGCCCACCGAGACCGAGCGTGGCGTCGACGTAGACCGCACCTTCGCCACCGGGGCCCACCGCTTCGATCGCGGGGCCGAGGATCTCAACGGCCCGGCCGAGAAGGACGGGGACATGCCCGAATTCTCCGTGCTCGTCCGCGGTCGACTCGTCCTCGCCGTCCACCATGTCTCCTCCGGAATCCTGCTCGGGCCGCATACGGTCTGTCGGTTACTCGTTCGAGATGCTCGGTGTCGCACCGGTTCCGGATACGGCGACGGCGAATGCCTCGAGGTCTCTGTCCGAGCGAGGGAGACCTGACGCTGGGGAAGTGCGTCGGGGCTTCCCTGTCCGGACCTGGCGCTGGGGAAGTGCGTCAGGGCCGGCGTCGGGCAGAGACCTCGCGGCATTCGCCGCGCAGCCGTGGCTCCGTCACGAGATGTCGCGGTCACAGGATGTCGCGCAGTGCCTCGTCTCTCGCTTCGGAGAAGTCCTCTTCGTGTTCGGCCAAGTAGTTGTCCCACGCCTCGGCGTCCCAGATCTCCAGATACTTGACCGAGCCGATCACCACACAGTCCTTGGTGAGCCCCGCGTACTTGCGGTGCGCCGAGGACAATGTGATGCGGCCCTGACCGTCCGGACGCTGCTCGTCCGTTCCCGAAGCGAGGCTCCGAAGGAACGCGCGAGCCTGGGGGTTGCTGCGAGAAGCACCCGCAGCGCGCTCCGCCAAGGCAGCGAACTCTTCCCGAGGGAACACGGTGAGGCTGTGATCCTGCCCCTTGGTGATCATCAGCCCTCCCGCCAGCTCGTCTCGGTATTTGGCCGGCAGCGTGAGCCGGCCCTTGTCGTCCAGCTTCGGCGTGTAGGTACCGAGGAACACTCGGCACCTCCCGCCTTGGTCGGACGGATCTTTCGTCTATGACGGGCTCAGCCTCCCGCCGCGACCCACAGTACCCCACTTTCCCCCACCGCAGCCCGATTACCGCACCCGTTTCGCGTGTGTTGCGGCAAAAGTTCCAGCTCACCCGTAGTGGCGGAAAGTGGGGGCGATTTCGTCCCCCGGCCGGCGGCCCCGAACACGCCGACGTTCCGGTGCGATCTCCATCACACGTAGCCGGACAAAAGCCCTGGTGGCGCGACAACGCCGGAGGACCGTCGAGGACACCGAGCCGGAAGGTGGGGCGTCGTGGAGATACGGCCGCGCCAGGCCGCCCGCAGGCCGCTGACCTCCCCGGACACGACTACGGCGCGACCCGTCGGGTCGCGCCGTAATACGTGTGAAGCGGTGATGCGTCAGTCTTGTTCGAAGCGCCTTCGGAAGCGCTCCTCCATGCGGTGGGTGAACCCTCCGCCGGACTTCTTTCCGCCCCGAGGTCCGGTACCGCCGGTCCTCCCGGAAGCAGGCCGGGTGGGTGCGTCTCCCGCATTCGATCGTCGACGACCGCCTACCAGGAGCAGAACACCAGCCGCGAACATCACCAGAAACCCGAGCAAACTGATGACCGGGAACCCACCGGGCTTGACCGGCAACGCGACTCCAGCGATCAACAGTGTCAATCCCAAGACGAACAGCACACCGGCCTGTAGCCGATGTCGGTTCGACGCCATCCCCAGCCGCTTCCCGCGGACGGTCGAGGCGAACTTGGGGTCCTCAGCATAGAGCGCGCTCTCGATCTGATCGAGCATGCGCTGCTCGTGCTCGGAGAGTGGCACGGTACCTCCCCCGGCACTAAACGGTGGCCACCGAATTCTGGGTGAATCCGACGGGGGGCCGACTTTGACGGCCGCCTGGTGTTGATAATACGAGTACATCTCTCCCGGGACCACCAACTCTGTGGCCGAGTTCCCGGACGGCTCACGAAAATGGGAGCCGGATGGGGACAAAAGTCACCGCGTAGAGGCGATTTCGGCACCTTCTTCACTGGCGAGATAGTCCTCGACGTCGTGGAGGAAGCGGCCCACCTCGTCGTAGAACTCGCCGGCGCCGTCGGCATCCACCGCTCGCGCCACCCCGGCTTCGACCGCGGTGCGCGTGGCGGAGCGATCGGCGAAGTAGTCCGCCCAAACCGCGAACGACTCGTCGGCGCGCGCCATCAGGACCCACGCGTTGCGTGTGCCGGGCCGCCGCAGCGGACGAGCCGGGGCGCGCAGCTCCGCCGCCGCCACCACCGCGCCCGCACCTCGCAGCGCAGCGAGATAGGCGAGCCGGAAGCGCTCGGGAGGGGCGTCCGCACCGGCAGCCGCGGACAGAAGTGCGTCCGCCTTGCGGAGCAGCGTGGCCGCGCGGGCGGATGTCGAATGCCCGGCGCATCGCGCGGCGCCGCGGGACGACTCGCCCGGAACGTGGCGTGGTCCTCGTATGCCGAAATCTATGGTGGACATGCCGTGCACCTCCTCGACCTCACCACCGGTGTCCGGTAGTGCCACCTACCACCGTGGTCTCGATGGTGGTATTACCGGTGTTCCGGTAGGAGCCCGGAGTGATCCGGGGATGTTCGCTTCCCTCGAACATCACCGGATCACCGGTATCGAACATGCGTTCGACGTATTGAATGATAACCGGACCCACCGACAACCCGTCAAGAGAAGGCGGCCCCCGATCCCAGACGAGCATCGATCCTCTGTGAACCCATCGAACGAACCGCCCGCCGAGACGGGCAACGACCGTCGTCCCGAGCCCTCTCGCGGCGCACCGATCTTCGTCGACCTGTCCCCCGCGGCGTTCCGGGCACACCTGCCCCAATTGCTGGCGGTCTACGTAGCCGCGATGAGATACCCGCGCGGGACGGAGCAGCATCGCGCACCGATGTGGTCCGAACATGCCGGGCGCGCCGGATGGCAGGCCGTCGCGGTCGCGCTTCCCGAGGACCCCGGAACCTTCGTCGGCATCGCCTACGGATACCGCGGCGACCCGCACCAGTGGTGGAACCAGCAGGTCCGCACGGGGATGCGGCACACGGGCCGGACGCAGGACTACATAGAGTCGGTCCTCGGTGACTATTTCGAACTCACCGAACTGCACGTGCGACCCGATATCCAGGGCCTCGGCCTCGGCCGGTCCCTGCTGTACCGACTTCTCCGCGACCGCACCGAACGCACCGTGTTGCTCTCCACCCCGGAGGTCCCGGGCGAGGACAATCGTGCGTGGCGGCTGTACCGGAGCTTCGGTTTCGTGGACGTCGTACGTAGATTCGTCTTCACCGGCGACGCGCGGCCTTTCGCCGTCCTCGGCCGCACGCTTCCGCTCGAACCACATCTCGCCCCTCCCGCTTCGACAGGACCCTCATGACGCCAGTTCTGGATACCCTCGTCGTCGGCTCGGGACACAACGCGCTGGTATCGGCGTGTTATCTGGCCCGGGAGGGCTGGTCGGTCCACGTGCTCGAACGTGACACCGTGCCGGGCGGGGCCGTGTCCACCGTCGAACGATTTCCCGGCTACGCGGTGGACCGCGGGTCGTCGGCGCACATCATGGTGCGGCACTCCGGCATCGTGGAGGAACTCGACCTCGCCGCACACGGGCTGAGGTATCTGGACTGTGATCCCTGGGCCTTCGCGCCGCCGCCTCCGAACACCGACCGTCCCGGGATCGTGTTCCACCGCGACCTCGACCGGACGTGCGTGTCGATCGAGAAGGCAGCCGGCAAACGGGAGGCCGACGCCTACCGCCGCTTCGTGACCGACTGGGGACCGCGCAGCGCCGCCGTCATGAAGTCGTTTGCGAACTCCCCGACCGGCCGGCATCTGCTGTCGTCGTTCTGGGGTCTCGACGCGAAGGACGGCGGCAGCGCACTGTCGCGCCGCTTCCTGACCACGGGCGACACCCTGCTCGACGAGTACTTCGACGACGAACCGCTCAAGGCCGCGCTCGCCTGGTTCGGCGCACAGTCCGGGCCGCCGATGTCCGAACCCGGCACCGCCGCCATGGTCGGCTTCGCCGCGCTGATGCACACGCTTCCACCGGGCCGCGCGATCGGCGGGAGCGGCGCCTTGACCCAGGCGCTCCTGTCCCGCCTCGAGTCGGACGGCGGATCGGTCACCTGCGGAGATGCCGTCACCGAGATCCGCCGGACCGGGTCGACGTGGACGGTGCGCACCGCGTCGGGTAGCACCTTCACCGCGCGCACCGTGATCGCCGGATGCCACATCCTCACCACCCTCGAACTGCTCGGGCAGGGCGGCTACGACCCCGACACACTGACACGCTGGCGCCGCGCGGTACGGGTGGGACCGGGCATCGGAATGGTGCTCCGACTCGGCACCGATGCTCTTCCCCGCTACCTCGGCGCCGACGAACCCGCCGACACCACCACCGGTCTGCAACTGCTCGTCGACGATCGCGCGCACCTTCGCCTCGCACACGGTGCTGCGATGGCGGGCGAACTGCCGCCGCGCCCCTCCGTGCTCGGGATGAGCTTCTCCGCGATCGACCCCACGATCGCCCCCGAGGGCGAGCACCAGGTGACCCTGTGGTCGCAGTGGCATCCGTACCGGCTCAGCGGTGGACGCAGCTGGGACGAGGTCGCCGAGAGCGAGACGGACCGGATCCTCGCGGAGATGGAATTGCGCGCACCCGGTTTCACCGACAGTGTCCGGCACCGGTACGTGCAGACTCCCGCCTCGATCGAGAGCGAACTGGGACTGCTGGGCGGCAACGTGATGCACGTCGAGATGTCGCTCGACCAGATGTTCCTGTGGCGTCCGCTGCCCGAACTGTCCGGCTACCGGGTGCCCGACGCTCCCGGTATGTATCTCACGGGCGCGTCGACCCACCCGGGCGGCGGGGTCTCCGGCGCCAGTGGCCGCAGTGCCGCGCGCACGGTGCTCGCGGATGCACGGGGCGGTGTACTGCGGCGGACCTGGAACCGGATCTCCCGGTGACCGATGCCGGCACCGGGCGGAGGGTCCCGGCGTGGCAGACGGCCGTGCCGGTCGCACTGGCCGCGGGCGCTGTGGCCGCCCAGATCGCCTATCCGCTCACCGAGGGAACCGCGCGGGACCGGGTCAC
Source organism: Rhodococcus sp. BL-253-APC-6A1W (assembly GCF_012843405.1). Taxonomy (NCBI): domain Bacteria; kingdom Bacillati; phylum Actinomycetota; class Actinomycetes; order Mycobacteriales; family Nocardiaceae; genus Rhodococcus; species Rhodococcus sp. BL-253-APC-6A1W. The sequence continues at coordinate 196,561 of NZ_JABAFB010000003.1, forward strand.
GGTCGCGGTGGTACTCCTGCTCGCCGCAGCGTCCCTCACCCATGCCGCCGCGCGCCGCGGCCTCGGGTGGGCCGCGGTGCTGTTCGTGGTCTCCGCGGGCGGGGGTTTCGCCTCCGAGGTGATCGGGACCGCCACCGGCTACCCGTACGGCTGCTATGCCTACGCGGTCGACCGGATCGGTCCGGCCGTGGCGGACGTACCGCTCGTGGTTCCCCTCGCCTGGACCGCCGGCCTCTACCCCGTGTGGTGTGTCGCCACGCGCATCACCCGTACGGCCCCGGGCCGCGTCGCCGCGGTCACCGTCGGGATGGTGGGCTGGGACCTGTACCTCGATCCCCAGATGGTCGCGGACGGCCAGTGGGTGTGGTGCAACGGCGGTGGTCTGCCGGGCATCGCGCACATTCCCCTCACCAACTACGCGGGCTGGGTGGTGGTCGCCGCGGCGATGGCCACAGTCCTTCTGGTGTTCGACTCCCGCTCGAGACGCCTCTCACCCCGGCACGACACCGTCCCGATCGCGTTGTTCCTGTGGACGTGGCTCGGCTCCGCCCTTGCCCACAGCGTGTTCCTCCAGGCGTCCGAACTCCGCTTTTCCGCGATCTACGGTCTCGTCGTCATGGGGATTCTCGGCGTTCCGCTACTGCGGTCCCTCGTGTCCACGCCACCGGACGACTCCGAGGTGCGACTCGCCGCAACGACCCGGATGGCCCGCCGACCGTGACCGCGCCTGGCACCATATTCCCCGTGCAGCAGTCCACCATGTCTGTCCGCCGCGCCCTCGCGGTCGCGGGCCTCGTCCTTCTCGCCCTTCCGTTCCTCACCGGTTGTCTGCGGGTCCAGGCGTCGATGGGTATCTCGTCCGACGACCGTGTGTCGGGGCAGATCGTCGCCGCGACCATTCCCGCCGACGAGGAAGACGCCGGCCCACAGCTCGTGGCACCCCCGTCGCTGGAGGGCAAGGTCCAGGTCCAGCAATACGAGCAGGACGGCTATGTGGGCAGCCAGGTCTACTTCAGCGGTCTGACGTTCGGCGATGTGCAACAGCTGATGACGATGTCCGAGCAGGGTGCGGGGATGCTCCAGCTCAACCTCCAGCGCAACGGGGACCTGGTCTCGCTCAACGGCCGGGTCGACCTCGAATCGGCCCCGTCGCTGGGCACCGACGTGCAGTTCACGCTCGCCTTCCCCGCCCGGGTCGCGACCACCAACGGCACGCGTGAATCCGACTCCATCGTGACGTGGAAGCTGCCCGCCGGAGAGGTGAGCTCCCTGCGGGCCGAGGTGCGCTACTCCGACCCGAACACCCGGGGCCTGGCCGGATGGGCCGGAATCATGGCGGGTGCAACATTCGGTGTCGCGCTCCTGGTCGGCGTACTCGCCTGGTGGACCCGCGACCCGGTACGCCGGCGCACCACGGTGCCCGACGACGAGGACCGATCCTGAGCCGGGTCCGCCTCCCCCGCCGAGTGGTCGCGTTGGGCGCCGGTGCCGCTCTGTACGGAGCGGTCGTCGCGGCCGCCAACCGGTTCGCTCTGCCTCGCCTGCGCGAGGGAGCCGCCGTCACCGAATCGGTGACCGTGGTGGTCCCGGCCCGCGACGAGGCACCCCGGATCGCATCCGTGATCGCCGACCTCCGGGAACAGCGCGGTGTTCCGCGGCTGCGGGTGCTCGTGCTCGACGACGACTCCTCCGACGGCACCTTCGAGATCGCACGACGCGCGGCGGACAGCGATCCGCGGATCACGGTGGTGCGATCGAGCACGCCGCCCCCGGACGGCTGGACCGGAAAAGCCGCGGCGTGCGAGCGCGCCTTCTCCGAGTCCCACCCGGACGAGACCGGTGTCGTGGTCTTCATCGACGCGGATGTCCGGCTACGGCCGGGCGCGATCGCCGCGGCGGTCACACTTCTCCGGTCCCGATCGGCGGCACTGGTGTCGCCGTGGCCGTACCAGGTTGCCGGCACCGTGACGGAGCGTCTGGTGCAGCCGTTGCTGTTCTGGTCCTGGTTCTCGATACTGCCGGTCGCCGTCGCCCATCGCACCCGTCGTCCGTCGATGGCCGTCGCCTGTGGTCAGTTCCTCGCGTTCGATACGGCCGACTACCGCGCGATCGGGGGCCATTCCGCGGTCGCGGCGAGCCCGACCGAGGACCTCGACCTGGCGCGGACGTTGCGGCGGTCCGGGCGCACCACCGTCGTCGCGGCGGGCGGGCCGCTCGTGTCGTGCCGGATGTACGAGGGCCGACATACGCTGACCGGCGGCTACACGCGGTGGTTGTGGTCGGCGTTCGGATCACCGGCAGGCGCGGCAGCCGTCGTGACGGCATACGCAGTCGCCTACGTCGTTCCCGCCGTCGCCGCGGTGGCGGGGCGTGGCCGCACTCGCCGCTGGGGGGTGCTCGGCACCGGCGCGGCACTGTTGTCCCGCGCGGTCGCGCGATCGACGGAGCGGGGCGAGCGCCTGGACGCGGCGGACGCCCTCGGTATCGCCGCGCATCCGGTGTCCGTCGTCATCTTCGGGTGGCTGACCGCCGCATCCGTGCGGGCCCGCAGCGCGGGTCGCGCGGTATGGAAGGACCGCCTGCTGCCGTGACCCGGGGATCGGGCGGGCCGGGTCTCAGACCGGCTGCCCGGCCGGCACGGAGGAACGGACCTCGATCCCGAGCCGCGAGAGCACCTCGCTGGTCGCGCGGGCGAAATTCAGCGTGATGAAGTGCAGGCAGGGCGCGCCTTCCGCGATCAGCCGCTCGCACATCTCGGTCGCGACCTCGATGCCCACCTCGCGCACAGCGGCGCGATTCTCTTCGGGCCCGTCTCCGGCTGCGCGGACCAACCGCTCCTCGAGCGCGGCGGGCAGCTTCGAACCGGACAGCTCGAGGCTCCGGCGCGCCGAGCGCAGCGAGGTGATCGGCATGATCTCCGGAATGATCGGCTTGGCCGCCTGTTCGGGATCGCACGCGGCGACCCGGTCGCGCAGTCGCAGGTAGTGCTCGACATCGAAGAACATCTGCGTGATCGAGTACTCGGCACCCGCACGCAACTTCTGTACGAGGTAGCGGGTGTCGTGGTCGAGGTCCGGCGAGCGGTGGTGCCCCTCCGGGAACGAGGCCACTCCGACGTGGAAGTCGCCGAGGTCGCGCACCAGTCGCACGAGTTCGTCGGCGTGCTCGAGACCGTCGGGGTGCTTCTCCCATTCGCCGAGCGGATTTCCCGGCGGGTCGCCACGGAGCGCGAGAATATTGGTGATGCCGCGGTCGGCATAGGCACCGACCATCGCGCGGATCTCGTCGACGCTGTGCCCCACCGCGGTGAGGTGGGCGACGGGAAGCATCGTGGTTTCTTCGGCGAGGTCGCCGGTGACGCGAACGGTACGGTCCCGGGTCGATCCACCGGCGCCGTACGTCATGGACACGAAGGCGGGGCCGAGGCGCTCGAACGCGCGCACGGCTCGCCACAGTCGCGCCTCGGCGTCGGCGTCCCGGGGCGGGGAGAACTCGACCGAGAACGGAATCCTGCCGGACCGTGTGGCACCGAGACGGTCCACGATGGATGGGGTGCGGGACTCTCCGCTGTCCTCGGTCGCCCTGACCAGATCGTTTTCCACGCGTTCAGCATAAGGCGCGGGCATTCGCGTCCGGTCCGCGGCGACCCCTGCGGGGGCCCGATAGGGTGGACCGCGGTGCCGGGACCGTGGTCGTCCGACGGTGCCGTGCACATCGACCAGGAGGTTTGTCCTGTCCACCGGAGCCGATCCCGTGCCCGCCCCCTCACTCCCCGGACTCGTCGAGGACGCCCTGCGGCAGTTCTTCGCCACCCGCGCCGAACTGGTCGACTCGGTCGGCGGTGGATACCGCGACGCCGTCGCGACACTCCAGTCGTTCGTGCTGCGCGGCGGAAAGCGGGTCCGGCCGTCGTTCGCCTGGACCGGCTGGCTCGGCGCCGGCGGCGATCCGGCCGGACCTGACGCCGACGCCGTGCTGCGCGCCTGCTCGGCCCTCGAATTGGTGCAGGCCGGTGCGCTCGTCCACGACGACATCATCGACGCGTCGACCACCCGCCGGGGCTTTCCGACCGTGCACGTCGAGTTCGCGAGCGGGCACCGCAACGCCGGGTGGCAGGGTTCGGCGGAGCAGTTCGGTGAGGCCGCTGCCATCCTGGTCGGCGACCTCGCTCTCGTCTGGGCCGACGACATGCTGCGGGAATCGGGATTGTCCGCCGAGCAACTCGCACGGGTGACGCCGGTGTGGTCGGCGATGCGGACCGAAGTCCTCGGTGGCCAGTACCTCGACATCGTCGGTGAGGTCGCGTCGGACGAGACGGTCGAGTCCGCGACGCGCGTGAACCGATACAAGACGGCGGCGTACACGATCGAGCGCCCGCTGCACATCGGTGCGGTGCTCGCCGGCGCCGACGACGACCTGATCGCCGCCTATCGCCGGTTCGGCACCGACATCGGTCTCGCATTCCAGCTTCGCGACGACCTACTGGGAGTTTTCGGCGACCCCGCCGTCACCGGTAAGCCGTCCGGAGACGACCTCCGGTCCGGCAAGCGCACCGTACTGCTCGCACTTGCGCTCGAGTCCGCGGACGCGACCGACCCGGCTGTCGCGCGAGCGCTGCGCGAGGCGATCGGCGCCGACCTCACGGACGATCAGGTCGAGGAGATCCGCGGCGTGCTCGTCGACCTCGGCGCAGTCGACAAGGTCGAGCAGCGGATCACGGCCCTCACCGAAAGCGCGTTCGAGGCTCTCGACGCGTCCGGCGCCACCGAGGAGGGCAAAGCGCGGTTACGTGCGTCGGCGGTCGCCGCGACGCGCCGCGCCGCCTGATGACCGGCACGCGCGTCGTGCCCGGAGCCCACCGGGTGGTCGTGGTCGGTGCGGGCCTCGCCGGCCTCGCCGCGGCCCTGCACCTCCGTGGCGCCGGGAAAGAGGTCACCGTCCTCGAGCGCGCCGACACCGTCGGGGGCTGCGTCGGGACGTACACCGGCCCGGGTTACGAGATCGACAACGGCGCGACGGTGCTGACGATGCCGGAACTGATCGCCGACGCACTCGCCGCGGTGGGTGCCGATGCCGGTTCCGTGGATCCGCCACTGCGTACGACGCGGCTCTCCCCCGCCTATCACGCCCGGTTCGACGACGGCAGCACCCTCGACGTCCACTCGGACCCGGACGCGATGACCGCCGAGATCACGCGAGTGTGCGGAGCCGAGGAAGCGAAGCGGTATCTGCGCCTGCGCGCGTGGCTCGCGGACATCTTCGACGCGGAGTACGACCGCTTCATGGACGCGAATTTCGATTCGCCGCTCGACCTCGTCTCCTCTCCGGCCGCCGTCCGCGACCTGCTGCGTTTGCTCCGGATCGGCGGGTTCGGCCGACTCGGCACTCAGGTGGGCCGCCGGGTCACCGACCCGCGGCTGCGGCGGGTCTTCACGTTCCAGGCGCTCTACGCGGGGGTCGCTCCCGCGCAGGCACTCGCGGTGTACGGGGCGATCGCGCACATGGACACCACACTCGGTGTGTACACCGTCCAGGGTGGGATGCGCCAGATCGCCCGGACCATGGCCGCAGCGTTCGTCGGTGCGGGCGGGCGCCTGCACCTCGGCAGCGAGGTCACGGCGCTCGATGTCGACACGGGGCGTGTCACAGCGGTATCCACGGCGGCGGGTGACCGTTACGCATGCGACGCCGTGGTGCTCACGCCGGGCTCGCCCGTGGTGGACAGCCTGCTGCCCGCGCGCCGGCGTCGCCGGACGCTCGCCGCACCGTCGGCGGTCGTGCTGCACGGCACCGTCCCCACCGCGGTCTCGGGCGCATGGAGCGCCCGGCATCACCACGTCATCGATTTCGGTGGCGCGTGGGAACGCACGTTCGCCGAGATCACCCGGCGGCGAGGCCGTGGACGGCTGATGTCGGATCCGTCTCTGCTCATCACCCGGCCCGCTCTGTCCGACCCGGGACAGTTGCTCGAGCGTGACGGCAGAGAACACGAACCGCTCTCGGTGCTCGCACCGTGCCCGAATCTCGACAGCGCGCCGTTCGACTGGTCCGCGCTGTCCGGCCCGTACCGCCGGGAACTGCTCGCGGTGCTGGAGTCGCGCGGCTACCGCGGCGTCGCGAACGAGTTCCGGGTCGACCACGTCGACACGCCGGCCACGTGGCACGCCCGGGGCATGATCGCCGGAAGCCCGTTCGCCGCGGCGCACGTGTTCCGCCAGACGGGGCCGTTCCGTCGTCGCAATGTCGATCCGCGGTTCCCGAATGTCGTGCTCGCGGGGTCGGATACGGTTCCCGGAGTCGGTGTCCCCACTGTGCTCATGTCGGGACGGCTGGCCGCCGAACGGCTCGGGGTCCCGCGGACCCGACGGACTAGGGAGCCGGGGACATCACGCCTCCACTAAACTGTCACCGTTCGTCAGCACCTGTTCGTCAACATCGTTCGCCAGACCCTGCGCTCCGCGCCGGCACCGCTTCCGGGGAGGAACCCACACCCATGTCGTCCCCCGCCGCCCCCGACGCCGACCCGCAGGACCGATCGGCGGCGGATTCGGCAGCGTCCCCACCCTCTGACCTCCCTGCCTCGAAGAACCGGGCGCCGGACGGCAGAACGTCGGCCGGCAGGGTCACAGCCTTTCTGCGGAGCCCCGCCGGCAACGCAGCCCTCCTCGGGACCTGCGGTTCGGTGCTGATGACGTTCGGCAGCTTCGGCGCCGGTAGCGTCCGGCGGCAGGACCCGCTTCTCGAAGAGATGTTCCTGTCGTGGCTGCGGTTCGGTCACGGTCAACTGCTGTCGATGATCATCCTCTGGGTGGGCGTGCTGATCATGATCGGCGCGTGGGTCCGCGTGGGGCGCGCGACGCTCGCCGGCACGGTCGGCCTCCGCGACCTGTGGACCGTGCTGCCCGCCTGGACCGCGCCGCTCCTCGTCGCCACGCCGATGTTCAGTCGCGACGCATATTCGTATCTGGCGCAGGGTGCGATGCTGCGGGCCGGTTTCGATCCTTACACCGACGGCCCGGTGGTCAACCCCGGCGTCCTGCTCGACAACGTGAGCAACGTATGGACCACCACGACCACGCCGTACGGTCCGGTGCACCTGCTGCTCGGTTCCGGCATCACGGCCGTCACCGGCGACAATGTCGTGTCGGGCACCTGGTTGTGGCGGGTGACGATGCTGCCGGGCCTGTTCCTCATGGCCTGGGCCGTGCCCCGCCTCGCACGCCGCATGGGCGGCAACCCGGCGATCGCCCTGTGGCTCGCGGTGCTCAATCCCCTCGTGCTCATCCACCTCGTCGGTGGCGTCCACAACGAACTGCTCATGGTCGGTCTGATGACGGCGGGCATCGTGCTCGTCCTCCAGGGCCGCCATGTCGGCGGCATCGCCCTGGTGTCGGCGGGTGCTGCGATCAAGGCCACCGCCGGGATCGCGCTGCCGTTCCTGGTCTGGGTGTGGATGATCCACGAACGCGACCGGGCGCTCGCCGAGGGGCGCGAACCGGCGGCCCCGGTGCGGTTGTTCTTCAAGGCGGCGGCCGCCGGATTCGCGGTGTTCGTGGCGGTCTTCGGCGGTGCCTCGCTCCTCGCCGGCGTGGGTATCGGCTGGCTCACGGCGCTGTCCGGATCTTCGAAGATCATCAACTGGCTCTCGCTCCCCACCATGGTCGCGCACGTGGGCACCTGGATCACGCCGTGGCGACTCGGATCGATCCTCGATGTCACCCGCATGCTGTGTGCGGTCGCGCTCGTGGTGATCCTCGTGTGGGCATGGTGGCGATTCCGCCGCACCGAACGCGACGCCGTGCTGGGCATCGTCGTGGCTCTCACCGCCGTGACGTTGCTGTCCCCGGCAGCGCTGCCCTGGTACTACTCGTGGCCGCTCGCGGTGGCCGCGGCCTTCGCCATGTCGGATCGCACCCTGATGATCCTGGTCGCCCTGTCCACATGGCTCATGCTGGTCTTCAATCCCGACGGTTCGATCGGCATGTACAACATCGCGCACGTGGCGCTCGCTGTGGTGGCAGCCGTCATCGCCGCTCGGTCGCTGACCACCCGCGACCCGCTGCGCCTGAGTTCGCGGTCCCGCACCGCACAGGTCGAGGGTCCGGGCTCCGCACCTGTCGGCGGGGCCTGATCACCGGAGTGTTCGATCCGCAGGCTCCCCGACCACGCCCCGACGACCTCGACGCGGCGTTCGCACACTGTGCTCGTCTCACCGCGGAGCACGGGCGCACGTACCACCTCGCGGCGCGGCTGCTCCCGGCCTCGCAGCGACGCGCGGTCCACGCCCTGTACGGGTTCGCGCGGGTGGTCGACGACCTCGTCGACGTGACCGCGGTCGACGATCCCGTCGAGGCCGCCCGCGGGCTCGCCGCCACAGAGCGCCGGTTCCGGGCCGCTCTCGCCGGAGAACCGGGCCGGCCGGACGAACTGGGCCTCGTACTGCGTGCTCTCGCCGAGACGGTGCGCCGATACGATGTTCCGATCGCCTATTTCGAGGCGTTCCTCCGATCGATGCGCATGGATGTGCCCGGTACGCCCGAGCACCACAGCCACTACCGCGACATGGCCGAGTTGTACGACTACATGTACGGCTCCGCCGTGGTGATCGGTCTCGAACTGCTCCCGGTGTTCGGCGTCGACGACCCGGACGCGGTGCCGCACGCCTCCGCGCTGGGCACGGCATTCCAGCTCACGAACTTCATCCGCGACGTCGGTGAGGATCTCGACCGCGACCGTCTCTATCTTCCGGTCGAGCTGTGGGCGTCGTTCGGGGTCGATGTCGAACTGCTGCGGGAGGGCCGCCGCACCGGCACGGTGGATCCCCGTGTCCGGCGGGCTCTGGCCCACGCGGTCGCGCTGGCCCGCGCCGAATACCGCAAGGCCGAACCGGGTCTGGATCTGCTACCCGACCGGGTGCGACCGGGTATCCGTGCCGCGTTCGTGCTCTACGGACGGATCCTCGACGAGGTCGAGGCGAGCGGCTTCCGGGTTCTGGACCGGCGAGTGACGGTCCCGCGCCGCACCCGCGCGGCGGTGGTGCTCACGCAGTTCGTCGCGGGATCGGTCGGGGCGTCCGTCAGATGGCGGCAGCCTGAGCGCGCCGCATGACCTCGCGCGCCGAGTCGGTGTGCAGCGCGGCGATCGGGCAGTCACCCGGCAGCGTGTCGTCTTCCTGGAAGAGCCACTCGAGGATCTCTTCGTCGCGGAATCCACCGTCGTGGAGCAGGGCGAGAAGGCCGCGAAGCTGGCGGAGCACCTGCCCGTCGTCGCCGAAGAATGCCTTGGGCACCACGGGGACGCGGTTGCGCTTGAAGGCGAGCAACTGCCGGTCGCGCAGCATCTGGTGCACGCGGACAATCGGGACGTCGAGGCGTTTTGCCACGTCGACGAGCTGATAGACCGATATGGAGGGGTCGAGGACGTCGTCGCAATAGGGAATCGAACTCACTGCTCCACGGTATCGTCGCCTACCCGCAGCCATCTACGCGGCTGCCGCTTTTGTGGGCTGGCTACCATCTACAGAGGACGAGATCGGCTTCCGCGCAGGCGACGACGTACTCCGTCTCGCCGGCACCACGGCAGTCGCGTCCGGTGCCGGTTCGATGTTCCACATCAATGCTCCACACCGATGTTCCACACCAGAGACGGGAGTACACCGGGTGACCGCTGGAGGCGACCGAATGGTCGGCGTCGTGCTCGATCGGCGCTATCGGATCGAATCGCGGATTGCGCGCGGCGGGATGTCCACGGTCTACCGCGCGACAGATCTGCGTCTCGATCGTCCGGTCGCGGTGAAGGTCATGGATCCGCAGTTCGCGGCCGATCCGCAGTTCCTCGCCCGCTTCGAGTTCGAGGCACGTGCCGTCGCACGACTCAACCACCCCGGTCTCGTCGCCGTATACGACCAAGGCCAGGACGGTGACCACGTTTTCCTGGTCATGGAACTGGTCGAAGGCGGCACGCTGCGCGAACTGCTCCGCGAACGCGGACCGATGCCGCCGCACGCCGCCGCTGCCGTCGCCGCGCCCGTCCTCGGAGCGCTGGCTGTCGCCCACCGCGCGGGTCTCGTGCACCGCGACGTCAAACCCGAGAACGTTCTCATCTCCGAGGCCGGAGAGGTCAAGATCGCCGACTTCGGTCTGGTCCGGGCCGTCGCGGCGGCCACCACGACCTCGCGCAGCGTCATCCTCGGCACGGCGGCGTACCTGTCTCCCGAGCAGGTCACCGCCGGGAGCGCGGACGCCCGCAGCGACGTCTACTCCGCCGGCGTCCTCGTGTTCGAGATGCTCACCGGCCGCACGCCCTTCTCGGGCGACACGTCACTGTCCGTGGCATACCAGCGCGTCGAGAAGGACGTGCCCGATCCGGGGTCCTGGATCGACGGGGTGCCCGAGGAATTCGACGAGTTGGTACGCCGCGCCACCGAACGCGAGCCGGGCGAACGGTTCGACGACGCCGAGGCGATGGCCCGCGCCCTCAACGACGCGTGTGAAGCGCTCGACCTTCCCCGTTACCGGGTACCGGCTCCTCGCCGGTCGGCTCTCGCGACGAGCGCGGCGCCCGCCGCCGCAGCTACTGCCTCTGCGGGAGGTGCGGCGGGAGGTGCGGCGTCCCGGGCGGAACCTGCCACGACGGTGATCACGTCGCCGGAGTCGACGTCGTCGCACGCTCCCACCGCCGTCCACCCGGCCGTAGCCGAGCAGGGCGCCGCCGCGGATCCCGGCGCGGTGCCGCAAGCCGAGCTGCATCCCACCCGCACGATGCACACCAAGGTCGTCACGCAGCCGCATCCTCGCTCCGACCCGGAGCAGCCCGCGCCGCAGCCCGACTACGCGCACGAGCATCATCGGCACCGGCGCTCGGTAGTCGGGTGGATCGCGGCGATTCTCGTACTCGCCCTGTTCATGGGCATCGCCGGATGGTGGCTCGGCGCCGGCCGGCTCACGGACGTACCGACGGTCAACGGACTGGACCGCGCGGCCGCGGTCTCCGCGATCGAGGCGGCCGGGCTGACGGCCGAGGTACGCGGCGAGTATTCCGACGACATCCCGCCCGAGACGGTGCTGGGCACCGATCCCCCGACGGGCTCCCGTGTCCCGGACGGCAACTCCGTGGCGCTACTGGTCTCGCTGGGGCCGCCCACGGTTCCGAACGTCCCCGGATCAGGTGAGCTGTCGGTCGTCGAGGACGAATTGCGCCGGCGCACGTTCGAGCCCGTGGACGGCGGAAGCGCCTTCAGCACGACTGTCCCCGAGGGCGGGGTCGCAGCGCTCGATCCGGCGCCCGGGACAGTCCTGCCCGTCGGGTCGCAGGTCGAAGTGGTGGTGAGCAAGGGTTCCCCGCCGGTGGACCTGCCCGACCTCGCCGGACGGACCGTCGACGACGCCCGGCGCATCCTCGACGAAGCCGGCCTGACGGTGCAGGACGTGCGGGAGGTGTTCGATCCCGAGGTCGACGGCGGTCGCGTCGCGGGCACCGATCCGGAGGCGGGTACCGAAGTCCGCGCGGGCAGCACTCTGACGTTGCTGGTGTCCAACGCGGTCAAGGTGCCGTCGATGCTCGGACGGTCCGTCGGCTCGGCACGGGACGAACTGCGGGAACTGGGATTCGACGTGTCGGTGCGGCAGGTCGCCGACTCCGACCGCTCCGTGGTGATCGCTCAGAGCCCGGGCGCGAACGGTCGCGCCGAAGAGGGCAGCACGATCACACTGACCGCGCTGCCCTGATCGGTTCCGCCACCGGGGTAGTGATATCCGGGGCGGAGCCGTATCGGGGGCGGAGTGCTAGCCCCGCAGCATCTCGGCGACGAGGAACGCCAGTTCGATCGACTGCTGGGTGTTGAGCCGGGGATCGCACGCCGTTTCGTACCGACCGTGCAGGTCGAGGTCGGAGATGTCCTGAGCGCCGCCGAGGCACTCGGTGACGTTCTCGCCGGTGAGTTCGATGTGGATGCCGCCGGGGTGGGTGCCGAGCGCACGGTGCACCTCGAAGAAGCCCTGCACCTCGTCGACGATGCGGTCGAAGTGGCGGGTCTTGTACCCGGTCGATGCCTCGTGGGTGTTGCCGTGCATCGGATCGCACTGCCAGATCACCTTGTGGCCGGTGGCCTCGACGGCAGCGACGATACCGGGCAGCACGTCCCGGACCTTCCCGTGGCCCATACGGGAGATCAACGTCAGGCGACCGGGCTTGTTGGTGGGGTCGAGGCGCTCGACGTATTCGGCGGCCATCTCCGGTGTGGTCGACGGGCCGATCTTCAGGCCGATCGGGTTCGACAGCAGTTCGGCGAACGCGATGTGCGCTCCGTCGAGCTGACGGGTGCGGTCGCCGATCCACAGGAAGTGGGCCGACAGGTCGTACAGACGCGGTTCGTCACCGGAGGTGTCGAGACGCAACATCGCGCGCTCGTAGTCGAGGACGAGTGCCTCGTGGCTGGCGAAGATGGTCGCGGCGCGCAGGTTGGGGTCGACCACGCCGCAGGCATCCATGAAGCGCAGGCCGCGGTCGATCTCGGAGGCGAGCGCCTCGTACCGCGCACCGGCCGGCGACGACGCCACGAAGGCGCGGTTCCAGTCGTGCACGCGGTGCAGGTCGGCCTCACCGGCGGCGGTGGCGGCGCGCACGAGGTTCATCGCGGCACTGGCGTTGGCGTAGGCGCGTATCAGCCGCGACGGGTCGTGTGCGCGCACACTCTCCTCGGCGACGAGAGAGTTGATCATGTCGCCGCGGTAGGACTTCAGGCCGAGCGCGTCCGTGTCGGACGAGCGGGGCTTGGCGTACTGACCGGCGATCCGCGCGACCTTGACCACGGGCGTCGACGCTCCGTAGGTGAGGACGACGGCCATCTGCAGCAGCGTGCGGATGTTGCCCTTGATATGCGGTTCGGTGTTGTCGGCGAACGTCTCCGCGCAGTCGCCTCCCTGCAGGAGGAAGGCCTCGCCGCGGGCGACGGACGCGAGCTGTCGCTGCAGCTCCTCGACCTCGCTCGGCACGGTGATCGGGGGCACGCTCTCGAGCACGGTCCGCATCGCGGCCGCCTGATCTTCCGGCCAGCTCGGCTGTTGCAACGCCGGCTTGGCGAGCGCCGCGTCGAGTTGGTCGCGCAGCTCCGCCGGAAGTGGAGGCAGTTCGGGCAAGCGGTCGATCGGCACGTCCACAGTCCAGTTCACAGAACCAGGATATGACCCGGCGCGCTCTGCCGTGCGATCACCCCGTATCGCGGTGTCACCGGGAGCGGCGCGCGACCTCGATCGCCTCGAACTTCGCGAGGTTGTGGCGGGCGTCGGCGAGCGCGTCGTGGTTGTCGTCCGGGACCCGGGGCAGCGGGGGCCGGCCTGCGTATTCCCAGTGCTGGCGCAGTTCGCGCGTGTACCTCGGGAGTACCTCCGGCAGTTCCGGCATGGTTCCCCACAATTGCACCAGGACGACGTGGTCGTATGCGCCGATCCACGCCCAGAGTTCCGGCTGGACGCCCGGCCTGGGAACGAGGAACTTCAGCAGGTCGTCGCGGATCCGCTCGCGCGAACGCCACGCGGGATGCGACCGAGGAGGCAGCTTCGGGAGAACATTGCGGCGCACCCACTCCCCGGCCCGGTCGGGATCGAACTCCGTTGACACCGCGTAGAACTCGCGTCCGTCTTCGCAGGCGACACCGATCGATACGAGTTCGATGGTTCGACCGTCCTCGATGAACTCGCAGTCGTAGAAGTAGCGCACGTACTCACATTATGCCGGTGGGACCGGCGAGCGTGCCCGCGGGGTCGCGGCGCGATCAGCCCGCTTGGGTGTCGGGCAGGCGATCCGCCGCCGGAGGCTCGACGGCAGCCTTCCCTTCCGCGATGTCCTGGGGCTTCGGCTCCTTGAGGGAGGCCGCATAGATGTCGACGTACTCCTGGCCCGACAACTGCATGAGCGCGTACATGACTTCGTCGGTGACGGTGCGCTCGACGAACCGGTTGCCGCCCATCCCTTCGAAACGCGAGAAGTCGATGGGCTTGCCGATGCGTACGGTGACCTTCGCCGGACGCCACATCTTGGATCCGATGGGGTTCATCTGGTCGGTCCCGATCATCGCAACCGGAATGACGGGGACGCCGGTCTCGAGCGCGAGCCGGGCGAGGCCGGTCTTGCCCTTGTACAGACGCCCGTCGGGCGAGCGGGTGCCCTCCGGGTAGATGCCGAGGAGTTTCTGCTGACCGAGGACGCGGATGCCGGCCGCGAGAGCGTCCTGCGCGGCATCGGCGCTGGTGCGGTCGATGGGCACCTGGCCGGCCGCGGAGAAGAACCAGCGCTGGAAGCGACCCTTGAGGCCCGTGCCGGTGAAGTACTCGCTCTTGGCGAGGAAGGTGATCCGCCGCCGCACCAGGAGGGGAAGGTAGAACGAGTCGAGGACCGCGCGGTGATTACTCGCCAGGATGGCCGGACCGTTGACGGGGATATGTTCGCCGCCTTCGAATTTCGGGCGTCCCATCAGCAAGAGCAGCGGGCCCAGCAGAACGTACTTCAACAGCCAGTACCACATGGCATCCTTCCCCGACATAGATCGGTCCCCGACATAGATCGGTGCGGGCAGCACAACCGGCCCGTCGGTCGACTCTACGACGATGCGCCCACCACACGCACATCGGCAACGTGCCCGGCCCCACGCATACGCCGCCGAGGTGACGAGGATCTCACTCCTCGATCGCCGTGCGGGCGAGGTCCGCCGCCCCGACGAGCCCGGCCGCGTCGCCGAGTTGGGTCACGCGGACCCGCGCGAGAGGCCGATGCCCGGCACCGGTGGTCGCGGCGGCGTAGCGCTCTCGGGCGTCGTCGAGAAACAACGACGCCGAGCCGGACACCCCGCCTCCCACCACGATGATTTCGGGGTCGTAGATGTCGGCCACCATCGCCAGTCCCAGCCCGAGCCACCGGGCGAACTCCGCGATCGCGGCCACCGCGAGTGGGTCGCCGTCCTGCGCGGCGCCGGCGATCCGGCGCCCGGTGAGCGAACCGGGATCGGCGGCGACGTGTGCCGCGAGCTGAGACCTGCCGGGGTCCGCGGCAAGCATCTCCACCGCGGTATCGACGAGTGCTGTTCCGCTGCAGTATCTTTCCCAGCACCCACGCTTGCCGCACGGGCACGGCCGCCCGTCCGGCACCACCTGGAGATGGCCGAGTTCCGGCGCGACGCCGTAGGCCCCGCGGTACAGCCGGCCGTCGATAAGCAGGGCGGCACCGATTCCGGTTCCGAGTGCGACGACCACCGCGACTCTGCTCCCGGCCGCCGCCCCGAACCGGTACTCGGCCCACGCCGCGGCGTTGGCGTCGTGCTCGAGCACTACGGGCAACCCGAATCTCTCGGTGAGCGTCGCCCCGACCGGGGCACCGACCCACGGGAGATGCGGCGCGAACCGCACGGTGGTGCAGTCGGCCGTGAGGAATCCCGCGACCGCAAGACCGACCGCAGCGACATCGTTACGTTCGGCGAGCTGCCGTACGACGCGGTGCAGGGCGTCCTCGAGTACGGGGGCCGACCCGGGAGTCTGCGCTCGCACCGAATCGACCACTTCGCCGCCACGGTTCACCACCGCAGCGCGGATGCTGGTGCCGCCCACATCGATTCCGATCGTGTGGCGGTCGGATGAATCGCGCTGCCGCGGGTCCGGGTTCATACCTACAGCCTGCGGGGTCAGGGGCGGATGGTGACGGAAATCGGCACGAATCCCCCGCCGTTGTCGCGAGGCTCCGGGGGCGTCGGATCCGTGGGCGCCGACGGGTCGGGCCGCGGTGGGAGATACCGCGCGAGCAGTTCGCGTACCAGCGCGATGAACGCCGCGAGCTGGGACGCGAGGCGTGTGAGCAACTCGTGGTTCTCGCCGTTGACCAGCGCCGCCACCGCACACACCGGGCACCAGGAGCATCCGGTGGTCGCCGGCCGCCCGGATTCGCCTGCGTCGGCGTGCGCTGCCGCCTTCTCCGGAACCGGGTCCGGGACGTCGCCGCGACCGGCAAGTTGTTCGGCCACGCCGTCCATGTAGTCGAGAACCGTGTCGGCCAGGACCCGCAAGTCGGCGAGGAGGGCGTCGTGGTCGTTCTTGCTCACTGCGGCCACACCGCCGGGTCGGGCACGAAGCGCACGAGCAGATCGGTGCCGTCGAACTCCGCGTCGGACACCGTGCATCTGCGCAGCACCGAGGCGAGGTGCACCCGGCGGCGGATGCCGTCGGCACCGACCACCAGGTGGTCGTCGACTCGTCCCAATGTCAGCGACGCCGGGTCCGCCAGCGGCAGATACATCCGCATCGCATACACCGCGTCCACCCCCGTCCCCGATTCGTGCTGTACGCGAACCCGTTCCACGCCGTCGCGAAGGGTGGCCGGATCGCAGAGATCCCGGATATCGGTCGCCAGGTCTCCGAGAGACGCCCACCCTACCGGTTCTTCGTCGCGTTGCTCACACCCGACCACCGGCACCTCGGTGACGATCGAGGTCATCTCGTCGAGCACCGCCAGTTGGTCGGCACGCCGGCGCGCGAGCCACCCGGCTGCCGGACCGTCGCCGTCGAATGCCGGCACGATCCCGTTGGCGACGACGGCCTCGAGTGTCAGGCCGATCAGAGCGGCCCACGAGCGGAGCCGGACCATCTCCGCACGACCCGCACGGTCGGGAGTGGAGACGAGCACGGCGGTGGTCCTGTCCGGGTTCTCGAACAGGTCGCGGGTGGCCGCGATCCCGGAGAGAATCCGGTCGAACAACGCCACGACGACCGTCAGGCGCGGGTCCGGTCCGATCGCCGCCTCGACGCGGCTGTGCTGCGGCCAGATGCGGTCCATGTAATCCGAGATCGTGCGCGGCGCCGCGAGCATGCGCACCGCGTCGGCCGATGCGGGGGCGTCGACGATCACGGTGTGCCAGCGTCCGCTGTCGGCCAAGCGCGCCACTTCCGAGAGGGCGAGCAGTTCCTCCACCCCGGGAAGGCCGGTGAGTTCTTCGGGCGCGGGCAGAGCGAAGCGGTCGCCGTGCTCGTGGCCCGCGGCGATGGACGCCAGCGACGCCAGGCTCGCGAAGCGTTGCTCGAGCAACGCGAGCGAATCGACCTCGATCAGGTCGACTCCGTCGCCTGCCGAGCGCACACCTTCACCGGGGGCGACGTCGAGGACGCCGGACAGCGAATGCGCCTGGTCGATCGAGGCGATGAGCACCGGTGCGCCGGTGCGGGCGATGCCGAGCGCCGTCGCCGCGGCCAGCGTGGTCTTGCCTGCTCCGCCCTTGCCGAAGAACACACGCACGCGCGCGGGGGTGGCCTCGCTCGAGGTGCTCAGCCCTCCACCTGCTTCTTCAGTTCCTTGAGCGCGGTGTCGGTGATGACCTTCTCCGCCTTGCGCTTGAACAGTCCGATCATCGGGATGTTGACGTCCACGGTGAGCTGGTAGTCGACGACCGTTCCGCCGTCCGGGGTGTCGTTGAGAACGTACGAGCCGGACTGCGCCTTCTGGATCTCTCCGGATTCGAGTTCCCAGCTCACGGCGCGGCCGTCTTCGGCCCACTGGTATCGCAGGACGTACGTGTCCTTCACGATTCCGGCGTCGAGCACGAAGCGGACCCGGTCGGCGAGACCGTCCGGCCCGGTGCTCAGTACCTCGACGGTTTTGGCGGCTTCGACCCATGTCGGGTAGGCGGCGAAGTCGGCGATGACAGCCATGACCCGATCGGCCGGCGCATCGATGGTGATCGACCTCTTGGTCTTATCGGCCATGCGATGAATGCTCCCTTTCGTCCGTCCACCCGACACGGCGCGCTCGGCGCCGTCGCCGTTGTCTACCACACACCGTATCCGGCGGCTACGACCTCACAGGCGCGGGGATTCGCCCGCCGGACGACCCGCCTCGAGGCGTGCCTTCACCTCGAACGCCATCTTCTTTCCCGCGACGCGCCGCTCGCGGGTGATGCCGGCGATGTTCAGCGATGCGATGCGCGACGGTGCGACACCCGTCGGTTCACAGTGCAGGAAGTAGTGGACGACGGCTCCGTCGAGAACCGGTTCGATCCACACTTCCATCGTTCCGTTCAGCGGGCCTGCGACGGCCCATCGGATGCCCTTCTCGGCTCGGTCCTCCCGGACCGTGAGCGCGAGCTCGGGCCACCACTCGCGCCATCGCGCGGGCGACGCCAGCGCGGTCGCGATCCGTTCCGGGGGTGCGGCGATGAAGGTTTGGTCCGCCACCTGAATGCTGCTCACGGGGACAGCTTCACATATCCGCCGAGGGTGTCCGTCCGTCGCCCCGCCGATCGGGATCCGTCGCCGAAGGCGCAGGGTCCACCTCGAGGAGCCGGCGCAGCTTTGCGCCCAGTACGTCCCATCGCCACTCTGTCGAGACCCATTCGCGTCCCGCCGCACCCATCGTCGCGGCCCGGTCCCGGTCGGCGAGGATCCCGCTGACGGCTGTCGCGATCGCGGTCACGGACGTGCCGTCGACGACGAACCCGGTCTCCCCGTCCCGCACGGTTTCGGGCGCGCCCCCGGACCGCCCCGCGACCACGGGGACACCCGTCGCGGACGCTTCGAGATACACGATGCCGAGTCCTTCGACATCGAGTCCCCCACCCCGGGTCCGGCACGGCATGGCGAACACGTCGGCGATGGTGTGATGCGCCGCGAGTTCGGCGGCGGGAACGCCACCGGTGAAGACGACGTGGTCGGTGACACCGGTGCGGTGCGCGAGGTCGCGGAGCCGGTCCTCGTAGGGGCCACCGCCGACGATGACGAGGACCGCGCCGTCGATCCGGCGCCGGATCTCGGGCAGCGCGCGGATCAGCATGTCCTGGCCTTTGCGCGGCACGAGCCGCGACAGGCACAGCACCGTCGGGCGGTCGCCGAGCCGGTACCGGGCGCGCAACTCGGCGCGTGCGACCGGGTCCGGGCAGAAGACGTCGGTGTCCACGCCCGACGGGAGGTGCTCGAGCGCGGCATGCGGGCCGAAAGCCGACGCGAATCGGCTGCGCGTGTAGCGGCTCACATAGGTGATGGTGTCGGTGTGGTCGCCGATCCGGCGTAGCGCCTGACGTCCGCCCGGCACCATCGACCAGCCGACCTCGTGACCGTGGGTACTCGCGATCACGCGCTGCGCCCCGGCGCGTCGCATGGCGGGAGCCATCAGCGCCAGCGGTGCGGATGCTCCGAACCACACGCTGTCGCAGCCGTACTCGGACACGAGGCGCGCGGCGCGTCGAGCGACGTCCGGGGTGGGGAGCATCAGCGTCGTGGGATGCCGCACCACCTCGTACGGCTGCTGCGCGTCGAACGTCACGTGACTGTCCCCGCGCCAGCGAGGCGCATAGACAACGAGATCCTCGGCACGCAACTGCCCGGCGAACGCCTGCAGGTACGACTGGATACCGCCGGGTCGGGGCGGAAAGTCATTCGTGACCAGCAGAGTTCGCGACATGGCTACACCGTAGCGATGTCCGGACCGGGTCCGGATGGACGGGTCGGCTCAGCCCACGGTGAGTCGTTCGGAGACCCAGTCGCCCCACCGGCCGACGTAGTCGCCGGTCCCGAGTCCCACGACCTCCCGGAGCGCGTCGTCGACCTCGTCCGGCTCGGCCGGTCCCGTCGAGAGCGCTCGGTACAGCGACGTCAAACTGTCGACGCCGAACTCCTCGGCGGTGAATGCCGCGACCGACCACGCCTTCTCGTAGGCGCTGCGTGCGCCCTGACCGGCGGTGAACTCGGCATCGTCGGGTAGCGCACGGGGCAGGCCGTTGCGGAGGGAATCCTGGACGAGGGTCGGTGCGATCCGACGAAGGTCGTTCGCGGTGACGCCGCCCGCTGGGTCCGTGCCCGTTCCGCGGTACCCGATGTAGTCGGCATATCCCTCGAGGACCCACAGCGGGGAGCCGTCGACCGTCTCGGTCCGGGTGGCGATGTGCACCATCTCGTGCCGCAGCAGCGCGCGCAGACCCTGACGGGTGAGGCGTTCCCCAGCATCCGGAGCGAAGACGATCCGCTGCCCGGTCGCGGTGTCCGTCCCCGGCCGGACGGCGTCCGAGACGGCGACGGCCGCGATTTCCTCGCCGTCGTGGCGGGTTCCCACCTGGTGTGTGAATTCCTCCCGCGATCCCGTCGCGACGACGAGGGCGCGCCGTGACCATTCCTCTCCCCATACCTCGGAGACGGCGTCGACGGCGGAGTCGAGTTCGGTCGCCGTCGCCTCGATGAGGTCGCGGCGATCGGTGGGTCCTATCACCAGCGAGCGGCCTCCGGAGGTCGCGACCTCCGCGACGTGGAGGGGTCCGTGGTCCCAGGGGCCGCGCCACGTGACCGCGCCGGGGATCACGGGTGCATCGTCTGCGAGCAGCCATCCGCCGGACCGCTCGACGAACAACGCCGTGACGGGACGGCGGGTCGGTTCCTCGTCGACGCCGTCGACCGCGTAGCGGAGATAGACGATGTGCGCGCGCACCGGGTCCGCGCCGAACGCGGCGGTGAGCGTCGTGGGTACGTCGAGGTCCGGTTCGGGTCCCATCTCGTATCCGAAATCGGCGAGGGGCACCGCCCGGAGCGACTCCGCGCGCAGCGTTTCGGACTCGAGCAGCGCTGTGGCGGCCGGGTCGATCACCGACGCCAGCGCGTCGCGGTCGGCGCGGCGCACCGCATCCGCCCAGCGATCGACCAGCGACTGCAGTTCGGTGCGGGTCGTCCGATCGGTGTCGGCCGAGTCCGCGGGTGCGACGACGAGCAGCACACCGGCAGTGACGACGGCGAGGACGAGCCCGGCCAAGCCGAGACGTTCCCACCGCCGATGACGGTTTGTCGACGCAGGCGCAGGCACGGCGGCCAGTGTAAGGGGCCGCCCGCCCGGTCAGTAGCGGCGTGCGCTGTGGAAAGGGAAGCTTGCCATCGACTGCACCTTCACCGGCACACCGAACGTGGACGCGTGCACGATGTTGCCGTCACCCGCGTAGAGGCCCACGTGGGAGGCGTCGTCGTAGAAGATCACCACGTCGCCGGGCTGAAGGTTGTCGCGCGAGACGGGGATACCGCCCTGCGCCTGGGCCTGGCTCGAGCGCGGCAGGGTCTTGCCCACCTGGTTGTACGCCCACACGACGAGACCCGAGCAGTCGAACTGGTTCGGTCCGGTCGCGCCCCACACGTACGGGTCGCCGATCCGGGTCATGGCAGCACGGAGCGCTCCCCCACCGGTGCCGGGAACGAGGTGCTGCAGGATCGTGTCGGCGTCGAGACCGGGCGGGAAGGGAGTGCCCGCGAGCACTTCCTTTTCCTGGTCGCTCAGCGCGTCGAAGGCGTCGAGGACGCCGGCGATATCGGCTTCGAGTTCGGCCTTGCGGCGTTGCAGATCGTCCCGGAGTACCTGCGCCTCCGCGGCGGCGACGGCGGCGGCTTCCGCCGATCGCTGTGACGAGGCGGCCACTTCGGCGGCCGCGGCCGTGGCGACCTTGAATCGTTCGACGTCGCGGGCCGTCTGGGCGCCGAGGACGTCGAGCAGCACCATCTGGTCGAGCATCTGCTGCGGGGAATCACTGACCATGAGGGCGAAGAGCCGGTTGGTGCGGGCACCCCGGTAGTTCGCCTGCGTGAGTTTGTCCACGGTGGGCTTGAACCGGGCGACCTCGGCGCGCGCCAGATCCAGCGCGTCGCGGTCCTCGGCGGCGACCGCCTCGGTGGACTGCTGGTCGGCGATCTTCTTCTCGAGGTCCAGCCCGGCGTTGTGAAGGGCTTCGGTGGTCTGTTCGGACCGACGGGACAGGTCCGCCAGGTGTTCGAGCTTGGCCGTGGGGCTGTCGCCCACCGGCTGCGCCCCCGCGGGCGAGGTGGAGACGGCCAGTGCCATCAAGACCGCAACCGCCAGCAACGCACGAATTGCCTGCTTCGTCCTATCGGAAACCACGAAGGCGCATCCTTTCCAAAGGTCTCGATGAGGTTACGGAACGGCATACGTTTGTGTCTACCCGGTGGTAGCAACCCGGACTACGACGTGAGGGTGGGCCCGGCCTGAGCCGGACCCACCCTCACGTAGCTGCATACCGACGGATCAGAAGCGGCGTGCTCCATCGACCGGCATCGAGTCGAGCGGCGCGATCTTCACCGGCTGGCTCGAGGTGGACGCGTGCACGATGTTGCCGCCACCGACGTAGATCCCGGTGTGGCTTCCGCCGTAGAACGACACGACATCGCCCGGCATCAGGTCGGAGATGTTCACGGCCTGACCGGCAGATGCCTGGTCGTAGCTGGTGCGGGGAACGTTCAGTCCGGCCTGCTGGTAGGCCCACTGCACGAGACCGGAGCAGTCGAACGAGTTCGGGCCGGCGGCGCCGTACACGTAGGGGGACCCGATCTTGCTCTGGGCGGCGTCGGCCGCACGCTGGCCGACCGAGGTGTACGGGGCGGTGAATGCCGCAGGCGCGGGGGCGGTTCCGGCCTGCTGGGGGATGAGGTTGGCGACCTCGGGCGGCAGGGTGACGCCGGCGGGGAGGTCGAAGGATCCCACACCGGGGATGGTGACGGTGTCCGCCATGGCGGGGCCGGCCGAGACGGTGACTGCGCCGAGCGCGATGGCTCCGGCGACGAGCGCGCGCCGAACGGTGCGCTTGTTGTTCTGCGAAACCACGAGGGGGGTGCTCCATTTCTTCCGTTCACCCGCCGACCGAGTTAGCTGACGGGTTCGGGCCGGAAGTCAGCCCTACCCTTCGCCGGCGAGCGGCTGAAGGGATTCACCCCAGGTACTAAGTGGGTCCCCGGCTCGGATGCTCCGCGACTGGAGCCTCCGATTAGGCGGTGACCGAGCGGCTCCGACACGGGAGTGGGCCGGAAAACTCTCCGCTTGGTCTCGAGAAGATTACGAAACGGCAACGGAGAAGTCGAGTGCCTCGCGTGAGCATTGTCCCTTTTGGTTTAATTTTCGTCACTTTTACGCCGGACGCTCCCCTTCGGTAACGAAGCAATAACGACCGGTCTGCTTTACCTCGCGCGCCGCGCGCGCCGCGGCGGGGTCCACCCCGGTTCCCACGACGTCCGTGCGGACGCTTTCCCAGGTCTCCGGCCCATTCTCCCGGCGGGTGCGCCCTCGCGGCCGCCCCGTGCCGGCGCGGCCGCGGGGGCGGGCCGATCGGTATGTTTCGAGGCAGTCCAACGGCCCTGTGTCCCAAACCGAAAGACCCCTGTGACGCTCGTCTCTTGCGCCCGTCCAGACCCCTGCCGGCGTCGTTTTCCGAGGTGATGTCACGGCCCGGGCACACGCCGTGACGGAGGGGCCGGAGGCCGTGTCGGTGCCGATTCCTAGGCTCGCCGCATGACGTCGCCGCCACGGTTCACCGAATCCGGTCGCGGAGTCCAGCTCGGCTTCGACGAATTGGACACCCCGCTCCGAGACACCACCTTCGTCGTCGTCGACTTGGAAACTACCGGGGGCCGGGCGGGCGACGACGCGATCACCGAGATCGGCGCGGTCAAGATCCGCGGTGGAGAGGTCCTCGGCGAGTTCGCGACGCTGGTGGACCCGGGACGTGCGATCCCACCGCACATCGTGCAGCTCACCGGCATCACCACCGCGATGGTGTACGCCGCACCGAAGATCGACGAGGTGCTGCCGGCGTTTCTCGAGTTCGCCGCGGGTTCGGTACTCGTCGCCCACAACGCCGGATTCGACGTCGGTTTCCTCAAGGCCGCGACTGCCCACTGCGGCGCGGCGTGGCCGCGTTTCCCCGTGGTCTGCACAGTCAAACTGGCGCGTCGCGTCCTCGGCCGCGACGAGGCACCCTCGGTGAAACTCTCGGCACTCGCCCAGCTCTTCCGCGTCTCGACGCAGCCGACACACCGCGCGCTCGACGACGCCCGCGCCACCGTGGACGTCCTGCACGCGCTCATCGAGCGCGTCGGCAATCTCGGCGTCCACAGTCTCACCGAGCTCCGGGACTACATCCCGGCCGTCACCGGCGAACAACGGGCCAAGCGCACGCTCGCCGCGCACCTGCCCCGGCGACCGGGTGTCTACATGTTCCGCGGACCGTCGGACGAAGTGCTCTACGTCGGCACCGCCGTCGATCTCCACCGCCGGGTCCGCTCCTACTTCACCGGGTCGGAGACGCGTCCACGGCTGCGTGAAATGGTCGCGGTGACCACCCGCATCGACCACGTCGAGTGCGCCCACGGCCTCGAAGCGGGTGTGCGCGAACTCCGGTTGCTCGCAGCGCATGCGCCGCCCTACAACCGCCGCTCGAAGTACCCCACCCGCGGGTGGTGGATCGTGCTCACAGACGACCCGTTCCCGCGTTTCGCGGTCAGCCGCACCCCCGCGACCGATGCGATCGGGCCGTTCTCGGCGCGCACAGCGGCGTCCGAGGTCGCGGCCCACCTCGCCGAACTGTGCGGGATCCGCACCTGTACGCGCCGGATCGGCCGTACGGGCAAGCACGGGGACCGGTGCCTGCCCGAGGCCGTGGGTGCGTGTGCAGCCGCGACCTTCGGAGTTCAGGACGCGGCCGCGTACTCGACGCAGGTCGAACGGGCCCGCGCCGTGATCCGGGGTAGCGACGACGAGGTTCTCCGCGACCTGCACGGCCGGCTCGACCGGCTCGTTCTCGACGAACTGTTCGAGAATGCGGCACGTCTGCGCGACCGCGCGGCCGGCACGCTGCTGGCCCTGCGACGCACCCAGCGACTCGCCGCGCTCGCCGCGGTGGACGAACTCGTCGCGGCGCGTCCACGCGACGAGGGCGGGTGGGAGTTCGCGGTCGTGCGGGCGGGAAGACTCGCCTCCGCCGGGGTGGCGCCTCGGGGGGTGCCGCCGATGCCCGTCGTGGACGCGATCGTCGCGGCTGCGGAGACGGTGCGACCGATCCCGGGGCCGTTCCGGGGCGCCTCGCCCGAAGAACTGGGCCTGGTGGCACGCTGGCTGGACTCCGGGGGCGTCCGTATCGTCCGCACCAGCCACGGGTGGTGCGAACCGGCTCTCGGCGCCGGTCGCTGGAACGAGTGGGCCGAGAAGGCACGTGACGCCCGCGCGGTATCGGCGGTGGCGCCCGACGAGCGGACGACCACCTAGTCTGATGGAACCCGAGGAAGGCAAGGAGCCCTCATGATCAACGCCATCGTCCTGATCGACGCCGAAGCGCACCGCATTCCGGAGACCGCGCAAGCGGTGGCCGACCTGGCCGGGGTAGACAAGGTGTACTCGTGCGCCGGGGACGTCGACCTGGTGGCCCTGGTGCGCGTCCGCGACCACGAGCAGATCGCCGAAGTGGTCACGCGCGGCATCAACAAGGTCGAAGGCGTGACGAAGACCGTCACGCACATCGCTTTCCAGTCCTACTCCAGCGCGGACGTGGACGCGGGTTTCTCGATCGGTAGCTGATCCGCCCGGCGGACGAGTGTGGGCCCGGACTCCGACGAGTCCGGGCCCACACTCCGTTCGCGTACTCCTTATATTCCCGGCGCGGCACCGAGCCGGGTGGTCACCTCGGACCACGTGCGGAGGACTTCTTCGGCCCGGCCGGTGTCGATCGCGGCAGCAGCGGCCTCGAGTCCGGCCGCGAGTGCCTCCTCGAGACTGTCGCCGATCCCCCGGAACGCTGCGATCGCGCCGGCCGCGTTCAGCAGGACCGCGTCGCGCACCGGCCCGGTCTCCCCCGCCAGGACCGCGCGGGCGATGGCGGCATTCTTCTCTGCGTCTCCGCCGCGTAGCGCCTCGAGCGGTACCCGGGTGATGCCGAGATCGGTCGGGTCGAGGGTGACGACCCGGACCTCGCCGTCCCGCACGATGTGGACGGTGGATGTGGTCGAGGTGGTGAGTTCGTCGAGGCCGTCGTCGCCGCGTACCACCAGCGCGGAGTTCCCGCGCTGGGCGAGCACACCGGCGACCGTGCCGACGAGGTTCTCGAAAGCGCATCCGATCAGACCCGCGCGCGGGCGCGCCGGGTTGGTCAGCGGCCCCAGCACGTTGAACGCTGTCGGGATGCCGATCTGCTTGCGCGGGGCCGCGGCGAACCGGAGCGCGGGGTGGTAGACCGGCGCGAAGCAGAAACCGATGCCTGCCTCGGCGACCGACTGGGCCACCGCCTCCGGCCCGAGGTCGATGTGGACGCCCAGTGCCTCGAGCACGTCGGCGCCGCCGCTCTTCGACGATGCCGCCCGGTTGCCGTGCTTGACGACGCGGATGCCGGACGCCGCGACGACGATCGACGCCATCGTCGAGATGTTCACGGTGTCGGCGCGGTCACCGCCGGTGCCGACGACGTCGACCACGTCGTTGTCGACGGGCACGAGCCGGGCGTAGCCGAGCATGGTGTCCGCGAGCGCGCGCAGCTCGTCGGGGGTTTCCCCCTTCATCTTCAGCGCGACACCGAAGGCGGCGATCTGCGCGGCGGTCGCGTTGTCGGAGAAGATCTCCTCCATCGCCCACTGTGCTTGTTCGCGCGAGAGATCGTGCCCGGCAGTCAGCGCACCGAGGACCGACGACCAGGTGGTCCCCGTCCCGTCCACCACTCGAGTCGCGTTCATCGCACCTGACCTCGCCGCATGCCGCTCCCTACCGGGCACCGGTGTGCCCTCCGCCGCGAAGCTTAGTCAGGCGATACCGGGGGCTGTAGCGCGTCCCACCCCAGCGCGGTGCCACCGAGTCGCTGCGCGAGCGAGACCATGCGGGACTTCTCCTGGGCGCAGTGCATCGCGTCCAGAACCTGGGTGCGCTGCAACACCAGTGCTGTCAGGCTTGCGTCCCCGGCGACCGGCGCCTCCATCGGGGCGCCGCTGACGGTATAGCCGTCCTGTGCGGCCAGTTCGACGGCTCGGTCGACAGCGTCGGGCGGAAGGGTGAGATGGTGGCGCAGTACCGCCTCGTCGGATTCCGTCCAATACGGCTCCGATTCGGCACCGCGCGTCAAGGCCGTCGAACACGCCTCGGCGTCGTCGAACGAGGACACCACTACGACGAGATCCGTACGCTCCCGGTCGAGGGGGGCCCGGCGCCTGGACACCATCGCGCGGAGCCGGTCCCACAAGCCACTTCCGGTACTCATAGCACCAGGTTCGCACGTCCCCCGAAGGCCCGCACAGTGACCCCACCAGGGAAATTATCTGGGCGCGACCAGCACTGACGCGCCTATTTCGGCCCCGATTGCCCAAGACGTACTACGACGGGTCATACTAGCCAGCGTGACGAGCGCAGTAGGGACTTCAGGATCTGCAATCACACAGCGCGTGCACTCGTTGAACCGGCCCAACCTGGTCAGCGTCGGCACCATCGTGTGGTTGTCCAGCGAGCTCATGTTTTTCGCAGGGCTCTTCGCCATGTATTTCGTGGCACGGGCGCAGGCGCCGGAGGGCATGTGGCCCCCGCCGCCCACCCACTTGAACCTGTGGCTGGCGGTTCCGATCACCACGGTGCTGATCGCCTCCTCCTTCACATGCCAGATGGGCGTGTTCGCTGCCGAGCGCGGCGACGTCTTCGGGCTGCGACGGTGGTACCTGATCACCCTCGCCATGGGCACGTTCTTCGTGCTCGGGCAGGGCTACGAATACATCACGCTGGTCTCGGACGGCACGTCCATCTCGAGCAGCGTCTACGGCTCGGTGTTCTACATCACCACCGGCTTCCACGGCCTCCACGTGATCGGCGGCCTCGTCGCCTTCGTGTTCCTGCTGGTCCGTACCCGCGTCAGCAAGTTCACGCCCGCGCAGGCCACCGCAGCCATCGTCGTTTCGTATTACTGGCACTTTGTCGACATCGTGTGGATCGCACTGTTTGCCACGATCTATTTCATCCGTTAGCCAGCTGAACGCACAGGCAGCCCCCTGACGTCCAGTCCGTCCCAAAACAAAAAGGGATACAGATGAGTTCATCCCCACCTCTCGGTTCCGAGGGTGACATGCCCGGTCGATCCTCGACAGCTTCCGCTGCCAAGTCCCGCCGCCAGCGCAAATTCCGCCGGCGCGTCACGGGCGCCCTGGTTCTGGCGGTCGGCTTGCTCAGCGCCGGCTTCCTCGCCTCCGCGTTGACCCCTGCCCCGCAGGTGGCCACTGCGCAGGACGATCAGAGCGCACTGATCCGCGAGGGCAAGCAGCTCTACGAGACCTCCTGCGTGACATGCCACGGCATCAACCTGCAGGGTGTGCAGGACCGCGGTCCCACCCTGATCGGTGTCGGTGAGGCAGCCGTCTACTTCCAGGTGTCCTCCGGTCGCATGCCGGCCTCGCGCAACGAGGCCCAGGCGCTCCGCAAGGAACCGAAGTTCAACGCGGCCCAGACCGACGCCCTCGGTGCCTACATCCAGGCGAACGGCGGCGGCCCGACGGTCATCCGTGACGAAGACGGCGAGATCTCCCAGTCTTCGCTCCGTGGCAACGACATCGGCCGCGGTTCGGAACTGTTCCGCCAGAACTGCGCTTCGTGCCACAACTTCACCGGCCGCGGCGGCGCGCTGTCGTCCGGAAAGTTCGCGCCGAACCTCGATCCGGCCAATGAACAGCAGATCTACACGGCCATGCTCACCGGGCCGCAGAACATGCCGAAGTTCTCCGACCGTCAGCTGACGGTCGAGGAGAAGCAGGACATCATCGCGTACGTCAAGTCGGCCAGCGAGACGACGAACCCCGGCGGCTACGGATTGGGCGGGTTCGGCCCGGCCGCCGAAGGCCCGACGATGTGGGT
Organism: Rhodococcus sp. BL-253-APC-6A1W; assembly: GCF_012843405.1. Taxonomy (NCBI): domain Bacteria; kingdom Bacillati; phylum Actinomycetota; class Actinomycetes; order Mycobacteriales; family Nocardiaceae; genus Rhodococcus; species Rhodococcus sp. BL-253-APC-6A1W. The sequence continues at coordinate 225,208 of NZ_JABAFB010000003.1, forward strand.
CATCGGCATTGTCGCCGTCGTCGGCGCTGCACTGTGGATCGGAGCAAGGTCATGAGTGGCGGCGAAACGCCGACTAACAAGCACTCGGTCGAGAACCTCGAACAGATGAGCCGCGACGACCTCGTCGCGCTCGGGACGAATCTCGACGGTGTCGATGTCGCATTCCGCAAGGATCGGTGGCCCGTCGAGGGCACCCGCGCCGAGAAGCGCGCCGAGCGAAGCGTCGCGATCTGGTTCGCGCTCGCCGGCATCGCAGGTATCGCGTTCATCGCGATCTACCTGTTCTGGCCGTGGGAGTACCAGGGCCCGGGCGACCCGAACTACACCCTGTACAACCTGTACACCCCGATGCTCGGCCTCACCCTGGGTCTGTCGATCCTCGGTATCGGTGTCGGCGCGGTGCAGTTCACGAAGAAGTTCATCCCCGAAGAGGTGTCGATCCAGGATCGCCACGACGGCCCGTCGACGGAGGTCGATCGCAAGACGATCGTCGCCGAGCTCGCCGATTCGCTCGACACGTCGACGCTCCCGCGTCGCAAGCTGATCAAGCGCACCGCGATCTTCGGCGGCGGCGCACTGGGCGTCGGCCTGATCATGCCGCTCGGCGGCTTGATCAAGAACCCGTGGGCACAGGGCGACAAGTCGCCGCTGTGGGTCTCGGGCTGGACCCCGAACTACGAGGGCGAAACCATCTACCTGCGCCGCGACACCGGACGGCCCCAGGACATCGTCCTGGTTCGCCCGGAGGATCTCGACGCCGGCGGCATGGAGACGGTCTTCCCGTTCCGTGAATCCGACCGTGGCGACGACCACGCGCTGCTGCAGAGCCTTCGCGGCATCCGCAACGCCGTCATGCTCATCCGTCTGCGCACGGAGGATGCCGAACGCGCCATCAAGCGCAAGGGCCAGGAGAGCTTCAACTACGGCGACTACTTCGCCTTCTCGAAGATCTGCACCCACCTCGGCTGCCCCACCTCGCTGTACGAGCAGCAGAGCAACCGCATTCTCTGCCCGTGCCACCAGTCGCAGTTCGACGCACTCGAGTACTGCAAGCCGATTTTCGGTCCCGCTGCTCGTGCACTGCCGCAGCTGCCTATTACAGTGAACGAAGAGGGCTTCCTGGTCGCCAACGGTGACTTCACCGAGGCACTCGGCCCGGCATTTTGGGAGCGTCGCCCGTGAGTACTGCAACTCCATCCCGCGCCGCACAGGCCGCCGAGAACATCGATTCCCGGTATCACCTGTCGGCAGGCATCCGTCGGCAGATCAACAAGGTCTTCCCGACACACTGGTCGTTCCTGCTGGGCGAGATCGCGCTCTACGCGTTCATCATCCTGCTGATCTCCGGTGTCTACCTGACCCTGTTCTTCGACCCCTCGATGGCTCACGTCGTGTACGACGGCGTCTACCAGCCGCTGCGCGGCGTGGGGATGTCCCGTGCCTACGAGACCACCCTGAACCTGTCCTTCGAGGTTCGTGGCGGCCTGTTCGTCCGGCAGATCCACCACTGGGCTGCCCTGATGTTTGCCGCGTCCATCGTGGTGCACCTGCTGCGCATCTTCTTCACCGGTGCGTTCCGGCGTCCTCGTGAGGCCAACTGGGTGATCGGCTCGCTGCTGCTCATCCTGGCGATGTTCGAAGGCTTCTTCGGTTACTCGCTCCCCGACGACCTGCTCTCCGGTACCGGTCTCCGCGCCGCGTTCTCCGGCATCACGCTGAGCATCCCGGTCATCGGCACGTGGATGCACTGGGCCCTGTTCGGTGGCGACTTCCCGGGTGACCTGATCATCCCGCGCTTCTACGTCCTGCACGTCCTGCTGGTTCCGGGCATCATCCTGGCGCTCATCGCCGCGCACCTCGCGCTGGTGTGGTACCAGAAGCACACCCAGTTCCCCGGCCCCGGCCGCACCGAGCAGAACGTCGTCGGCGTGCGCATCCTCCCGGTCTTCGCAGTGAAGTCCGGTGCGTTCTTCGCGATGACCTTCGCGGTCCTCGCGCTGATGTCCGGCCTCCTCCAGATCAACCCGGTCTGGAACATCGGCCCGTACAACCCATCGCAGGTCTCCGCAGGTTCTCAGCCCGACATCTACATGATGTGGACGGACGGCCTGGCACGTATCTGGCCGGCATGGGAGCTGTACCTGTTCAACCGCTACACGATCCCGCAGCCCTTCTGGATCGCCCTGATCATGGGCCTGGTGTTCGTGATCCTGACGATCTACCCGTGGATCGAGAAGCGGTTCACCAAGGACGACGCACACCACAACCTGCTGCAGCGTCCGCGCGACGTGCCGGTTCGTACCGCCATCGGCGCGATGGCCCTGGCCTTCTACGCGGTCGCGACCATCATGTGCGTCAACGACATCATCGCGTACAAGTTCGACATCTCGATCAACGCAACGACGTGGATGGGCCGTATCGGCCTGGTCGTGCTGCCGCCGCTCGCGTACTACATCGCCTACCGGTTCTGCCTGGGCCTCCAGCGCAGCGACCGCCAGGTCCTCGAGCACGGCATCGAGACGGGCATCGTCCGTCGCCTGCCGCACGGTGAGTACGTCGAGATCCACCAGCCGCTCGGCCCGGTGGACGAGCACGGCCACCCGGTTCCGCTCGAGTACCAGGGCGCCGCGATCCCGAAGACGATGAACCGTCTCGGTACCGCCGGTAAGCCCGGGGCCGGCAGCTGGTGGCGTCCGGACCCCGCTGAGGAGACGGCTGCACTCGAAGCGGCTCATCACGAGGCCGAGGCCGAACTGCGCACCACGCTCCGTGAGTACCAGGAGCGCGTGCACGGCGAGTCGAACGGTTCCGAGACGACGACGAACCTGCCCGACACGAAGCACTGACCGGCACGTTTCATCACGAGTGGGGCCCCGAACCTTCCAAGGTTCGGGGCCCCACTCGTGTGCAGGGACGCTAACGCTTCCCTCCCCCACCGGCGGCGTGCATCCCCCAGCCCGCCAGCAGTGCGGCTTCCATCGCGGCGTCGAGCAGGTAGGTCTTGGGGATCCTGCCTGCCGGCACGTAGATCAGGTCCACGGCCAGGAGGGTCGCGGCTGTGGCCACGCCGACCCGTCGAGCATGGCGGTGCCCTTCGGGACTGTCCTCGGCCCGCAATTGCGCGATCCCGTTGCCCACTAGGAGCCCGGCGACGGTGTATTGCAGCCACCGATCCACCTTCGCCCCGAAAACGGCTTCGAAACTCTGCCTGTGTACAAGGGGCCACAGCCCTCCGGCGACATTCAGCGAGCCGTGAAGCCGGGCGAGGCGGTGGCCGAGTGTGTCGCTACCCGGTGCGATCGTTGTCATCGTGGTGCCTTCCCCCCGCGGAGCCGCTCCCCGGCGGCCCTGTACGTCACTCGGGATCGGTCTCCTCGGGATCGTCTTCCCCTTCGGCCTGGTCCGGCTGCAGGGGTGCGCCGGACCGGAGATTCTCTGGATCGGCGTCCGGATCCTGGCTGGGGTCGTAACGGTCTGCGGGTCCTTCGGTGCTGTTCATGGATATCGGGTTTCCGATGCCCGGCCCGCCAAACCCAGGCCCGCCGAACCCGGGCGCCGGTCCGACCCGTTCGCTGTGTGTCAGCGCCGCCGGGCGAGTCCCTTGGAGACCGTCCGCTTCGACACCGTCCGTATCGCGACGCCGAGTCCCGCACCGAGAGCCAGGAGCCACGGCGCGCCGACGAGGATCGGATCGAGCCACTGGTGGGACTTGTCGACTCGCGTGCTCTTCGCACGCTCCGCCGGTCCGTTATGGGTGAACTCCGCCCGGACTCCCGTTTCCGTCACCGGGTTGTCCGGTCGCCCGGAAACGAAGGAACGCAGATGCGACTCGACCGCGTCGACACGATCGGCACCGAGCAGCAGGAGCCAGTGCGCGGCACGGCCTTCACTGAAACGGCGGTAGGCGTACTTGCGGATCATTCCGGACAGGCCCTTGGGCGGGCACGCCGTGCCGAAGACCGGGGTGACGAAGGCATGCTCGACGGATCGTTCCCGTGGCCACCTCTCCTCCTGTCGCTCGGGGAAGGTCCATTGCGCACCCGATGCCTCGGGGTCGAAGCGCTCTTTCGGTACCGACGGACGGTCCGCGGGATCGATGTCCACACCCCATCCGGGAATACGTGCGCGCAACGCATCGGTGTCCGGCGGCTGTGGCGCGCTCGGGACGTAGGCGGTCGGAAGTTCGTGTTCTGCCATCACGCAGCCCTCTCATCCGGCATCCGGCACGATGACCGGCTTGATGCACTCGTCGAGTTTCGCGGAGAAGATGTGGAATCCCTCGGCGATGTGTTCCAGCGGAATCCTGTGCGTGACAAGCTCGTTGGGCTTGATGTAACCGTTGCGAATATGTTCGAACAAACGCGGCCACTGGCGTTTGACCGGGCACTGATTCATCCGCAGCGTCAAACCCTTGTTCATCGCGTCGCCGAATTTGACGGCACTGAACATCGGCCCGTACGCCCCCATGACCGAGACCGTTCCGCCCTTGCGGACCGAGTCGATCGCCCAGTTCAATGCGATAGGTGATCCACCCTGCAACTTGAACTTCGCCGACGTCACGTGCTGGAGGAAGTTGCCGTCGGCTTCCGCGCCTACCGCATCGATGACCACATCGGCCCCGAGATAGTCGGTGGCCTTCTTCATCTGCACGACGATGTCGTCGTATTCCGCGAAGTTGTAGGTCTCGGCGTGAGCGAAGGTGCGTGCTTTCTCGAGTCGATACTCGAGGTGGTCGATCACGATGACTCGGCCGGCGCCCATGAACCACGAACTCTTCGCGGCGTACAGCCCTACCGGGCCGGCCCCGAAGACCACGACGGTGTCGCCCTCGGTGATGTCACCCAACTGGGCACCGAAATAGCCTGTCGCCAGCGCGTCGGTGCACATCAGCGCGTCTTCGTCGTCCATCCATTCCGGGATCGGTTCGGGCCCGACGTCGGCGAACGGCACTCGCACGAATTCCGCCTGGCCTCCGTCGTATCCGCCGCAGGTGTGCGAGTAGCCGTAGATGCCGCCCACTGCCGTGGCATTCGGATTGACGTTGTGGCAGTTGGAATACAGCCCGCGTGCACAGAAGTAGCAGGATCCGCAGTACACGTTGAACGGCACCATCACCCGGTCTCCGGGCGTCAGATTGCGGACCGACGGCCCGACCTCGTGCACCACGCCGATGAACTCGTGACCGAAGGTCATCCCGACACGCGTGTCGGGCATCATGCCGTGGTACAGGTGCAGGTCCGAACCGCAGATAGCCGCTCTCTGCACGCGCACGATCGCATCGTTCGGGTGCTCGATACGCGGGATGTCCTTCTCTTCCACCCGGACCTTGTAGGGCCCTCGGTACACCATCGCTTTCAAGTCGCCTCCCGGGTCTCCTCGTGGTTCGTGGCACGCGGGTACGCCCTCGGATACGTCCGATGCACGACCGGGCCGATCAGTTCCGGGGAGATCTCACGATCTCGGAGGTTTGGTCGCGTTTCGCGGTGGTACCTCCACCGCAGGACTCAGAAGTCCCGACACGAAAGGGAGAGAATTGTTCCGTCACACAGATCACCTCCAGTTCGACGTCAAACCCGAGAAGCCCGATCCCGTCTACGCCCGCAAACTCCAAGAACTCATCGGCGGCGCATACGGCGAAATGACCGTCACCATGCAGTACCTGTTCCAGGGATGGAACTGCCGGATGCCCGGCAAGTACAAGGACATGATCATGGACGTCGCCACCGAAGAAATCGGCCACGTCGAAATGATCGCCACCATGGTCGCCCGGCTCCTCGAAGGCGCACCGGCCACCGAATCGACCAAGAACGCCGCCGCCGACCCCGTCGTCGCGGCCGTGCTCGGCGGAATGGACCCGCAACAGGCCATCGTCTCCCGCGGCGGACCGACGCTGTCGGACAGCAACGGTGTGCCCTGGAACGGACGGTTCATCGTCGCGAGCGGCAACCTGCTCGCCGACTTCCGGGCCAACGTCGCTGCCGAAGCCCAAGGCCGGGTACAAACCGCGCGTTTGTATCACATGACCGACGATCCGGGTGTCAAGGACATGCTCGAGTTCAACCTGGCGCGCGATACGTACCACCAGAATCTGTGGCTCGCGGCGATCGAGGAACTGCAGGCCGACGGGATCGAGCCGTCCCCGATCGCACCGAACGCGTTGTTCGACGAGGAGCATTCCGAACATGCCACGAGCTTGTGGCATCTGTCGGACGGGGTCGCCTCGGATCAGGGCCGGTGGGCGCACGGTACCGGTCCCGACGGGTCGACGCCGATGTCGTTCCTGGCCGATCCGGTTCCGCTCGGTGATGTGGCCAGTGCGCCGCCGCCGGATCCGAAGCTGTATGCGACCTATGACGGGTCGCAGGGTGAGCCGCGTTCGGCTGCGCTGGGCACGGAGAAGGGGCTGATGGGCAAGATGAAGGACGCCCTCGATCCCGAAACGCCCTGATCTGTTGACCTGCGCGCGGGCCCGCGTCCTCCGGGACGCGGGCCCGCGCCGTTGTCGGAACGCTCCCCACATGTGAAGGCAGGCATGTGAAGACCCCGCCGACGCAGGCGCCGACGGGGTCCTCCCGGAAGGTTCGCAACACGTGGCCGACTGCGAACCGGGCACGGTGACCACTTTCGTGGCCGACCCCGGATAACCGGACGGCACGGACTCAAACAGTCACAACGCGGAGCGTCGAACTTTCACTGCACCGAAGTCTCAGTGCCCGAAGTCTCAGTGCCCGAAGTTTCAGTGCCCGAAGTTTCAGTGCCCGAAGTTTCAGTGCACCGAGGACGTCTTCTTCCGCTTCGGAATCAGGTGCATCACCAGGACCACCAGTGCCCCGAGAACGAGTCCGACGAGGGCCGAGACCACGGTCCCGGAAGTCCAGGACAGGACACCGCCGAACCCGCCGTGGACGAGTTCACCGAACCAGTGCTCGAGATCGTGAAGCCGGTCGGCGGGCCAATGGAATCCGGCCTCGCCGACATTGATGATCAGGATGTGCCCGCCGACCCACAGCATCGCGGCGATCCCCACGACGGTGAGCACGGCCATCACCTTCGGCATCGCGGCGACGAGTCCCCGGCCGACCCGGCGAGCGAACGACGACTGCCGCTGGGCGAGCGACAGTCCCACGTCGTCCATCTTCACGATCAGCGCGACCACGCCGTACACCAGCGCGGTGATGAGGAGCGCCACGACGATCAGAACCATCAGCCTGGTGAGGAACGGTTCGGACTCGACCGACGACAGCGAAATCACCATGATCTCGGCGGACAGGATCAGATCGGTCCGGATGGCTCCGTTGACCATGGTCTTTTCGAGTTCCGGTCCGGACTTGGGTGCGTCCGCGGCCTCGTCCTCGTGATGGCCCCCGGTGAGGGCCTCGTAGACCTTCTCCGCTCCCTCGTAGCACAGGAACAGGCCGCCGGCGATGAGCAGGTACGGCAGCGCTTGCGGCAGGAACTGGCTGAGGATCATCGCCACCGGGAGGATGATCAGGAGCTTGTTGCGGATGGAACCGATCGCGATCTTGCGAATGATCGGCAGTTCGCGATCCGGGCTGAATCCGTGCACGTAGCGGGGAGTGACCGCGGTGTCGTCGACGACCACTCCCGCGGCCTTGACGCTCGCGCGACCGGCCGCTGCGCCGACGTCGTCGATGGACGCCGCTGCTGCTTTCGCGAGCGCCGCGACGTCGTCCAGCAGGGCGACGAGACCACCAGCCACGGGAAACCTCCACAGTTCGGTCGATCGAGCGACGCGCGGTCGCGGGTCGACCTTCAAACGGTAGCCGATCGCCCGCCCGGCCCGACAGCCCGTCGGTACGTAGCCGGACGAGTGACAACCGCTCCACCTCGAGAAGAACCGGAACGGCGCCGACGACAGCGGGCGCCACACCCGAAGGTGTGGCGCCCGCTGTGGACTATGAACTCGCTCAGTGCTTCTCGGGACCGATGTGGTACTCGAACACCAGGCCGGCCGATGCCGCGAGGATCAGCACCACGGCACCCGCGATCATCCAGGGCTGGAAGAACGCCAGCGAGATGGCGGCGAAGGATGCCGACGCGGCCAGCAGGATGGGCCAGAAACTGCCCGCGCTGAAGAATCCGAGGTCGCCGGCGCCATCGCTGATCTCGGCATCCTCGTAATCCTCGGGGCGGGTGTCGAGACGCCGAGCCACGAACCGGAAGTACGTTCCGATGATGAGGGTCAGTCCGGCGGAGAGCACGATGCCGGTGAGACCCGCCCACTCGATGCCCGTACGGGACAATCCTGTGAAGGTTCCGTACACGATCGCGACGAGCACGAAGAACACCGTCGTCACTTCGAAGAGCTTGGCTTCGATTTTCATATCAGCACTTGTCCTTGTCGATGAAAGGCGAAGAGACGGGTCACTCGCTGGCGCCGGATGCGGAACGGTCGGTGCGATCGGTCTTGAACGGGACCGTCGACGTGGCGACGGGGCTCTGGCCGATGGCCTCGAGTGCGGCGGCGTTGGACAGACCCTGTCCGCCGTCCTCGACAGGCTTACGAAGGTCGATGAAGCGTGCGAAGTCCTCGGGGCTCACCGCGCGGACCTCGAAGTTCATCATTGCGTGGTAGGTACCGCACATCTCCGCGCAGCGACCGACGAAGGCGCCCTCCCGCTCGATCTCCGAGATCTGGAAGACCGGGTCGGAGTTGTTCTGGATCGGGTTCGGGTTCACGTCACGCTTGAACAGGAACTCGGGGACCCAGAACGAGTGGATGACGTCCGACGACGCGAGGTAGAACTCGATCCGCTTGCCGGTCGGGAGGACCAGGACGGGAACCTCGTTGCTGGTGCCGATCGTCTCGATCTTGTCGTAGTGCAGGTAGGACAGGTCTTCGACCGGGGCACCGTGGATCGGGCCGAGTTCGGCGTGCGCATCCTCCGCATTGGGGATGTCGATCTGCACTGCTTCCTCGGCGGCCTCGTCGATGCCGTTGTACGGCTGACTTCCGTCCTGGAGGTCGATCGAGCGGTAACCGAACTTCCAGTTCCACTGGAAACCGGTGACGTCGACGACGACGTTGGGGTTGTCTTCCTTCTCCAGGACGTAGTTCTGCACCACGACCGTGAAGTAGAAGAGGACACACACAGCAACGAACGGCGCCGCCGTGTACGCGAGCTCGAGCGGCACGTTGTATGCCGTCTGCCGCGGGAACTCCGGGGAGTCCTTCCGTCGCCGGTAGGCGATGATCACCCAGAAGGTGAGGGCCCACACGAGAATTCCCATGACGAGGGCGGCGACAACCGACCACGTCCACAGGTCACGCATACGCTCGGCTTGGGGGGTCACGCCCTCCGGCCAGCCGAAACGAAGGACTTCTTCGCTCGAACACCCGGTCAGCACCAAGGCTGCAATGCCGAGTGATGCTGCGAGCCCGAACCGCCGAAGGATCCGACCTTGCGCCACGTTCACGCCTTCCTGATCGCTGCAATTTCAGTAGGGCACACCAAGAGGGCCAGCCCAATTACTACGCAGCGTAGACCAAACCCGGCCGCTATCCATCCTCGGGGCACGAAGAAAGTGTCGCGCCTGGGGATTCGCCCGGAACGTACCGACGTGACGACGGTTTTTGCGCGGTGCCGCCCGCTCGCCCTCCCGGCTGACTGCGGCATACTCCAAGGGAACAACGACGAACGTCGGCGAACAGTTCCCACGGCCCCTGAGCGGTGGTCGCCGGCTGGTTCGCTTCTGACACCCCGACCGGAATGAGGTACCGAACGCGTGTGCGGCTTGCTCGGGTTTCTGACCACCGACGGCACCAGCGACGAGGCCGTCGCCCAGGTGGCGTCCGCAATGCACTGCCTCCGGCATCGCGGCCCGGACGAACACGGCACCTGGAATGATGCCGATCTCGTCTTCGGGTTCAACCGCCTGTCGATCATCGACATCGCCCATTCGCATCAGCCTCTGCGCTGGGGGCCTCCGGAGCAGCCCGACCGGTATGCCCTGACCTTCAACGGCGAGATCTACAACTATCTCGAACTGCGCAAGGAACTCGCCGACGAGTTCGGGGCGACGTTCGAGACCGAAGGCGACAGCGAGACCATCGTCGCGGCGTACCACCACTGGGGCGCCGAGGCCGTGCGCCGCCTGCGCGGAATGTTCGCGTTCGCGATCTGGGACACCGTGAACCGTGAGCTGTTCCTGGCACGCGACCCGTTCGGCATCAAGCCGCTGTTCCTCGCGACCGGCACCGCCGGCACCGCGTTCGGCAGCGAGAAGAAGAGCCTTCTCGAACTGGCCGACCTGATCGGCATCGGTACCGAACTCGATCCGCGGGCAGTGGAGCACTACACGGTCCTGCAGTACGTGCCCGAGCCCGAATCGCTCCACAAGGAGATCCGCCGGCTCGAGTCGGGTTGCTACGCGCGACTGACCCCGGGAGCGGAGCCCGAGATCACGCGGTACTTCGAACCGACCTTCCCGGTGCGGCCCTTCGCGGCAGGCCGCGAGCAGGATCGCTACCGCGAGATCGCCGACGCGCTCGAGGATTCTGTCGCCAAGCACATGCGCGCGGACGTGACGGTGGGTTCGTTCCTGTCCGGTGGCATCGACTCCACCGCCATTGCGGCTCTGGCGATGCGCCACAATCCGAACCTCATCACGTTCACGGCCGGCTTCGAGCGGGAGGGATATTCGGAGGTCGACGTGGCCGCCGAGTCCGCCGCCGCGATCGGTGCGCGCCACGTGGTGCGGGTCGTCTCCCCCGCCGAGTTCGCCGCGGCCATTCCCGAGATCGTCTGGTACCTCGACGACCCTGTCGCCGACCCGGCGCTGGTGCCGCTCTGGTTCATCGCCAAGGAGGCCCGCAAGCACGTCAAGGTGGTGCTCTCGGGCGAGGGCGCCGACGAACTGTTCGGCGGTTACACGATCTACCGGGAGCCGCTGTCGCTGCGACCGTTCGAGTTCCTGCCTCCGGCGCTGCGCCGCGCCGCAGGCAGACTGTCCGACCGTATTCCCGAGGGAACCCGGGGCAAGAGCCTGCTGCATCGCGGGTCGATGCCGCTCGAGGAGCGCTACTACGGCAACGCGCGGAGCTTCAGCGACGCGCAACTGCGGTCGGTGCTGCGCGAGTTCCGGCCCGAGTGGACGCACCAGGACGTCACCGCGCCCATCTATGCGCGGTCGGTGGGCTGGGATCCCGTCGCCCGCATGCAGCACCTGGACCTGTTCACGTGGCTGCGCGGCGACATCCTCGTCAAGGCCGACAAGATGACCATGGCGAATTCCCTCGAGCTGCGCGTCCCGTTCCTCGATCCCGAGGTGTACCGCGTGGCGTCGCAGGTCCCGCTGGACCAGAAGATCACCAAGGACACCACCAAGTACGCGCTGCGTAAATCGCTCGAGGGCATCGTCCCGTCCCATGTCCTGCACCGCGCGAAGCTCGGGTTCCCGGTGCCGCTGCGGCACTGGCTCGCCGGCACCGAGCTGTTCGACTGGGCGCATCAGGTGATCGCCGAGTCCGGCACCGACCACCTGATCGACAAGGCCGCGGTGACGAAGATGCTCGACGACCATCGCGTCGGCACGGTCGACCACAGCCGGCGGCTGTGGACCGTGCTGGTGTTCATGATCTGGCACGGCATCTTCGTCGAGGAGCGCATCGTTCCGCAGATCCAGGAACCGGCGTACCCCGTCGAGGTCTAGGCACCACACGCACGACAACAGACGGTCGTGGCCACTCCGCCGAGCGGAAGTGGCCACGACCGTCTGTTGTCGTTCCGAGAGCCGAAGCCCGGTGAACTAGAGGATGGCGGCGATGTCGTCCGCGGCAGCCGCACCGTAGGCGTCGGCGAGACGCTTGAGCGCATCGGCCCGGTCGAAGGTCCACTCCTGCGTCCCGGTGGTCTCGAGGACGTGCACCGCGACCAGCGAGCCGAGTTGCGCGGCACGTTCGACACCCAGTCCTGCGCGGTGGGCGACGAGGAAGCCCGCACGGAAGGCGTCGCCGACGCCGGTCGGGTCCACCTTCGCGCGGTCCGGGACCACGCCGACGTGCACCCAGTTGCCGTCACGGTCGACGATGTTCGCGCCGTTGCCGCCGAGCGTGGTGATCCGCATGCCGACCTTGGCGCCGATCTCGTCCTCGGTCAGACCTGTCTTCTGCTGGAGCAGTCCCCACTCGTATTCGTTGGTGAACAGGTACTCCGCGCCCTCGATGAGCTCGGCGGCCTGCTTGCCGTCGAGGCGCGCGAGCTGCTGGGAGGGGTCCGCGACGAACGGGACGCCGAGCCGGCGGCACTCCTCGGTGTGGCGGATCATGGCGTCGGGGTCGTTGGCGCCGATCAGCACGAGGTCGACTCCGTGTTGTGCCACGACATCCGCGATCGAGATCTCGCGGGCCTCCGACATCGCACCCGGATAGAACGACGCGATCTGCGCCATGTCCTCATCGGTCGTGCACACGAACCGAGCCGTGTGCGCGGTCTCGGAGACATGCACGGACGTGCAGTTCACGCCGTGGTTCTCCAGCCAGCCGCGGTACTCGGCGAAGTCCGCGCCGACCGCGCCGACGAGCACCGGAGAACCGCCGAGCACACCCATCGCGAACGCGATGTTGCCGCCGACACCACCTCGCCGGACGACGAGGTCGTCCACCAGGAAGCTCAGCGAGATGTGTGCGAGCTGGTCGGCGAGCAACTGTTCGGCGAACCGGCCGGGGAAGCGCATGAGGTGATCGGTGGCAATGGAGCCGGTCACAGCGATGGTCACGTGGCTGTACCTTTCCGCAGGAATCGGGACGATGAGGCACTCGGGACGAGGCCGTAGCGCCCTCACGGTACCCGGAGACACGAGAGGGCCCCGGTGCTCTCGCACCGAGGCCCTCTCGAGACCGACTCAGTTGAACGAATCACCGCACGCGCACGAACCCGTGGCGTTCGGGTTGTCGATCGTGAAGCCCTGCTTCTCGATGGTGTCGACGAAATCGATCGCCGCACCTTCGACGTACGGAGCGCTCATACGGTCCACAGCGAGCTTGACGCCGGCGAAGTCCTTGATCAGGTCGCCGTCGAGACTGCGATCGTCGAAGAACAACTGGTATCGAAGACCGGCGCAGCCGCCGGGCTGCACGGCGATACGCAGTGCGAGGTCGTCACGGCCCTCCTGATCGAGAAGTGCCTTCGCCTTGGAGGCGGCGGCCTCGGTCAGGACGACGCCGTGAGTGTCGGTTTCTTGCTGCACAGTCATGGGCGCTCCCTGTATTTCGTGTCGGACCTATGGTTCGTGTCGGACCCGGATGCCTCAACGGTACCGCGCCCGGATGTATTCCCCGTGAACGAGTCGCGCAACACAGTGGTATTGCAGCCTGGTTTACCCGTTCTCGCGAATATCCCATAGCCTGGAAGGGTGAAGTTGCTACGCCGCGGCGGTTCCGACGAGTCCGCCGACCACGAGGTTCCCGTGCCCGAGGCCCTGCCCGACGGGGAGGCTGTCGCCGCCGCCCCGAAGGTCACCACCGGCAAGGGCCGCCCGACGCCCAAGCGCCGAGACGCCGAAAGCCGCCGTCGCGGCCCGGTCGCCCCGGCCCCGATGACGGCGAAGGAAGCGCGCGAGCGGCGCAAAGCCGCACGCAAGTCGCAGTCGAAAGACCAGCGCAAAGCCGCTGCAGCCGAGCGTCGCGCGGCCGCATCCGAGCGCCGTAACCGGATGCTCGCCGGCGAAGAGAAGTTCCTGCTTCCCCGCGACCGGGGCCCGGAGCGCGCGTACGTGCGCGATCTCGTCGACAGCCGCCGCAACCTCGTCGGCCTCTTCATGCCGCTCGCGCTGGTGCTCATCATGTCGATGTTCCTCGGCCCCGTCGTGCAGCAGTACGTCACGCTGGCGATGTTCCTCCTGATGCTGCTGATGGTGATCGAGGGGATCTACCTCGGCCGTCTCGTGAACAGGAAGGTCCGCGAGCGTTATCCCGACTCCGCCCAGGGCGGATTCGGGCTGGGCTGGTACGCGTTCGTCCGCGCGTCGCAGATCCGCAAGCTCCGCGCGCCGCTCCCCCGGGTCAAGCCCGGCGACGCCGTCTAGGAATCTTCGCCCGCTCGGCACACATCGTGGTTTTCGGCCGCGGCCCGCTCGTCCTCGGACAATTCGGGCTGCGGCCGATTCGTCTCTCCGGGCCGGAAGGCGTTGGTCCGCCACCAGGCCCGCGCCACCCACCGGGGCCGCGCAGCCGGGAGGAACCGGCCGATCTCCGGCGCGGCCGCGAGTGCCAGGAGAAAGCCCATGATCACTATGATGTCCGCCATAGTGCCAGCCTGCGGGTGATGATCTCCGAGCGAAAGTGGCAGAAAAGACATCCATCGTCGGATTTGTGCCACAGGGCGAATTGATAGCGTCAGTCGGTGATTCCCCACGCGAGAGGTGACATGTGACCAGCACCCCCGGCTCACCCGCCGGTATCGAGTTCCCCCAGCTGACCGCACCGGACAGGGAGGTGCGACTCGTCGCCGAGGAACGACAGCGGGACCTGACCAAGCCTGCCGGCTCACTGGGCCGTCTCGAGGTCCTCGGTTGCTGGGTCGCCGCATGCCAGGGCGAAGTTCCCCCGCACCCGTTCCGGCGGCCCCGCGTCGTGGTCTTCGCCGGTGACCACGGAGTCGCACGCAACGGTGTCTCCGCATACCCGCCGGAGGTGACGGCCCAGATGGTCGCCAACCTCGTAGCAGGCGGAGCAGCAGTGAACGTCCTTGCCGGCGCTGCCGGAGCAGGCGTCCGCGTCGTCGATATGGCGGTGGACGGCGACACCCCCGCCGAGGTGTCCACCTTCAAGATCCGGCGCTCGAGCGGGAGCATCGACCGCGAAGACGCGCTGACCCACGACGAGACGGTACGGGCGGTCGAGGCCGGTCGCTCACTCGCCGACCGAGAAGTCGACGAAGGGGCGGATCTCCTGATCGCCGGTGACATGGGGATCGGTAACACCACCCCCGCCACCGTCCTCATCGCGACGCTGACGAGCACCGAACCTGTCGCCGCCGTCGGCCGCGGCACCGGAGTCGACGACGCCGGCTGGATGCGCAAGGTCACCGCCATCCGCGACGCGATGCGGCGTGCACGTCCGCACACCCGCGATCCCATCGCCCTGCTGCGCACAGCGGGCGGTGCCGATTTCGCCGCCATGGCGGGATATCTGTCGCAGGCTGCGGTACGCCGCACGCCCGTGATCCTCGACGGCGTCGTGGTCACCGCTGCGGCGATGGTGGCCGAAGAACTGACCCCGGGCGCAGCACGATGGTGGGTCGCCGGGCATCGGTCCGCCGAACCGGCCCACACGATCGCGCTGCGCCACCTGCGACTCGAACCGATTCTGGATCTCGACATGCGGCTGGGCGAAGGATCGGGCGCGGTGGCCGCACTCCCCGTCGTGCAGGGTGCGGTGGAGATCCTGGCGAGCATGGCGACGTTCTCGGAGGCCGGAGTCAGTACCCGCGACGAGGCTCCCACCAAGACCGCCGGGTGATGCTGCGCCGGTGGATCGACGGCGTGTCGCTGTCGCTCTCGTGGCTGACCGTCCTTCCCGCGCGGGGCCCGCACGACATCGACAGAACGGTCGCGGGCCGGGCGATCACCGCCGCTCCCGTCGCCGGCCTGGTACTGGGTGCAGCAGCGGCCGCGGTGTCCTGGGTAGCGAGCACCGCCGGTGCGCCGGTCTTCGCCACGGGACTGCTCTGTGTCGGTGTGCTCGCCGTCGGGACCCGTGGGATGCACGTCGACGGGCTGAGCGACACGGCCGACGGTCTCGGTTGTTACGGACCGCCCGAACGTGCCCGGGAAGTGATGCACAGCGGCGGAGCGGGGCCGTTCGGTGTCGTCGCGTCGATCGTCGTACTCGGCATTCAGGCGGCGTCGTTCGGCGCGCTCGCGGACGCCGGTGGATGGGCGGCGATCCTCGTTGCGGTAGCCGTGGGCCGGGTCGCCGTGGTGCTCGCGTGCCGCCGAGGAGTGCCCGCGGCGCCGGGAAGCGGCTTCGGCACCCTGGTGGCCGGAACGCAGGGTCCGCTTCCGATCGCGCTGTGGCTGGTCGCGGCGACAGCCGCTGCCGTCCTGACCACGCCCGCAACGCCGTGGCTCGGCCCGCTTGCCGTACTCGTGGCGCTGGTGTTGTCGGCTCTGTTCGTGCGGCACTGCGCCCGCCGGTTCGGCGGACTCAACGGCGACGTGCTCGGCGCGGCGCTGGAAGGCACGGTCGCGGCGGTCGCACTGGTGGCTGCAACCGCGCTCTGACAGAGCCGACCGGCCGAAACAGAGAAGGCCGCGACCGTCGGTACGGTCGCGACCCTCTCCGGGTGCAGATCTCTGCGGGCTGATCTACGCGCGCAGCGTCGTCATCCAGCCGTGCGTGTCGGCGAACGTGCCGCGCTGGATACCGGTCAGCGTGTCGCGCAGCGCCATCGTCACCGGTCCCGGCTCGCCGTCTCCGATGATGAACTCGCCGTCCTTGTCCTTGATTCTGCCGACCGGGGTGATCACGGCTGCGGTTCCACACGCGAACACCTCGGTGATCTCCCCGCTTGCGGCCTTCTCACGCCACTCGTCGGTGCTGATCCGCTGTTCGTCCACGACCAGACCGGAATCCGTGGCGAGAGTCAGCAGCGAGTCGCGGGTGATGCCGGGCAGCAACGACCCCGACAGTTCCGGGGTGACGAGACGCGCATCCGCGCCGGACCCGTACACGAAGTACAGGTTCATCCCGCCCATCTCCTCGACGTACTTGCGTTCGATCGCGTCGAGCCACACCACCTGGTCACAACCCTGCTCGGCGGCGTGGGCCTGCGCGACGAGCGACGCCGCATAGTTGCCGGCGAACTTCGCGGCACCCGTGCCGCCGGGCGAGGCGCGCACGTATTCACGCGAGAGCCACACGCTCACCGGGCGCACGCCGCGCGGGAAGTAGGCGCCGGCGGGAGAGGCGATGAGGAGGTATCGGTACTCGTGGGCGGGCCGCACGCCGAGTGCAGGCTCGGTCGCGAACATGAAGGGCCGCAGATACAGCGACTCCTCCCCGCCCGCCGCGGGAACCCACTCGTGGTCGACGTCGAGCAGTTCGCGGACCGACTTCTCGAACAACTCCGGCGGCAGGTACGGCATGGCCAGGCGCTCGGCGGACCGGTTCATCCGCGCCGCATTCGCACTCAACCGGAACGACGAGATGCTGCCGTCCGCCTGCCGGTACGCCTTGAGTCCTTCGAAGATCGCCTGGCCGTAGTGCAGCACCATGGCAGCGGGATCGATCTGGATCGGGGCGTACGGCTCGACCTTCGCGTCGTGCCAGCCCACACCTTCGGTGTAGGTGATCGACACCATGTGGTCGGTGAAGTACTGCCCGAATCCGGGCTCGGACAGAATCTCCTGTCGCCGCTCCGCAGAGCTGGGTGAGGAATGCGGGACGCGGACGAATTCGAGGACACCTGTCATGAACGACAATCCTAACAATCAGCGGAAACGGATCTACTTCGTGTGGTCCTCGACGAACGGCGGGTTCACGACCTCGGCCCGCAACGACCGGCCCCGCACGTCCACCGTGACCTCGTCACCGGCGGCGATTCCCGGGGCGGTGTCGAGAAGCGCGAGCGCGATACCGATCTTGAGGGTGGGGGAGAACGTTCCGGACGTGGTCTGCCCGACGGGCACGCCGTCACGGGAGACGGTCAGCCCCTGGCGCAACACCCCGCGGTCGACGGCCCGCAGACCCCACAGGCGCCGCGCCGGTCCGGATTCCTTCTCGGCGATGAGCGCCTCGCGACCCCAGAACTGCGGCTTCTTCCAGCCGACGGCCCAGCCCACCCGTGCCTGGACGGGCGAGATGTCGACGGACAGCTCGTGCCCGTGCAGTGCGTAACCCATCTCGGTCCGCAGCGTGTCGCGAGCGCCGAGGCCTGCCACCTGCCCACCGGCGTCACGGACCGACGCCGCGAGCGCGCGAAACACCGTCTCGGCGTCGTCCCAGCGGGGCAGCACCTCGAACCCGCGCTCACCGGTGTAGCCGCTGCGGCACACCCGCACCGGCATGCCCTGGTAGTCGGCGTCGACGAAACCCATGTAGGCGATGTCGGTGGGCAGCCCGAGGCCGGCAAGCACGTCCTCGGCCCGCGGTCCCTGCACGGCGAACACCGCGAAGTCGCGATGCTGGTTCGAGACGGTCACCCCGTCCGGTGCCGCGGCGGACAGCGCCTCGACGACTGCGGCGGTGTTCGCCGCATTGGGAACGAGGAACAGTTCGTCGTCGGAGACGTAGTAGACGATGAGGTCGTCGGTGACACCGCCGGTCTCGGTGCAGCACAGGGTGTACTGCGCCTTGCCGGGGCCGATCTTGGCGAGGTCGTTGGTGAGCGCGGCGTTCACGAATGCGGCAGCGCCCGGGCCGTGGACCAGGGCTTTACCCAGGTGGCTGACATCGAACAGGCCCACGGCCTCACGGACCGCGGTGTGCTCGGCGACCGTCCCGGCATAGGAGACGGGCATCTCCCAGCCACCGAACGGTGCGAAGGTGGCGCCGAGTTCGACATGGACGGCGTGGATGGGCCCCTGCTGGAGTTCCTCGTCACTCATGTCGCACGACGCTATCCCACCGCTGCGACCGTTCGGACGGTGGTCACTAGCATCGAAGCCATCACCCCCGCTTCCTAGGAGTTGCCTGTGAGCACACCGACCCCCGCACTTCCCGAACTCGCACTCGCCGGTTCGGTATCCAAGCGAGCCGACGTTCTCGTCATCGGACTCACCTCGTCCGACAACGGTCCCGAAATCCTCTTCGGCGACGGTCCTGTCGACGAAGCGGTGCTCGGCGAACTGCTCGATACCCTGCAGGCGGTGGGCGCCACGGGCCGAAGCGAAGAACTCACCCGGGTGCCCGCGCCGGCCGGACTTCCCGTCGCGAGCGTGCTCGCCGTCGGCCTCGGAGCCGCGGACCGTATCGATGCCGAACAGGTCCGTCGTTCCGCCGGTGCAGCAGCGCGTGCGCTGACCGGTGTCACCACCGTCGCGACCACCCTGTCGTCGGTCGATCTCGGTGCCGCCGCCGAAGGTTTCGCGCTGGGTTCCTACACGTTCACCGAGTTCCGTTCCGCGAAGTCGGCGCCGAAGGACGACGCGCGCCCCGCGACCCGCATCGAACTGCTCGTTCCGTCCGTGCGCGACCGGGCGGCCAAGGCCGTTCTCGCCCGGGCGACCGCAATCGCCGAGGCGGTGGCGACTGCCCGCGAATTCGTGAACACCCCGCCGAGCCACCTCTACCCCGCCGAGTTCGCCGAGCGCGCGAAGGCACTGGGTGAAGCTGCCGGGCTGAAGGTGGAGGTGCTCGACGAGAAGGCCCTCGAGAAGCAGGGCTACGGCGGAATCGTCGGCGTCGGCAAGGGCTCGTCGCGGCCGCCGCGTCTGGTGCGGTTGTCGTACTCGGCGAAGAAGCGGAAGGCGCCGAAGATCGCCCTCGTGGGCAAGGGCATCACGTTCGACACCGGCGGCATCTCCATCAAGCCCGCTGCCGGCATGGAAGCGATGACCTCCGACATGGCCGGTGCCGCCGCCGTCGTCGCCACCGTGGTGCTCGCCGCCAAGCTCGGTGTCGCCGCCGACGTCGTCGCCACCGTTCCGATGGCCGAGAACATGCCGTCCTCGACGGCGCAGCGTCCGGGCGACGTGCTGACCCAGTACGGCGGAACGACGGTGGAAGTCATCAACACCGACGCGGAGGGTCGTCTCGTGCTCGCCGACGCGATCGTGCGTGCGTGTGAGGACGGGCCCGACTACCTCATCGATACCGCAACGCTGACCGGCGCGCAGATGGTCGCCCTCGGCAATCGCACCCCCGGTGTGATGGGCACCGAGGAGTTCCGCGATCGGGTTGCCGCGCTGTCCCAGGAGGTCGGCGAGAACGGCTGGCCGATGCCGTTGCCGGAGGAACTGCGCCGTGACCTCGACTCGCGGGTCGCGGATCTCGCGAACGTCACTCCGCACCGATGGGGCGGCATGCTCGCGGCAGGCCTGTTCCTGAAGGAATTCGTCGCCGAGGGCGTCCAGTGGGCGCACATCGACGTGGCGGGGCCGGCGTTCAACACCGGTGGCCCCTTCGGGTACGTCGGCAAGGGCGGGACCGGAGTGCCGGTACGCACGATGATCACCGTCATCGAGGACATCGCCGAGCACGGCTGACCACACTGCCGAGCACGGCTGACCGCACTGCGGGCGCGTCCTGCTCCCAGCGCCACCGTGCGCTGCGAGCAGGGCGCGCACTGTCCGCGGTGTGAGACGGTGCTGCCCCTCTGCAACCGCGCCGAGACGATGAGTGCAAGGATGGTTACGGCCATGCCTCGCTTGGGCAGCGGTCCGTCTACCCCTGAAGCACCCGCACGAGTCTCCGGCCTCGAGCACAATGGTGACGACCACACAATGGTTGTCGACCACGAGTCGGTACAACTCAACACACACGAACACAACCGTCGAGGAGTCAACAGACATGGCCTTCTCCGTCCAGATGCCAGCGCTTGGTGAAAGCGTCACCGAGGGAACTGTCACGCGATGGCTCAAGCAGGAAGGAGACACGGTCGATGTCGACGAGCCCTTGCTCGAAGTCTCCACTGACAAGGTGGACACCGAGATCCCCTCGCCCGCTGCAGGCGTCCTGGTCAAGATCGTCGCTCAGGAAGACGACACAGTCGAGATCGGCGGCGAACTCGCTGTAATCGGTGACGCCGGCGAGTCGGCCGACGACGCCGCTCCTGCCGAAGAGTCCGCCGCCGAAGAGCCCGCAGAGGAACCCGCAGCCGAGGAAGCTCCCGCGGAATCCGCTCCCGCTTCGTCCGGTGGCAGCGGCGAAGGCACCCCGGTCACCATGCCCGCACTGGGCGAGTCCGTCACCGAAGGCACCGTCACCCGGTGGCTCAAGGCTGTCGGCGACGAAGTGGCCGCCGACGAACCCCTCCTCGAGGTCTCCACCGACAAGGTCGACACCGAGATCCCGTCCCCCGTCGCCGGTATCCTCACCGAGATCACCGCGCAGGAGGATGACACCGTCGAGGTCGGCGGACAGCTCGCCGTCATCGGCACCGAGGCCCCCGCCGAGAAGGAGAAGCCGGCGGAAGAGCCGGCCGCCGCGCCTGCCTCCACGCCTCCGTCCGAGGAAGCGGCACCCGAGCCGTCCGAGTCGGAGCCGTCCGAGCCCGAGCAGTCCGCTCCGGCTGCTTCCGGTGGCAGCGGCGAAGGCACCCCGGTCACCATGCCCGCACTGGGCGAGTCCGTCACCGAAGGCACCGTCACCCGGTGGCTCAAGGCTGTCGGCGACGAAGTGGCCGCCGACGAACCCCTCCTCGAGGTCTCCACCGACAAGGTCGACACCGAGATCCCGTCCCCCGTCGCCGGTATCCTCACCGAGATCACCGCGCAGGAGGACGACACCGTCGAGGTCGGCGGACAGCTCGCCGTCATCGGCACCGAAGCCCCCGCCGAGAAGCCCGCCGAACCCGAGGCGAAGCCCGCGCCCAAGCAAGAGGCTCCCAAGCAGGAGGCTCCCAAGCAGGAGGCTCCCAAGGCCGCCGAGAAGCCTGCCGAGAGCAAGCCCGCGCCGGCCGCCCCGAAGGCCGAGCAGGCCGCGTCGGCTCCGGCTCCGCAGGCTGTCGCGTCCTCGTCCGGCGACTCGTCGAACGGGTCCAGCCCGTACGTCACTCCCCTCGTGCGCAAGCTCGCCGCGGAGAACGATGTGGACCTGGCCACGGTCAAGGGCACCGGTGTCGGTGGCCGAATCCGCAAGCAGGACGTGCTTGCCGCCGCGGAGGCGAAGAAGGCTCCGGCCACCGAGGAGAAGGCTCCCGCGAAGTCCGCTCCGTCCGCACCGTCCGGTGCCGCACCGGGTGTGCGTCCCGAACTGGCCGATCTGCGCGGTACCACGCAGAAGGTCAACCGGATCCGTCAGATCACCGCGAAGAAGACGGTCGAGTCGCTGCAGACCACGGCGCAGCTCACGCAGACCTTCGAGGTCGACATGACCAAGATCGCCCAGCTGCGGGCCCAGGCGAAGAAGTCGTTCGCCGAGCGTGAGGGCGTGAACCTCACGTTCCTGCCGTTCTTCGCGAAGGCTGTCGTCGAGGCCCTGCGTGCGCACCCGAACGTCAACGCGTCGTTCGACGAGGGCAAGAAGGAGATCACGTACCACGCGGCGGAACACCTCGGCATCGCCGTGGACACCGAGCAGGGTCTGCTCTCCCCGGTGATCCACAACGCCGGCGACCTGTCGCTGGCAGGGCTCGCACGGGCCATCGCCGACCTCGCCAAGCGCACGCGCAGCGGCGGTCTCAAGCCCGACGAGCTGGCCGGTGGCACGTTCACGATCACCAACATCGGAAGCCAGGGCGCGTTGTTCGACACCCCGATCCTGGTGCCGCCGCAGGCCGCGATGCTCGGTACGGGCGCGATCGTCAAGCGCCCCGTGGTGGTGACCGACGAGACCGGCAACGAGTCGATCGGCGTCCGGTCGATGTGCTACCTGCCGCTCACCTACGATCACCGTCTCATCGACGGCGCCGATGCCGGCCGGTTCCTGACGACGATCAAGCATCGTCTCGAGGAAGCCGCGTTCGAGGCCGACCTCGGTCTGTGATCCTCGGTCTGTGATCGGCTGAAGATCACGTTCGTGCTCCACCGATAGCGGGGGCGCCGTCATCACGACGGCGCCCCCGTTTTTCGTCGTGCGGTGGCGGTACGGGCCGTTCCGCTTCGACCCGACCGGCGTAAAGTCCGGATACATGAGCAACCCCACCGCGTCCGCCCGTTCCGATACCGCGCCGGTCACCGTGGTGCATCTCGGGTCGATCGGGTACCTCGAGGCGTGGGAGCGGCAGCGGGAGATCCTCAACGCCCGCGCCGACGGCACCGGGTCCGACACCCTGCTGCTGCTCGAACACCCCGCGGTCTACACCGCGGGCCGGCGCACCGAGGACGGCGACCGTCCCACCGACGGCACCCCCGTCATCGATGTCGACCGGGGCGGAAAGATCACCTGGCACGGTCCCGGCCAGCTTGTCGGATATCCGATCATCAAACTCGCTGAGCCCATCGACGTCGTCGGGTACGTACGCCGGATCGAGCAGGCACTCATCACGGTGTGCACCGACCTGGGACTGACGTGTGGCCGCATCGAGGGACGCTCCGGGGTATGGCTGCCCGGGGAACTGCGCGACGGGCAGTGGGTGCCCGAGCGGAAGATCGCTGCGATCGGGATCCGCGTGCAGCGCGGCGTCACGATGCACGGCTTCTCGCTCAACTGCAATTCCAGGCTCGATGCGTTCGACTCGATCGTGCCGTGCGGAATCCGCGACGCCGGTGTCGCATCACTGACCGGGGAACTCGGCAGGGAGATCACGATCGACGACGTCACCCCGGCGGTGACCGAGGCCGTGCTCGATGCGCTCGACGGACGGATTCCCGTCACCACATCCGACATCGACCGGGTCACCTTCGAGGAAGCCGCCGCCGCGGCCGAAGGCTCCTCACGCGCCCCGGAATTCACCACTGTGCAGTTCTGACCGGCGGCGCTCCCCGACCGGGTCACGGTGTGAGCGCGGGCGTACGATCGAGGACGTGACTGTGGCCCCAGAAGGACGCAAACTGCTGCGGATCGAGACCCGAAACGCTCAGACGCCGATCGAACGTAAACCGAACTGGATCAAGACCCGGGCGAAGATGGGCCCGGAATACACCGAGCTC
Source organism: Rhodococcus sp. BL-253-APC-6A1W (assembly GCF_012843405.1). NCBI lineage: Bacteria > Bacillati > Actinomycetota > Actinomycetes > Mycobacteriales > Nocardiaceae > Rhodococcus > Rhodococcus sp. BL-253-APC-6A1W. The sequence continues at coordinate 248,923 of NZ_JABAFB010000003.1, forward strand.
AAAGGCCTTGTACGACGCGAGGGCCTGCACACGGTCTGCGAAGAGGCCGGGTGCCCCAACATCTACGAATGCTGGGAAGACCGTGAGGCGACGTTCCTGATCGGTGGTGAACAGTGCACGCGGCGCTGCGACTTCTGCCAGATCGACACCGGCAAGCCCGCGGCACTCGACCGTGACGAACCGCGCCGTGTCGCCGAATCCGTTCAGGCGATGGGCCTTCGATACTCGACGATCACCGGCGTTGCCCGCGACGACCTCCCCGACGGCGGCGCGTGGCTGTACGCCGAGACCGTGCGGCAGATCCACGAACTCAACCCCGGCACCGGTGTCGAGAACCTGATCCCCGACTTCAACGGCAAGCCCGACCTCCTGCGCGAGGTGTTCGAGTCCCGTCCCGAGGTACTCGCTCACAACGTCGAGACGGTGCCGCGGATCTTCAAGCGCATCCGCCCGGCCTTCCGCTACCAGCGGTCGCTCGACGTGATCACCGCGGCCCGCGAATTCGGTCTCGTCACCAAGTCGAACCTCATCCTCGGAATGGGCGAGACGCCCGAGGAGGTCACCCAGGCGCTGCACGACCTGCACGACGCCGGGTGCGACATCATCACCATCACGCAGTACCTGCGGCCGTCGCCGCGGCACCATCCCGTCGAGCGGTGGGTCAAGCCCGAAGAGTTCGTAGCGCACTCCGACACCGCCCGCTCCATCGGGTTCGCCGGCGTGATGGCCGGTCCGCTGGTGCGCTCGTCGTACCGCGCCGGCCGTCTCTACGCGCAGGCCATGGCCCATCACGGCCGCGAACTGCCCGCAGCACAGGCGCACCTCGCCGAGGAAGGCACCGCATCGCAAGAGGCGGGCGCGGTCCTCGCCCGATTCGGTAGCTGACGCTCTGGATCGGCGACGCTGTCCGGTCGGCCCCGGTGGTGGCGAATGCGCCACCACCGGGGCCGTATCCTTGTGGGTATGGCCAAGGGCAGTAGCAGCGACAAGGAAGCGAAGGCTGCGGCGAAAGCCGCACGGAAGCAGGCGTCGAAGGAGCGTCGCGGCCAGTTGTGGCAGGCGTTCCAGATTCAGCGCAAGGAAGACAAGCTTCTCCTTCCGTGGATGATCGGGACGCTCGTCGCATCGATCGTCGTGTTCTTCCTCATCGGTTTGATCTTCGGGATCCAGTGGTTCCTGTTGCCCATCGGAATTCTCGTGGGCGTGCTTCTCGCGTTCATCATCTTCGGGCGCCGCGTCCAGAAGTCGGTGTACACGAAGGCCGACGGACAGGCCGGCGCAGCAGCCTGGGCACTGGACAACCTTCAGGGCGCCTGGCGCGTCACGCAGGCGGTCGCCGGGACGACGCAGCTCGACGCGGTCCATCGCGTCATCGGCCGCCCCGGCGTCATTCTCGTCGGTGAAGGCAACCCCGGCCGGGTCCGGGGCCTCATGGCTCAGGAGAAGAAGCGCGTCTCCCGCCTCGTCGGCGACACGCCGATCTACGAAGTGATCGTCGGAAACGACGAGGGACAGGTCAAGCTCTCGCAGCTCCAGAAGCACCTGTCGAAGCTTCCCCGCAACATCGACACCAAGCGTATGGACACCATCGAGGGTCGTCTCTCGGCGCTGAGCACCAAGAAGACCGGACCGGCCATGCCGAAGGGTCCGCTGCCCGCCGGCGCGAAGATGCGCAGCGTGCAGCGCACGATCCGTCGCCGCTGACCCCGCATTCCCTCCGTTCCACGCAAAGGCCGCCTCGATCCACTGATCGGGGCGGCTTTTCGGTGCGGTCAGGGACGTCTAGCGGGCGCGGACGATCGCGGTACCGGTCGCGCGGTCGTGCAGGCCGCGGCCGTCGACGTCGGTGACGGTCGCGGGGACGACGAACACGATCAGCATCTGGCGTGCGAGCGCCCGGACGATACCGACCCGGACGGGCGCGTCCACGCGAGCGACGCGCACGCCGGCGAGGAACTGGCCGGGGGTGAACGAGAACAGCGCGACGGTCACGACGCCGACGACGAACCAGATGATCAACGTGTATCCCGAGAGGCGGGAGCTTTCGAGCGGGTTCTCGCCGACCAGGCTCGCCGCGATCGCCATCGACAGGAACCAGTCGAGCGACAGTGCCAGCACGCGGCGCGCCGTCGACACGAGAGACCCGGGTCCGTGCTGGGGAAGGCCGAGCAGTTCGCCGGAGTACGCCTGCTCTTCCTGCTGCCCCTTCGGGAGCGCCGCGGAAGGTCCGGAAAGCCAACTGCCCGTCATACGTGCCATACGTCCAGGATAGGCTGGTCGCTGCGGACCACCATGATCCCATGCACCGGCGGTGACCTCTACCACGTTTCTGCCCTGACAGCAGGGGCAATGCGAGCCGTAACACCGTCGAAACATAGGTTTGATGGGCGGGCAACACCAGGTCCATACCGTCTGATCCGACGCAGGCGCCCCAGCACCATGGCGCGCACCGACTGAAGGAGCACAAGCGTGGCGTTCACCACGGCCGAAGAGGTCATCAAGTACATCGCGGACGAAAACGTCGAGTACGTGGATATCCGCTTCACCGACCTGCCCGGCATCGAGCAGCACTTCTCGATCCCGGCGAAGGCGTTCAATCAGGACGTCTTCGAGGACGGCCTGGCCTTCGACGGCTCGTCCGTGCGTGGCTTCCAGTCCATCCACGAGTCGGACATGCTCCTGCTTCCGGACGTGACCACTGCGCGCATCGATCCCTTCCGTGCCGCCAAGACGCTCAACGTGAGCTTCTTCGTCCACGACCCCTTCACTCGCGAGTCGTACTCCCGCGACCCCCGCAACGTCGCGCGCAAGGCCGAGGAGTACTTGGTCAGCACCGGCATCGCCGACACCGCGTACTTCGGCGCCGAGGCCGAGTTCTACATCTTCGACTCCGTGTCCTACGACTCCAAGATGAACGGCTCGTTCTACGAGGTCGATTCCATCTCCGGCGCCTGGAACACCGGTGTGGACTACAACGCCGACGGCACCCCGAACCGTGGCTACAAGGTTCGCCCGAAGGGCGGCTACTTCCCCGTTGCGCCGTACGACCACTACGTGGACCTGCGCGACGAGATCTCCACCAACCTGCAGCTCGCGGGCTTCGAGCTCGAGCGCGCCCACCACGAGGTCGGCACCGGCGGACAGGCGGAGATCAACTACAAGTTCAACACGCTGCTCTCGGCTGCCGACGACCTGCAGCTGTTCAAGTACATCGTCAAGAACACCGCGTGGAAGAACGGCAAGACCGCCACCTTCATGCCGAAGCCCCTCTTCGGCGACAACGGCTCGGGCATGCACGTGCACCAGTCGCTGTGGAAGGACGGCAAGCCGCTGTTCCACGACGAGTCCGGCTACGCGGGTCTGTCCGACCTCGCCCGCTGGTACATCGGCGGCATCCTGCACCACGCGCCGTCGCTGCTCGCGTTCACCAACCCGACGATCAACTCGTACCACCGTCTGGTGCCGGGCTACGAGGCGCCGATCAACCTCGTCTACAGCCAGCGCAACCGTTCGGCCGCGGTCCGTATCCCGATCACGGGCAACAACCCGAAGGCCAAGCGCCTCGAGTTCCGCGCGCCCGACTCCTCGGGTAACCCGTACCTGAACTTCGCCGCGCAGATGATGGCCGGCCTGGACGGCATCAAGAAGAAGATCGAGCCGATGGCTCCGGTCGACAAGGATCTCTACGAGCTTCCGCCGGAGGAGGCCAAGAACATCCCGCAGGCTCCGACGTCGCTCAACGCGGTCATCGACCGCCTCGAGGCCGACCACGAGTACCTCACCGAGGGTGGCGTGTTCACCACCGACCTGATCGAGACCTGGATCTCGCTCAAGCGTGAGCAGGAAATCGCTCCGGTCAACCTGCGCCCGCACCCGTACGAGTTCCAGCTGTACTTCGACTGCTGAGTCTCGTGATGCGCTGACGGCCGAACACTCCCCTGGGAGCGTGTCGTCAGCAAGACTTCCGCGGTAGTTTCGAGAACTGGTCCGCTTGCCCCACGTCGGGCGAGCGGACCAGTTTCGTTATCCTGCAGTCTTTCTGATCGCGGTGATCGCGGCGAGGGGCCTGTGGTCGTTCCGGGTGCGTGTATGTGTCTCCACGGTCCGGAAGCCGGCCCTGTCCAACTCATGGCCGAGTTCGGCGGCAGGCCACCGATAGGCGGTTGTCACAGCATGTTCGAAGGCCTCGAGGGTTGGTCCCGTGAAGAAGCCCACCAAAAGCCCACCGCCCGGCCGGATTACGCGCGCAAATTCGGCGAGCGGAGTCCGGATGTCCCGCGGGCAATGGTGAATGAGCGAGAACCAGGACAGCACACCTCCCAGCGACTCCGCCGCAATGTCCAGTGCGTCCAAGGTGCCGACCCCGAACGAGAGATCCGGATAGTGCTCACGAGCGCGCTCGACGAATTCGGGAACGAGATCGACGCCGCTCACGGCCAGTCCGCGCCCGGCCATGAAATCCGTCCACTGACCCGGGCCGCATCCGGCGTCGAGCACGGGACCGGAGACAGTGTCGGCCCAGCTGCCGATCAGCGCCCGGTCCAACGGATGCGCCGACGCCGCGGAGCCGAAGAGATCCGCATACTCCTGGGATCTGGCCGAGTACGACTCGCGGACGGTGTCGACGACGGGTGTGCTCGCGTTCTCCATACCGCCATCATCGGTGATGGGTCGGCGTATCTGCTCCTGCCTGCATAGGCAAGTCTTGTAATCCCGGCACCGACGGGGGGACCCCGACACTCACCGCGTCGCGCGCCTCGACCCTGCTGCCGCGGGGTCACGGACGGCCGGCAGCACGGCGAGGATCCCGAGCGCGCCGGCAACTACGAAGGCGAGGACCGGTGATGCTCCCAGCAGCACTCCGAGCGCTACCGAACCGGCCGCCTGCCCGACCGCCAGGGCGATGAACAGCACGACAGTCCCCTCGGCGGCGAGATCCGGCACCACCCGCACCGCCCAGACGATGAGGACCCCGCTCATCGCGGTGTAGCTCGCCCCGAACGCTGCCACCGAGACGTACGCGGCGGGTGGTATGCCGGGAGCCACCCCGAGAAGGACGGTCGCTGTCGCCATGACCGCGGTCGTGGCGACCCAGGCAATCCGCAGGCTCCAGGTCTGCACGATCTTCCCCGCGGCGGCGCCGAGTATCCCGAATGCCCCGAGGACCATCCAGGCCGCGATGGACAGTGTCTCGTCGCCTGCTCCGGAATCGGCCATCACCGAGCGCCCGAAGGTCCAGATCGCGGCGCTCGACGCACCGGCCAGCGTCGCGGCCACGAGCGGACGGGCGAGGGCAGCCACGTCGTCGGCTTTCACCCGAGACGGACGAGCGGACCGACGGCGACGCGGCGTCGACCGGTCGGCGCGCAGAGTTGCGACCGTTGCGAGCCCAGCCGCGAGCGCGATGACCAGCCATCCGACACGCCAGTGCCCGGCGGTCAGGATCAGAAGGATGCCCGCGACGACGATTCCGGCGCCGGTGCCGGCGTTGACGATGGTCTGCGCGTTCTCCTGCCGCGCGGCGGCGACGTTGCGTTCGATGAGAGTGACGAGCCCCGGAGTCGCGAACCCGGCACCTGCCCCGGCGACGATCACGCCCAGCGCAAAGAGGCCGACGTGCGGTGCCAGCGCAACGCCTGCGGCTCCCACGGTTGCCGTCGATCCGGCGCAGACCACGACCAGGCGGGGGCGCGCACCGAGACGCGTGGCAGTCAGAGCCGCACAGCAATAGGAGAGGAAGCTTCCCGCCTGAACGGCTCCGGCGAGGGTGGAGCCCATCTGGAAGGTCTCGGTGAAGCGTGGGAGGAAGAGTCCGTAGCCGAAGCGCGCCAACCCGTAGGTCGCCGCGATCAGAGCCATGCCGCTGACCACGAGGGTTCGCATCGCACGTCCGACCGAGCCGGAACCAGAACGCTCGTTACAGTACTCCGAAACGGAGCCTCTGTCAGAACGAGCGTTACAGTGGGATGGTGTCCGTAGCCCAGCGATCCCCCGCGCGCACCCGACTGCTCGACGCGGCCGAGAGCATGCTGTTCGACCGCGGCATCCGCGCCACGTCCGTGGACGAGTTGCTGCGACGCGCCGAAGTCTCGGCAGCGACGTTGTATGCGCAGTTCGGCAGCAAGGACGCACTCGTCGCCGAGGTATTGCGGCTTCGGCTGGCGGACTGGCAGGCCGTATGGGACCAGCACATCATCGCGGCCGACGACGACACGTCGCGGTTGCTGGCACTGTTCGACGCCCTTGCCGACTACCGCGACACACGCGGCGCTCCCGGGCGCTGGTGCGCCTTCCTGGCCACCGCCACCGAACTTCCCGACGCGACGGACGACATCCGCCGGATCCTTTCCGCGGACACCGAACTGCTCACCACCCGGCTTCTGCACTTCTCCAGTCCTCTGGCCGGGGCACGTGCCCAGGATCTCGCCGACGAGGTGCTCATGGCCTACAACGGCACCCTCGTAGCGTTCCTCCGCGGCCGGCCGGCGGCGCCGATCGAGACCGGACGCCGACTGGCCGCTGCGGCAGTCCGGGTCCACAGCCAGGGCTGACCGCGACCGCGCGGGCTGCTTGCGCGACGGATCGGCCGAAATCGCGACTCATTCCAGAAACGTGGGTCATAGTGGTCTGGTGCCCACCTCGAGGGAAGCAGCACAGCAGTTGCGCGCAGCAGGTCTCCGCGTGACGCGCCAGCGAGTCGCTGTCCTCGACGCCGCCGGTACACACCCGCACGCCGACGCCGAGACGATCTTCGACACGGTGCGCACCGCGCTTCCCGGCATTTCTCGCCAGACCGTCTACGACGTACTCCACGCGATGACGTCACGGGGGATGCTCCGGCGGATCGAGCCGTCGGGATCCCATGCGCGGTACGAGGCCCGCGTCGGCGACAACCATCACCATCTCGTCTGCCGGGCGTGCGGAGTCATTGCAGACGTGAACAGCGCGACCGGTGACACACCCTGTCTCACCGGGTACGACGACGGCGATTTCGCCGTTGACGAAACCGAGGTCGTCTTCTGGGGTCTGTGCCCCGGCTGCTCCTCATCGGCAGCTTCGCGACCACAGCCCTGAATCTGTCCGATCCACCCAGATCCGGAAGGAACCCGCAGTGTCCGAAAGCGAAAACCCGGCAGTCCCCTCCCCCAAGCCGCAGCCCCATCGCCCCAGGACCGCCCTGGACTGGTGGCCGGATCAGCTGGACCTCCAAGTCCTGCACCAGCACTCCCCTATGGCCAACCCCATGCCACCCGACTTCGACTACCGGAAGGAGTTCGAGAACCTCGACGTCGACGCGCTCCGCCAGGACCTCATCGCGCTGATGACCGACTCCCAGGACTGGTGGCCCGCAGACTTCGGGCACTACGGCGGCCTCTTCATCCGCATGAGCTGGCACTCCGCGGGCACGTACCGCATCGCCGACGGCCGGGGCGGCGGAGGCAAGGGCGCGCAGCGCTTCGCTCCGCTGAACAGCTGGCCCGACAACGTCAGTCTCGACAAGGCGCGTCGGCTGCTGTGGCCTATCAAACAGAAGTACGGACGCAGCCTCTCGTGGGCCGACCTCATCGTCTTCGCCGGCAACTGCGCCTACGAGTCGATGGGATTCAAGACGTTCGGGTTCGCATTCGGCCGCGAAGACATCTGGGAAGCCGACGAGGTGTTCTGGGGCCCGGAGGACACCTGGTTGGGCGACGAGCGTTACGCCGGCGAGCGCGAACTGCAGGGCCCGCTGGGCGCGGTCCAGATGGGGCTGATCTACGTCAATCCGGAAGGCCCGAACGGTAATCCGGAGATCCTCGCGTCGGGCCGCGACATTCGAGAGACGTTCGCCCGTATGGCGATGAACGACGTAGAGACCGCCGCGTTGATCGTCGGCGGCCACACCGTCGGCAAGACGCACGGTGCTGCGCCCGCCGACAATCTCGGTCCCGAACCCGAAGCTGCGCCGCTGGAACAACAAGGTCTCGGCTGGAAGAACTCGTACGGCACGGGCAAGGGACCCGACACGATCACCAGCGGACTCGAGGTCATCTGGACACCCACCCCGACGAAGTGGGACAACACCTTCCTCGAAATGCTGTACGGGTTCGAGTGGGAAAAGACCAAGAGTCCTGCCGGGGCGTGGCAGTGGACACCGAAGGACAACGCCGGGTCGGATATCGTGCCCGATCCGTTCGATTCGGCGAAAAAGCATGCGCCCGGCATGCTCACGAGCGACCTCGCGCTGCGATACGACCCGATCTACGGCGAGATCACCCGGCGCTGGCTCGACCACCCCGAGGAACTCGAAGCCGAGTTCGCCAAGGCCTGGTACAAGCTGCTGCACCGCGACATGGGACCGCTCTCGCGGTACCTCGGGCCGTGGATCCCGGAGCCGCAGCTCTGGCAGGACCCGGTGCCCGACGTCGATCACGAGCTGATCGGCGACGACGAGATCGCGTCGCTCAAGAGCACGGTCCTCGACTCCGGGCTGACCATCCCGCAGTTGGTGGCCACCGCGTGGGCGTCGGCGGCAAGTTTCCGCGGCACCGATATGCGCGGCGGCGCGAACGGCGCACGTGTCCGCCTCGAGCCGCAGAAGAACTGGGAGACCAACGAACCTGCCCAGCTGAACGCGGTGTTGCCGGTGCTCGAACGCATCCGTGACGACTTCAACAGCTCGGCGACGGGAAACAAGAAGGTCTCGCTCGCGGACCTGATCGTGCTCGCGGGTAGTGCTGCGGTCGAGAAGGCAGCCAAGGCGGCCGGACACGACATCACGGTGCCGTTCGCTCCGGGCCGGACGGACGCGTCCCAGGAGATGACCGACGTCGAGTCGTTCTCGGTGCTCGAGCCGAAGAGCGACGGGTTCCGCAATTTCCTGCAGGGCGGGGAGAAGCTTCCTCCGGAAAAGCTGCTCCTCGAACGTGCGAATTTCCTGACACTGACCGCCCCCGAGATGACGGTGCTCGTCGGCGGGCTCCGTGCCCTCGGAACCAATCACGGCGGCAGCAACCACGGCGTGCTCACCGATCGGCCTCAGGTGCTCACCACCGACTTCTTCCGTAATCTGCTCGACATGGGCACGGAGTGGAAGGTGTCGGAGTCGTCGGAGGGGATTTACGAGGGCCGCGCGCGCGGAACCGACGAGGTCAAGTGGACGGCGACCGCCGTCGATCTGGTGTTCGGCGCGAACTCCCAACTGCGGGCGCTGTCCCAGGCGTACGCCACCGACGACGCGCAGCCGCAGTTCGTCCAGGACTTCGTGAAGGCGTGGACCAAGGTGATGAATCTCGATCGGTTCGATCTGGCCTGAGCCGTCCGGGAACGGTGCCGCCGGACGGCACCGCGACACCGAAGCCACCCGTCGCACTTCGGCGGGTGGCTTCGTCGTGTGGGGGCCGTGTGGCCGGTGCCGAGGCGAAGCGGCGCGGGGACCCGCCGCACCGGCGTACCCTTGTAGTGCCGTGAGGGTGACTTCGATCACGCCTCAGGTGATGGAGAACGTTTTCTTTGCGTCGGGGCAAAGACAGGGATACGCCGCCTGCGTCACGGCACCGGATTCTCCGGTCGCCGCGTCCGTTGCCGACGCGACGCCTGTCGTTGCGTATCCGGTCGTCGTGCGAGACCGTCCTGCGCGTTCGGCCCTGTCGAACCCGGGCTCGTGCCCGGCCGAGTACCTCCGAACGACATGTCTCCCGGAGGAGATCGTGATGCGCAGAAACATCCTCAGGGCTGCGGCATGCTCTGCCGCCCTGCTCATAAGCACTATCGGCGCCGGTGTGGCCGGTGCCCAGACAGATATCTCGACCGTCGGAATGTCCCAGGAGCAAGCCGAAGCAACACTGTCCGAGGCCGGCGTCGAATACATCATCCTCAGCCGCGCGGGCAGCACCCTGCGGAACTGCAACGTGACCGAGCAGCGCGACCGCGGCTACGACACCGAAGTCGAATACTCGTGGGACGCCGACGCCGAAGAGTGGGACAAGACCGAGACGGAGGTCTGGCGCGGGGTTGCCCTGGTCGTCTTCTGCGACTGACCCCCGCCGCCGTCAGGCACCGAACACCCGCTCGACCACTGCTCGCGCACGACGGGTCACGCGCAGATAGTGGTCGAGATACTCCGAGGCGTCTTCGCCCTGCCACCCTGTCACTCTCGCGACCGCTGTGAGAAGCCTTCCCGGACCCGGCAATTGGTCGGCGCGCTTACCCCGGACGAGCACCAATGCGTTGCGTGCACTGGTGGCGGTGATCCACGCGTCGCGCAGCAACTCCACATCCCCGGCGCTGATCAACTCGGCCGCACCGATCGCGTCCAAGGTCTCGAGCGTCGACGTGTTGTGCAGCGCCCCGATGTGGTGCGCGTGCTGCAACTGCAGCAACTGCACCGTCCATTCGATATCGGCAAGTCCCCCGCGGCCCAGCTTCGTGTGGGTGGCGGGGTCGGCTCCGCGGGGGAGACGCTCCGAATCGACGCGTGCCTTGATCCGGCGGATCTCGCGGACCGCCTCCTGAGACAGCCCACCCTCCGGGTAGCGGACCTTGTCGATCATGCGCAGAAAGCGCGTGCCCAGGTCTGGGTCGCCGGCGACAGCGTGCGCCCGCAGGAGCGCCTGCACCTCCCACACCTCGGCCCACTGGGTGTAGTACGCCTCATAGGAGGTGAGCGTGCGCACCAGCGGTCCGCTACGGCCTTCCGGCCGCAGGTTCAGGTCGACCTCGAGCGGCGGATCGGTGCTCGGCGCGCCGAGGAACTTGCGGACCTGTTCGGCAACGGTCGTCGCCCATTTCACGGCGTCGGTGTCGTCGGCGTCCGCGTGCGGTTCACAGACGAACAGCACATCGGCGTCGGAGCCGTAGCCCAGTTCGGCACCTCCGAGACGACCCATCCCGATCACGGCGATGCGCGCGGGGGCCGGTCCCCGTGAGCTTTCCGACGCGCGAATGACGGCGGTGAGTGCGGCCTCGAGCACCCCGGACCACACCGTCGACAGTGCTTCGCACACCTGGGGGACGTCGAGCATCCCGAGGATGTCCGCACTCGCGATCCGGGCCAGTTCGGCGCGGCGCAACGAGCGGGCGGCGAGGATCGCACGCGCCGGGTCGCCGTAGCGGGACGACGACGCGACCAGCGCGCGGGCGACTTCCGGAGGCTTCGGTTCGAGCAACCTCGGACCGTTCGGGCCGTCGGCGTACAAGCGCAGCACCTCGGGCGACTTCACGAGCAGGTCCGACACGTACGCCGACGATCCGAGCACCGTCATGAGGCGTTCCGCCACCGCCGGCTCGTCGCGGAGCACCCGCAGGAACCACACGGTGTCGTACAGCGCGTCGGACAAACGGCGGTAGGCCAGCAGTCCGGCATCGGGATCGACTGTGTCGGCGAGGTATTCGAGCAGTTGCGGAAGCAGCATCGCCTGGATCCGCGCCTTACGGGACGCGCCGCCGGACAAGGCTGTCAGATGGTCGAGCGCGTGCGAGGGCGCGCTGTACCCGAGGGCGGCGAGCTGACGGACGGCCGCGTCGGGCGAGAGCCGTACGGCCTCCTTGTCGAGCTTGCTCACCGACTCGAGCAACGGCCGGTAGAACAGTTTCGCGTGCAGTTTCCGCACCCGCGACGAGTTGCGCTTGATCTCGGATTCCAGCACGCCGAGCGCATCCTTCCGCCCGTCCGCACGCATGTGCGACGCACGGGCGAGCCAGCGCAGCGCCTCCCGGTCGTCCGCGGGCGGCAGCGTGTGGGTGCGCTTGAGTCGCTGGAGCTGAAGGCGGTGCTCGAGCAACCGGAGGAACTCGTACGACGCGCGGAGGTTCGCGGCGTCGTCGCGGCCGATGTAGCCGCCGTCGGCGAGCGCACCGAGCGCCTCGACCGTGTTCGGGACCCGCAGCGACTCGTCGACGCGGCCGTGTACGAGTTGGAGCAACTGGACGGCGAATTCGACGTCGCGGATGCTGCCGCGGCCGAGCTTGAGTTCGCGTTCCTGCAGTTCTGCGGGCACCAGGTCCTCGACGCGCCGGCGCATCGCCTGGACTTCCGGGACGAAGTCCTCGCGCTCGGAGGCCGTCCACACCATCGGGCTCAGCGCCTCGACGTACCGGCGGCCGAGATCGAAGTCGCCGGCCATCGGCCGGGCCTTGAGGAGCGCCTGGAACTCCCATGTCTTGGCCCACCGGTTGTAATACGCGATGTGCGACTCGAGGGTGCGCACCAGCTCACCGCTCTTGCCTTCCGGGCGTAGGGCGGCATCGACCTCGAAGAAGGCGGAGGTGCCGATACGCATCATTTCGCCCGCGATCCGGCTTGCGCGCGCATCCGCGGGTTCGGCGACGAAGACCACGTCGACATCGCTGACGTAGTTCAGTTCCCGCGCTCCGCATTTACCCATGGCGATGACCGCCAGGTGGATCGGGCACGGCTCGTCGGGAACCACCGTCGTCACGGCGACCGCGAGAGCCGCGGTGAGGGCGGCGTCGGCGAGGTCGGCGAGCAGCGCCCCGACCTCGAGGTACGGAACGACCGGCTCGTTCTCGACGGTCGCCGCGAGGTCGGCCGCCGCGATGATCATGAGCTGGTCGCGATAGGCGGTCCGTAAGGCCGCGACCGCCGCGGGACCGGTGATCTCTGCGCGGTAGAGCAGGCGGCCGACGCGACCGCCCGGCTCGGGATACCCGCCGACGCTGTCGAGCATCCTCGCGGTGAAGGTGTGCTTGTCCGGCAGATCCAGGGAACCTTCGAGCAGCCGCCAGCAGGCAGGATTCGCGACCACGTGGTCACCGAACGCGGACGACGCCCCGAACAGGCCGAACAGCCGGCCGCGCAGGCCCTTGTCGGCACGCAGCGCGGCATCGAGTTCGGCCCAGCCTTCGTCACCGAGACTGTCTGCGAGGCGCGCCAGGGTCCGCAGCGCCAGATCCGCATTGGCGGCGCGGGACAGCGCCCACAGCAGTTCGACGCTGTCGGCGTCGTTCCAGCCGAGCCGTTGCAGCTCTTCTGGCGCGGTCGGCTCGACGAGGCCGAGCCGACCGGGAGCCGGGACAGTGGAACGAGAAGTCGGCGGTTTCACCACCACATCATCCGCCATCGCCGGCCGATTACAGCCCCAGGTACTGCTCGAGCTCGAAAGGCGTGACCTGGCTACGGTAGTTCTCCCACTCGCGCCACTTGTTCCGCAGGAAATAGTTGAACACGTGCTCGCCGAGCGTTTCGGCGACCAGCTCGGACTTTTCCATCTCACGAAGTGCGATGTCGAGATCGGTGGGCAGCTCGCGGTACCCCATCGCGCGACGCTCCGCCGACGTCAGCGACCACACGTCGTCCTCGGCCTCGGGAGGGAGTTCGTAGCCCTTCTCGATGCCGCGCATGCCCGCCGCGAGGAGCAACGCGAACGACAGGTACGGGTTGCACGCGGAGTCCGGGGTGCGGATCTCCACCCGGCGCGACGACGCCTTGTTGGGCGTGTACATCGGGACACGGACCAGAGCCGAGCGGTTCGACGGTCCCCAGCACGCCGCGGTCGGCGCTTCGCCGCCGTGCACGAGACGCTTGTAGGAATTGACCCACTGGTTGGTGACGGCGCTGATCTCGCCGGAATGCTCGAGGATGCCGGCGATGAACGCCTTGCCGGTCGCCGAGAGCTGCAGCGGGTCGTCGGGGTCGTGGAAGGCGTTGGTCTCGCCCTCGAACAGCGACATGTGGGTGTGCATGGCCGAGCCCGCGTGCTCGCGGAACGGCTTCGGCATGAAGGTGGCGCGCACGCCCTCCTGCATCGCGATCTCCTTGACCACGTAGCGGAAGGTCATGACGTTGTCCGCCATGGACAGCGCGTCGGCGTATCGCAGGTCGATCTCCTGCTGGCCGGGAGCCGTCTCGTGGTGGCTGAACTCCACCGAGATGCCCATCGACTCGAGCGCGTCGATGGCGTGGCGCCGGAAGTGCGGGGCGGACCGGTGGACGGACTGGTCGAAGTAACCGCCCGTATCGGCGGGCACCGGCGCGGCACCCTCTTCACCGTTCTCCACGAGGAAGAACTCGATCTCGGGATGCACGTAGCAACTGAAGCCGAGGTCGGACGCCTTGTTGAGCTGACGCCGCAGCACGTGCCGAGGATCGGCCCAGCTGGGCGTTCCACCCGGCATGGTGATGTCGCAGAACATGCGCGCGGAGTACTGGTGGCCCCGGTCGTCGGTCCACGGCAGCACCTGGAAGGTTGTCGCGTCCGGGCGGGCGACCATGTCGGCTTCCGAGATCCGGGAGAATCCCTCGATCGCCGAACCGTCGAACCCGATGCCCTCTTCGAAGGCTCCCTCGAGTTCGGCCGGGGCGATCGCCACGGATTTCAGGGTGCCGACGACGTCGGTGAACCAGAGACGAACGAACCGAATGTCGCGCTCTTCGAGGGTGCGGAGCACGAACTCCTTCTGGCGATCCATATCCGCGAGAGTAGGCATCATCCGTTAATTCCGTGTTACATACGCGCGTTGGGACAGTGGCGTGTCGCTCACATCGTGCCGGATTCAGCAGTGAGGATCGGTTTCGGGGACCTCGAGATCGATCAAATACCTGGTCACAGCGTCGTCGACGCATTTCTCGCCGTCGAGCACGACCGTGTGCTGGGTCCCGTCGAAACTCAGCAGCGCACCGCCGAGATGACCCGCGAGCTCGACTCCCGCGAGATACGGGGTCGCGGGATCGGCGGTAGTGGACACCACGAGCACGGGAGCCAGACCGGACAGGTCCGCATCCTCGCCGTCCACGGTGGGCGGGACGCGCCAGAAAGCACACGTGTCGAGAGCGGCGGAACCGTTGCCGCGCCCGTCGTCGAGGAACGGCGCCGCCTCACGGAACCGGGTGTCGAGTTCTCCGGCGAGCACCCGGTCGGTGACGGGTACGTCGTCGACGCATCGCACCGCGTCGAACGCGGCGGTGATGTTGCTGTAGGTGCCGTCGTCGCCGCGACCCTCGTACAGGTCGGCGAGCCGCAGGAGCGTGTCGCCGGTACCGCTGCTCGCAAGCGAGTCCAGTCCGCCGCGCAACGAGCCCCACAAGGACGGTGAGTACAGCCCCTGCTGGACCCCGGTGATCGCGTCGCCGTAGCTCAGGCCGCGGGGGTCGGTGGTGGGCGCGGGTGTGTCGAGCAGCGGGCCGACGAGGGCGCGGAACCGGTCCACTGCCGCCGCAGGATCGTCGCCGAGCGGGCATCCGTCGTAGTCGGCGCAGTAGCGCGCGAACTCCTCGAACGCGCGCTGGAAGCCCTCCGCCTGCAACACGATCTCCTCGACGGGATCCTGGTCCGGGTCGATGGCACCGTCGAGCACCATCGCCCGCACCCGGTCGGGAAACGCTGCGGCGTACTCCGCGCCGAGCCTGGTGCCGTACGAGTAGCCGAGGTAGGTGAGCTGATCGTCGCCGAGCACCCCGCGCACGACATCCATGTCGCGCACCACCTCGCGGGTGCCGACGTGCGCCAGCACCTCCGGCCCGGTGCGCTCGGCGCACAGATCCGCGTACTCCCGATTGAGTTTCTCGGCTCGCGCGATGCCCTCACTGGTGGTGTCGCCGGGGTCGAGGGCGCGATCGGCGTCGGTCTCGGCGTCCGTGCCGCACACGATCTGCGGTTCCGAGGCGCCGATTCCCCGCGGATCCATCCCGATGACGTCGAAGCGCTCGGCGAGCGGGGTGCCTTCTCCGGCCAGCGCGAGCGACAACCCCGACGCGCCCGGCCCGCCGGGGTTCGTCAGCAGTGAACCGATCCGGTCCCCGCCGGCCCGGGACCGCGACAACGCGAGCGAGACGGTCTGTCCGTCGGGATCGTCGTACTCGAGCGGCACCGTGATCCGGGCGCACTCCACACCGTTGAGGGCAAGGTAGCGACCGTCGGTTCCGTATCCCGCGCACGACTCCCACCGCACCGCCTGGCGGTAGAACTTCTCGAGTTCGCCCGGCACCGCGACATCCGACGGCGGCTGCGTGCTGTTGCCCGGCGCCGAGCAGCCCAGGACGGCGAGACCTGCGACAACGGCGAGCGAGACGAGGCGGAGAACGTGCATACGGGGGGACATCGACACCCGACGATCGTCCCATGAGCCGACAGAGCGCCGACGCTGTGACCAATCGCACCGCCACGTGGTGTTTGTGCAGCGACCTGCGGTGGCAGACTGAGACGGTCATCACCCAACCCGGGGACCCCTAGGGCCTCGAGGCAGAAAGGGACAGCGATGTCCGACAACATGACGTCCGTATACGGCGGCGCCGCTCCCGCCGATACCCCCAAGCGCAAGACTCGAGTCCATCACTTGCAGGCGATGAAGGCCGAAGGCCGCCGCTGGGCGGAACTGACCGCCTACGACTACTCCTCGGCCCGAATCTTCGAAGAAGCCGGGATCCCGGTCCTCCTCGTGGGCGACTCCGCAGCGAACGTCGTCTACGGCTACGACACCACCGTTCCGGTCACCGTCGACGAACTGCTCCCCCTGGTCCGCGGCGTCGTGCGGGGCGCGCCGCACGCTCTCGTCATCGCGGACCTGCCGTTCGGTAGCTACGAAGCGTCTCCCGAACAGGCTCTCGCGACGTCCATCCGGTTCATGAAGGAAGGCGGCGCCCACGCCGTCAAGCTCGAAGGCGGCGAACGGGTCGCCCCGCAGATCGCGGCGATCACCGCGGCCGGCATCCCCGTGCAGGCGCACATCGGTTTCACCCCACAGTCGGTCAATACGCTCGGCGGGTTCCGCGTCCAGGGCCGCGGTGACGGTGCCGAGCAGCTCGTCGCCGACGCGATGGCGGTTCAGGAAGCCGGCGCATTCTCCGTCGTGATGGAGATGGTGCCTGCCGAACTGGCCGGTCAGGTCACGGGCAAGCTCACCATCCCGACGGTCGGCATCGGCGCCGGAAGCGAATGCGACGCGCAGGTTCTCGTGTGGCAGGACATGGCGGGCTACACCAGCGGCAAGACCGCGAAGTTCGTCAAGAAGTTCGGTGCTGTCGGCGACGAACTGCGTCGCGCCGCGTCCCAGTACGCGCACGAGGTGGCCGAAGGCACGTTCCCCGGTCCCGAGCATTCGTTCTGAGCAGACGCCCTCGACGCAACGGCAAGCCCTTCCTGCGGTATGCCGCGGAAGGGCTTGCCGTTGTGTGACGTTCGTCCCCCGGTTCCGGCGGGGCGGCCTCACCGCACCCTCAGGATTCGGTGGCACACTCGACGGCGACCACGACCCGAGCCGCGACAGACGAGGTGTGAATCCATGAACCGATTACGACAGGTGCCGGCTGCGGCCGCCATCGCAGCCGCCATGATCGGCGTTCTCGGGGCATGCGCTCCGGCGCCCGAATCCGGGCAGACCGGTTCCAGCACAGAACTGTCGTCGTCTACCGAGGCGACCTCCTCGGCAACGCGGTCTCCGCAGTCCGGTGACGCCGGCGTCACCGAGGGTCAGGCGGAAGATCTGTGCACCCGGCTGGAGGCGCAACTGTCGCCGTGGCGCACGTACACCCCGTCGGTCGGCCGCGGTGGGCTCAACATCCTCATCGGCGAATGGGCAGGGGCCAACGGCGTCGACCTCCTCGCACTCGCCGGTGATCGGGCACGGATCGACACGATCACGTCCGAGCAGTGCCCCGAGGTGCGGCAGGAAGCGATCACCGCACTCGAAATTCCCGATCTCGCATCCGGTCTCGTCGGCTTCTGATGAACGAGCGCCGCGAGCTGTATCCGCCGCTGGAACCGTACGAGCAGGGCATGCTCGACGTCGGTGACGGTCAGCAACTGTACTGGGAGGTCAGTGGCAACCCCGCGGGCAAGCCTGCGGTGTTCCTGCACGGCGGGCCCGGCGGCGGCGTGTCGCCGATGCAGCGCCGGTTCTTCGACCCCGATGCCTACCGCATCGTGTTGTTCGATCAGCGCGGTTGCGGCCGATCGCTCCCGCACGTCGCAGACGGGGCAGACCTGTCGGTCAACACGACCGACCATCTGGTCGCCGACATCGAACGACTGCGCACCCACCTGGGCGTGGAGCAGTGGCTCGTCTTCGGTGGCTCGTGGGGATCGACCCTCGCGCTCACCTACAGCCAGCGACACCCCGACCGCGTCACCGAACTGGTGTTGCGCGGAATCTTCCTGCTACGGCGCAGCGAGATCGACTGGTACTACAACGGCGGTGCGGGAGAGGTGTTCCCCGATCTGTGGGAGGGATTCACCGCACCACTCGCCGCGGCGGAACCCGGGGAGCATCCCGTCGACACCTATCACCGTCTGCTGCACTCCCCCGACCCGGACGTGGCACTGGACGCCGCGATCGCATGGTCGACGTGGGAAGGCGCCACGAGCACGCTGCTACCCCATCCCGACCGCGTTGCGGAGACCTCCGAACCCCGGTTCGCCCTCGCGTTCGCGCGGATCGAGAACCATTACTTCTACCACCGTGGTTTTCTCGAGGACGGTCGGATTCTGCGCGACGCGCATCTGCTGCACCGCATTCCCGGGGTGATCGTGCAGGGCCGCTACGACGTAGTGTGTCCGGCGCGCAGCGCATGGGATCTGCATCGGGCCTGGCCACAGTCCGATCTGCGCATCGTCGACGATGCCGGTCACGCGGCAACCGAACCCGGTATCACCCATGAACTCCTGGAGGCCACGGACCGGTTCCGGTAGTCCGCCGTCGGTTCAGGCGGGCAACCGCCCGAAACCGACCACGGCGCCGTCGCCCTCCCAATCGAGGGTGTGGACGCGAATCTTACCGAACTCGTTGCCGCCCACGGTGGTTGCGGTGCTGCCCTCCACCGCGATCACGATGTTGGTGTGTTCACGCTGCCCGAAACCCAGTGAGCTGTGGTAGAGCACCACGTCGCCGACGGCGGGGCGGTAGCCCGATCCGGAGGGTTCGAAGCGGCCGGTCTGCTCGTAGTACTCCCCGAGCGTGTACACCCCCGGGATACGCCAGTGACCGGAATGCGGATTAGCCAGGGGCACACCGGCTTCCCGCATGATCCAGCTGACGAAGTCCGCACACCACGGCTCCCGGACGTCCTCGGAGTAGAACGTCCCGGGCCGTTGCGCGTCGTGCTGATCCTCGAGCAACTCGACGATCTGCACCTGCGTCGGTGACAGCGCCGACGTGTCCACGTCCGGGAACGATGCACTGTCCCAGGGGAACAACCTGTTGGGGGCACTCCACCACACGGTCGCGGCAACAAGAGCCACGGCGACCACCACGACCGCCGTGATCGCCGCGAGCGGTCGGCGCCCGACGGTCCGTTCAGGGTTCACAGGCGAACTGCACTCTCCGGGACGCCGGGTCGGCGAGTACCAGGCGGACCGTGACGCGCTGTCCCTCCGCGGGTGTGCCGGTGCATTGCGCGATCACCGTCTCCGACGGGATGAAGATCTCGGCGTCGCGTCGCTCGGTGGCGTCCTTCAGGACCGTGGCGTCGAAGGTCTCCCCCACCCGCGACGACAGCACGACCGCTTCGGCGAGGTCGATGCACGCGCGCCCGACCTTGCCGGCGAGCGAATCGGACGAGGACATGATCTTCGGCAGCAGACCCAGGGTGTCGCGCACATCGCCGGGCAACTCGGTACCCGAGGACACCGCAAGGCACACCTCGGTGGCGTAGCGGTCGGACAGCCGGCGCAGCGGCGCGGTGACATGCGCGTAGGCGGCGCCGATCGCGCCGTGCACCGTCAGTTCCGGCAGTTCCCCGTCGAATGCGACGTAGGACGCGCCGCGCAGCAGCGTCGGCGCCTCGCTCATGAGAACGAGCGTGGTGGGCAGATTCGCGTCGAGACCGGCGAGGAAGGCGCCCACCGACATGCCGCCCGGCCACTCGACGCCCAGCGAACAGGCGGTTCGGCGGAGAGAGGCGACAGCGTCGGGATCGGCGGGCGGCAACGTGCGCAGCAGCCCGGTCTTCGCGTCGATCATGATGCGCGCCGCGCACATTCCGGTCAGCAACGACACATGCGAGTTCCAGTCGTCGGCCTCGGTGCGCGGTTCGATGTCGAGTCGCCAGCCGTCACCGTCTTCGACCACGTCCTGCTCGGGGAGTCTCAGTTCGATCGCGCCCCGTGCCCGCGCCGCGACTTCGCGCAACCGCCCGAACTCGGGTAGCGCCGCGATCGACGGATGGAGGGTGCCCGCATCGGCATCGCGCTGCACACCGGCATAGTCGAGTCGCGCCACCGAGCGGACGCGGGCCCGCGACACGGAGATTGCGACGGGCTCTGCGTACTCGTCCATCTCGATGCGCCACAACACGGCCGGTCGGACCGCGCCCGGGAGCAGACTGGCCGCGTTCTCCGACAACACCCGCGGGTGCAGCGGCACCGACCCGTCGGGAAGGTAGAAGGTCTGCGCGCGGCGGTGCGTCTCGAGATCCAGCGCACCGCCGGGTTCGACGACCGCGTACACGTCGGCGATCGCGTAGTGGAGCACGAATCCGGTGTCGGTGCGCTCGAGGTGGAGTGCCTGGTCGAGGTCCATCGAACCGGGTGGATCGATCGTCACCACGGGCAGATCTGTGCGATCGTCGCGCTCCGAAGCGAATCTGTCGGTCGCCGTCCGGGCCTCTGCGAGCGCCTCGTCGGGGAATTCGTCGACGAGGCCGAACTCGGCGCGGACACCGGTGAAATCGATCTCCGGTGCGACGACGATGGGTGTGGTCACCAAAGCGGCGGGGCTCCTCGTCGCGCGATCACTTGTTCCATTCGTCGTCCGCGTCGTCGGCTGCCTTGTTGCGGGCGGCAGCGATGTCGAGGGCCCGCATGGCGGTCTCCCGGTCGGGGTACGGACCCATGCGGTTGAGGGCGCTGGGATCTTTGCCCTGGGTCACCTTGCCGGTCTTCACATCGAAATACCAACCGTCGTCACTCATGGCCCCAGTGTGCCCGAACAGCGGCGCGATACCCGGTATATCGGGCGCGGTTTCGGCGAAACTCGGCTACCGGCGCAGCTGGTAGCGTCGGCCGGACCACAAGATCGTCACCGACCGAAGGAGATCACACGTGTCGTACATCCTTTTCGATGCACTGCTGCCCTATGTAGGCCCCGAGTCCGCCTCGTACTGGGCCCACCTGCTGGTCGTCGGACCGCTCTGAGCGACTCCCGGCGGCGGCGATGCCGTCGACCGACCGGGGCGGGCACGCGCGTCGGCGGGGTGGGACAGGGATGCAGGGCGGACGAGTCGGCCTGTAAGCCGGATCCTGTCCCCCGCCGAAGCGGGGTGGCGACCATCCATCTGGGCACACCGTTGCCGGGTACCTCGAGCGGTTCACCCGCAGGCTCGGGCGAGCAGCCCTCGAGCACCTGCGCAGACGCACCGCGCAGCGATGCGACCTTCAACCTTGCTCCGGGCGGGGTTTACCTAGCCACCCCGGTCACCCGGGGTGCTGGTGCGCTCTTACCGCACCGTTTCACCCTTACCTGCCCGCGAGGGGCAGGCGGTCTGTTTTCTGTGGCACTGTCCCGCGAGTCACCTCGGGTTGCCGTTAACAACCGCCCTGCTCTGTGGAGTCCGGACTTTCCTCGACGCAGGGCCTGACACCGTCCGGTGCCGGTTCCCTGTTCCGCGGTCGCCCGGCCAACTCGTCCGCCCGGACAGCGTAGCGCGCCCACGCGGGGATACGACGCACGGACCCCGTGCCGTCTGCCGCCGTGCGACCACCGCCTATCGCCCTCCCGGCCCGCCGCGGGAGAACTACCGTGAACCGCATGACTCGGTACGTGGCTTTCCTGCGCGGGATCAACGTCGGCGGTATCCGGATCAAGATGGCCGATCTGGCGGAGTTGTTCTCCGCGGCGGGACATCGCGACGTCCGCACCGTGCTCGCGTCGGGCAATGTGCTGTTCGACTCCGACGACGATGCCGCGTCGCTGAAACCCGCCCTCGAAAGCGCGCTGACCGAGCGCTTCGGGTACGACGCCTACACCTTTGTCGTCGAGCAGTCGCGGGTGGCGGACATCGTGGCGGCCTACCCCTTCGGAGACCGCGAGGACCGGCATTCCTATGTGGTGTTCGTGTCCGACCCCGATGTTCTCGACGCCCTGGCCGCGGATGCGGACCGTCTCGACAGTGACATCGAGTGCGCCGCACCGGGTGCGGGGGTCCTGTACTGGCAGGTCGAGAAGGGCAGCACACTGGACAGCGCGCTGGGGAGGAAGCCCGGGTCCGGTCGGTACAAGGCGGTCACCACCTCTCGAAATCTGAAAACACTCCGCAAGTTGCTGTGACTTGTCACCACAAGTAAGCAAATCCTCGGACGTCCTCGTAAGTGCAGTTACCCTCCCCGGGGGCCGCAGTCGCGGCACATGAATCCGGACTCGAAGGACACACATGCGGATTGCCGCACGACTGCTTGCCGGAGCCGCTCTCGCAGGACTCTCCCTCGGCGCGACGACCACCGCAGCCGCCCAGCCGGCGGTGCCCGGCCCCGCCGCACAGGCGGACGACTTCTACGCCACGCCCGACCTGAGTTCCGGTTCGCCGGGAGACGTACTGCGCACTGCCCCGTCGGTCGCCGCAATCATCCCCGGCACCCCCGCCGTGCTCGACGCCTCGGTTACCCGCGTGATGTATCGCAGCACCAGCGCCACCGACAAGCCTGTCGCCGTCGTCGGCACCGTGATGGTCCCGGCACTGCCGTGGGCCGGCGACGGCCCACGGCCCACCGTCGTGGTCGGGCCCGGCACTCATGGCATGGGCGATCAGTGTGCCCCGTCCAAGCTCATGACCTTCGGCCAGGAGTACGAGCACCTCCAGATCGGTCCGCTCCTCGCGCGCGGCTACGCGGTCGCGGTCACCGACTACGAAGGGCTCGGCACCGCCGGAGTCCACCCCTATCTCAACCGCGCCTCTCAGGGGCACGCGATGCTCGACCTCGCCCGCGCTACCCGGTCGCTGGGGACTCTCGGTGTGGATGAGGACGGCCCGATCGCCTTCTGGGGTTATTCGCAGGGCGGTATGGCTGCCGCCTCCGCCGCCGAACTCGCCTCGACCTACGCCCCGGAACTGCCGGTCGCCGGTGCGGTCGCGGGATCACCGCCCGCGTCGCTGAGGGATCTGGCGGTCGCAGGCGACGGTTCGTTCTTGTCGGGTGGCATCGGCTGGGTCGTCAACGGGTTCGTCTCCGCGTACCCGCAGCACGCCGACGACATGCTGGCGGTGTTCAATCCCGCGGGCCTCGATATTCTCGGCCGCGCCGAAAATGCGTGCGTGTTCGACGCACCGCTGCTCGACCCGTTCTCCTCGACCACCCGGAACACCGTTGACGGCCGGCCGATCGTCGAGCATCTCTCGGAGGAGCCGTGGGCCTCGCTCGTGGCCGAACAGGAACTCGGCAACCGGACCCCGTCCGCTCCGGTGTTCGTGGCGCAGGCCACCGGGGACGATTTCGTGCTCGTGTCGGGCGTCGACACGATGGTCGGCAAGTGGTGCCTCACCGGAGCGACCGTCACCTATCAGCGATACGACGTTCCCCCGGCGTTCACCAAGACAGGATTCGGGCACGTCGTCGGACTTTTCCCCGCTCTGGTGGAGGGCATGGACTGGCTGGACCAGCGATTCGCCGGCGTCCCCGCGACAACGACCTGCGGCGCGTAAGGAAAGTTCGAAAAAAGCTCGGCGGCCGGTAACGCCTCACCGATCGCAGCGATACATGATGTGAGTGGCCACGCAGGCACCCCCCGACATGCCTGCGCGGCCACTCTTTTCATCGCTGCTCCCGTGAACCGGGATATCGCGTGTTACAGATGCGAAGTGTCGTTGACCAGACGCACCGAGGATCCGCCGTCCGGATAGAACTCCGCGGTGCTGAGCGACGCCAGGTCCAGGTGCAGCCGGTACAGCAGGGACGGACCCGAATCCAGCGCGAGCCGCAGGAAGGTCTTGATCGGAGTGACGTGGGAGACGACGAGTACGGTCACTCCCCCGAACTCCGACACCAGATCGTCTCGCGCGGCGGCAATCCGCGTGTGGACCTCGTCGAAACTCTCGCCACCGGGCGGACGCACCGAGGTGTCGCCGAGCCACGCGCGGTGAATGTCCGGGTCGCGCTGGGCGGCCTCACCGAACGTGAGGCCCTCCCACTCGCCGAAATCCGTCTCGATCAGGCCGTTGTGCACCGTCACGGGCAGATCCAGGGCGTCCGCGGCCACGGTGGCGGTTTCGCGGGCGCGGCCGAGCGGTGACGACACCACGGCGGCGACGCCTCCTCGTGCCGCGATCCGGCGCGCGGCGGCAACGGCCTGTTCACGACCGAGTTCGGTGAGCGGCGGGTTGCCCCGCCCCGAGTAGCGGCGTTCCACCGACAGCGGTGTCTGGCCGTGCCGCAACAGCAGGAGCCGTGTCGGCGAACCGGTCGCGCCCGTCCAGCCCGGCGCCGTGGGTGCCGGAGTCGTCGCGGCCGGCGGAGTCGTCGCCGCGACCGAAGGCGACGAGGACGACTCTGCGAGGACGAGCGTCTCCTCGCCGGAGACGAGTGCCTCGGCAGCGGCGTCCATGGCCACATTCGCAAGACGGTCGGCGTACGCGTTCTCGGCGCGCGGAATCCACGTGTAGTCGACACGGCGGAACTTCGCCGCCGTCTCCCGCGCCGCCGCGGCGAGCGGAATCATGTCGGGATGCTTGATCTTCCAGCGGCCCGACATCTGCTCCACGACGAGCTTGGAATCCATACGGACGTCCACCTCGTCCGCCCCGAGTTCCGCGGCGGCGGTCAGCCCCGCGAGCAGTCCCCGGTATTCGGCGACGTTGTTGGTGGCCCGCCCGATGCTCGCGTGCCGCTCGGCGAGGACGGTCCGATGGTCGGCGTCGAACACCACGACACCGTAGCCCGCCGGTCCCGGATTTCCTCTCGAGCCGCCGTCCGCTTCGACGACGACCCGGGTCACAGTCCGGATTCCTTGGTACGCACCAAGATCGAGTTGCACTCCGGGCATCGCACGAGCGCGTCGGCAGGTGCGGCCGCGATCCGGGCGATCTCGCCCCGGTCGAGCTCGAGGCGGCAGGCACCGCAGCGGCGTCCCTGCAGCAGTGCCGCGCCGATGCCGGTCTGTTCGCGCTGCTTCTCGTACAACGCCACCAGGTCCTCGGGCAGCGCACCGATCAGGGCCGCGCGGTCGCTGCGGCACCGCTGCTCGGCGACGTCGATGTCGGCGAGGGCTTCGTCACGAGCGCGGGTCGCGTCGGCGAGCTGATCGTCGATCTGCGAGACCTGCGCCCCGGCGTGATCGTGGTCGCCCTTCGACGCCTCGCGACGTTCCATCACCTCGAGGAGGTCGTCCTCGAGCGCCCCCTGACGGCGTTCGAGGCTTCCGAGTTCGTGCTGCAGTTCCGTGAGCTGCTTCGAGCCGACCGACCCGCTCTCGAGCATCGTCCGATCGCGCTGTGCACGCATGCGCACCGCTTCGATCTCCCCTTCGAGCTTGCGGATGTCGCGATCGAGATCGTCGAGGATGATCTCGACGGCCACGGCCGCATCCTTACGCGCGTTGCGGTCGGACTGGAGCCGGTCCACCGTCTGCTGTTCCGGCAGGGTGCGACGGCGGTGCGCAAGGCGATTCAGCTCCGCGTCCACGGCGGCGAGAGACAGAAGCTTGGACTGCACTGCGGATTCGACGTTCACTCGGGTGGTTCCTGCTTTCGGTGGGGCCTCGATGGGCGGGGATGACGGACAGCCCCGGAGACGGGTCGTAGCTGATTACGGTACCGCGCGCACCGCGGCGGTCGTCCACGGATCGGTTCGCAACCGGCTCACCCGCGCCTGCCAGCCGTCCCGGCCGGCGAATGCCGCGTCGAGAACGTCACGTGCCTGAGCGCACCACGGATACTCGCTCGCCCAGTGTGCGACATCGACGAGTGCGGGACCCCCGGCGCGCAGGTGCTCGTCGGCGGGGTGGTGCCGGAGGTCCGCTGTGACGTAGGCATCCACGTCGAGCGCCGCGACCGCGCCGAGGAACGAATCGCCCGATCCCCCGCACACCGCGACGCTCCGGATCGGCCGCTCCGGGTCGCCTGCGGCGCGTACTCCCCACACGGTGGCGGGCAGGGCCGCGGCCACCGACTCGGTGAACTCGGCGAGCGTCATCGTCTCGGGTAGCTCCCCGACCCGCCCCAGCCCGCGAGCACTCGGGAGTTCGGCGAGTTCGAGCACGTCGAACGCCGGTTCCTCGTAGGGATGGGCGGCGCGCAGGGCGGCGAGCACCCGGGAGCGGGAACGTCGCGGAGCGATCACCTCGATACGAGCTTCCTCGACGTGCTCGAGTTCCCCGAGGACGCCGAGTGCGGGATCGGCTGCGCCGACGGGACGGAACTGGCCGGTGCCGGAAGTGGTCCAGCAGCACTCCGTGTAGTTGCCGAGCGCTCCCGCACCGGCATCGAACAACGCCTGCCGGACGCTGTCGGCGGAACCGGACGGCACCATCACCACCCATTTGTCGGTGGCCGGTTCGGGCTTGGCCTCGAGCGGTCGCAGTCCGGTCAGCCCGAGTGCCTCGGCGAGGGCGTCGGACACGCCGGGATTCGCCCGATCGGCATTGGTGTGCGCGGTGAACAACGCGCAGCCTCCGCGGATGAGCCGGTGGATCAACGCGCCTTTCGGGGTGTGCGCGCCCACCGTGTCGACGCCGCGCAGCAGCAGCGGGTGGTGGACGAAGAGCAACTGCGCACCCCACTCGAGTGCCTCGTCGACGACATCGGCGGTGGCGTCGACTGCGAGGAGCACCTTGTGGACCGGGTCGGCGGGGTCGCCCGCTACCAGTCCGACGGAGTCCCACCCTTCGGCCAGCGACGGTGGATACGCGGTATCGAGTACGTCGATCACCTCACGCAGCGACGGCGCAGTCACGTGTCCTCCTGGGTTGTCTCGGCTGTCCCGACGACCCTACGCGGCGCGGTGTGCCCGAACCGAGGACAATGGATGCGTGACCCTTCTCGTCGAACCACAGCCACTGCTCCTGCCCGCCCCGGTTGTCCTGTTCGACCTCGACGGAACGCTCACGGACTCGGCGACCGGCGTGATCAACGGATTTCTCCACGCGGCCGACACCGTCGGGTTCGCTCCACCCACGGGCAACCTCCACCGACTGCTGGGTCCGCCCATGCGCGACAGCCTGCTCGCACTCGGGCTCGACGAGGACCGGATCGCCGCAGGGATCGAGGCGTACCGGGAGTACTACTCGGCGACAGGCTGGGCCGAGAACGCGGTGTTCGACGGCGTCGAACCCCTGCTCGACGCCGTGCGCGCCGCAGGGAGCCGCCTCGCGGTCGCGACATCGAAGTCGGAGTCCTTCGCCGAACGCATCCTGGACCACTTCGGGCTCGCGCCGTACTTCGAGTTCATCGGCGGGGCGAGTGACGACGGAACGCGGCGCGCGAAATCCGATGTCGTCGCGCACAGCCTCGAAGCCCTCGGTATCCGGCCGGTCGAAGCAGGGACCACCGGCGTCGTGATGGTCGGTGACCGCGAGCACGACATCCACGGCGCGGGACGCTGGGGCATACCGACGGTCTTCGTCGAATGGGGTTACGGCGACGCCACCGAGGGGCAGGCCGCCGCCCGCATCGCGACCAGTGTCGACGAACTTCGCGAGGTGCTCACGGGTGGCCGCTGACGACGACGTGCTCCACGTGACGTTCGTGTGCACCGGCAACATCTGCCGGTCTCCGATGGCCGAGAAGATCTTCGCCGAGCACGTGCGCCGCGAAGGACTCGGCGACCGGGTGCGGGTGAGCAGCGCCGGCACGCACGGCTGGCATGTCGGCGCCGAGGCCGACCCGCGGACGAACGCGGTGCTGCAGCGGCACGGGTACCCGACCGGGCATGTCGCGGCCGAACTCGGACCGTCGCATCTTTCCGCAGACCTGGTGGTGTCGATGACCACCCACCACGATCGGGCGGTGGCGCACCTGGGTGTCCCGGCGGAGCGGCGCGTCCTGCTGCGATCGCTGGACCCGGATGCCGACGGCGATTCGGTGCCCGATCCGTACTACGGCGGGCTCCCCGAGTTCGAGCAGGTCCGCGACCAGATCGAGGGTGCGATTCCCGCGCTGCTCGACTGGGTGCGGCAGCAGTGAGACCTACCTCACCGTCTACCGTGGACACGTGCGCCGATTGACGTTTCTCCTCCGTCCCAGCTGGCTGGTCCTGGCCCTGGTGGTCGGCGGCTTCGCCTACGCGTGCTTCACCGTCCTCGCCCCGTGGCAGCTGGGTAAGAACACCAGCACCGAGGAACGTAACGATCGTCTCGCCGCGTCCATGTCCGAGGATCCGGTGCCGGTCGGTGACCTTCTCGCCGGCCCCGGCCCCACGGTGGACGACGAGTGGCGACGGGTCGTGGCCCAGGGTTCGTATCTCCCCGACTCCGACGTACTCGTGCGGCTGCGCAACATCGACGGCCGTCCCGCCTACGAAGTCCTCACTCCGTTCGAGTTCGACGACGGGCGGATGATCCTCGTCAACCGCGGTTTCGTCCGCCCGGTGCAGGGCACCGCGGTACCCGAGGTCCCGCCCGCACCGGCCGGAGACGTCTCCCTCGACGCTCGGATCCGGATGTCGGAGGGCACCGTGGCCGGCAAGGACCCGTTCACCGACGCGGGATATCAGCAGGTCTACTTCATCGACGCCCCGCAGGTCGCGCAGGTCACCGGGCTTCCGCTCGAGGACGTCTACCTCCAGCTCGACGACGGTCAGCCCGGCGGACTCGGCACCATCCCCTTGCCACAGCTCGACGCCGGCCCCTACCTCTCCTACGGTCTCCAGTGGCTCGCGTTCGGCATCATGGCGCCGCTCGGTCTCGGCTACTTCGTGTGGGCAGAACTCCGCGAACGCCGGAAGGCGAAGGCCGCGACGATCGCCGGGCCGGATGCCGACGCCTCGGACACCGCGAAGTCGGACAGCCGCGGTTCGGACCTCCGTAAGTCGGAGAGCACTGCGCTCACCGACGATGCTGACGACACCGTGCCCGCCGGCACCGCACCGGCCGACGCGCCGGCTCCTGCAGCGCCGCCGTCCCGTGAAGACAAGCTCGCCGACCGTTACGGACGGTCCCGGTGACAGGCTGGGCCGACCGCACGTCTGCCGACCGCATTTCCGCCGACCGACTTTCCGAGGAGCCCTGATGTACGCCACGGTCGAGGACTACCTGGCGGACAAGGACCCGGCCGCAATCGAGGCGTTCCTGCGATTCCGCACGATGGTTCTCGACCTCGGTGACGACATCGAGGAGCGCGTGCACGCGTCGGAGATCTCGTGGTCCCGCGGCCGCACATTCGCTGCCGCATTCGTGTACGCCTCCAAGCTCGAAGTCGCCCTCGATCTTCCGCGGCGGGTGCACCACGCGGCTCTCCGTGAGGCGTTCCCGACCGGCCCGATCACCACCCACCGTTTGAGTCTCGCGGACGCCGCCGGGTTCGACGACCATCTGGCCGAACTCCTGCGCGAGGCCTACGACACGGCTGCGGAGCCCGGCCCGTAGCCGAACCGTCCGTTCTCCGGAGACAACACAACCGCCCCCTCACACGAGGGGGCGGTTGCCTTTTATGCCCGGATCTGGATTAAGGTAGCCTTACCGCACTAAGGATTGCCTTACCTCGGGTGGTGCGGCCGTGTACTTCCCTTCAGCAGAATGTGAACTCAGTTGACGCGCACACTCCGGCATTCTCACGCCCTGCCCCTCGTTCTCGCGCCGGCGCTTCTCGTTGCAGCATGCGGCGGGTCGAGCACCGCGGCAGAGTCGGCTCCGGGACCGTCCTCGGCCCGATCGCTCACCATCGCCGCCTCCAAGGACTCCGGGCCCCTCAACATCTTCGCCGGCCAGACGGACCAGATGACCGAGCTGATCTACGACAAGCTTCTGTCGCCGTCCCCCTACGTCGCCGACCCCCAGCCGTGGCTGGCCACCGACGTCCGCCAGGTCGACGCGACCACCTGGGAGGTCGACCTCCGCGACGACGTCACCTGGCACGACGGCGAGGCGTTCACAGCAGACGATGTCGTCTTCAGCTTCCACTACATGCACGCCGCCCCCACCGGCCGCTACACCCACCACGTCAACGACACGCCGTCCATATCCACGGTCGACGCCGTGGACGAGGACTCGGTCCGCTTCGTGTGCGACTACTCGTGCCCCGAACTGGGCCCCGTCACACTCGCGGACCTGCCGATCATCCCCGAGCACGTGTGGTCGAAGGTCGACCCTGCCGAGGCCAAAGCCGTCACGGACCTTCCGATCGGCACCGGCCCGTTCGTGCTCGTCGACTACAGCCCGACCAGCGGGTACCGCTTCGAGGCGAACGAGGACTACTTCGCGGGTACCCCGACCGTCGACGAACTCGTCATGCCGGTCATCGAAGACAACGCCGCCGCGTTCACCGCGCTCAGCTCCGGCCAGATCGACGCCGCCGACCGCGCGCTCACACCCGAACTCGTGGACCGCTTCACCGCCTCGAACGACATCGGCGTGATCACCGTCGCGCCGCTGAGCTACCCGGAACTCAAACTGAACTTCACCCGGGAACCGTTCGCACAGGCCGACTTCCGCGCGGCGCTGAACCTCGCGGTCGATCGCGACCAGTTGCTCGACGTCGTCGGACTCGGTCAGGGCCGTCCCGGCACACAGGGCTACGTCCATCCCGACGCGCCGATCGCCGACCCCGACGCCTCGACCCCCTACGACGCCGAGCAGGCCACGGCACTGCTCGACCGCCTCGGCTGGACCGACCGTGACGGCGACGGCACCCGGGAGAATCCCGCCGGCGAACCGGCGACCTTCACCTTGGCCGTCAACGGTGGCAACGCACCGCAGGTCCGCGCCGCCGAACTGCTCGTCGAGGACTTCGCCGAGATCGGCATCGCCGTCACCGTGACCCCGCTCGACTCCGGATCGTTCTCCGATGCGTCGTCCAAGAAGACCTACGACATGATGGTCACCACGAACAGCCCACACGCAGTGGCCGATTCGACGCAGTTCATCATGTCGCACCGCTCCGGCAACCTGTGGAAGCACCCGGACCTCGCCTACCCGGAGTTCGACGCCCTGTACGACGCGTGGAAAGCCACCGAGACCAACGACGCGCGCATCGCCGCCATGCAGGACATGCAGAAGCTGTTCAACCGCCAGCCGACCGCCATCGCCCTGTACTACCCGGACGAGTACTGGGCCTTCCGCGCCGACACGTTCGGTGGATGGATCGAAACCCCGGGGTACGGCATCGTCCACAAGTGGTCGTTCCTGCCGGCGGACGTCGTCGAGGCAGCCAACGCACAAGCACCCCAGGACTGACCCATGACCGTCGTGCGTCGAGCAGGGCAATACGCGCTCGTGTTGTGGGCGGCGGTGACGCTGAACTTCGCGTTGCCCTACTTGGCGCCCGGCGATCCCGTCGAATACCTCTACGGCGGCGACCAGCAGGCCCTCGATCCCAAGTACATCGCGCAGATGCGCGCCGAGTACGGACTCGACCGGCCGATCCTCGAGCAATACCTCTCGTTCTGGTCCGGTCTGCTGCACGGAGATCTCGGAATCTCCGTGCAGCACAACCGGCCCGTGGTCGACGTCCTGTGGGACAAGCTGCCCTGGACGGTTGCGCTGATAGGTATCGGCACCCTCCTGGCGTTCCTCATCGGCACCCTTCTCGGTGCCTGGGCGGCCTGGCGCCGCGGCACCGGCAAGGAAACCGGAACCGTCGTCGGCATTCTCGTTCTCGATTCGATGCCCGGTTTCTTCATCGGCATGATCCTCATCGCGGTGTTCTCCGTGACCCTCGGCTGGTTCCCGTCCTACGGGGCAGCGGCCATCACCTCCACCGGCGGGGAATGGCTGCTCGAAGTCGCCTCGCGCATGGCGCTTCCCGTCGCCACGCTCACGATTGCCGGTGTCGGCGGGTTCTTCCTCATGACCCGGGCGTCGATGGTCGGGGTCCTCGACGAGCCGTTCATCCGGCTCGCGCGGGCGAAGGGCCTGAGCGAGTTCCGCGTCGCGGTCCGGCACGCCCTGCGCAATGCGCTGCTGCCCGTCTACACCACCCTCACGCTCACCGTGGGCGTCCTGCTGTCCGGTGCGGTCGTCGTCGAATCCGTCTTCGCATATCCCGGTCTCGGCAAACTCACCTTCGACGCCGTGACCGCGCGTGACTACCCACTCCTGCAGGGCGCGTTCCTGCTCGCCACGGTCGGCATCGTCGCCGCGAACATCGTCGCCGACCTGACCTATCCCCTGCTCGATCCCCGGGTCCGTCGCGACCGGACCTCCGCCACGACTCACGAAGAGGTGACCGTGTGAGCATTCTCGGTACGAAGACACGGTCGCAGCGACTCGCAACGGCCGGCGCGGTAATCCTCGGAATCCTGGTGCTGTGCGCGCTGACCGCGCCGTGGCTCTCCCCCTTCGACCCGGCCGAGCGCGCGACACGGCCGTTCGCGTCTCCGTCCTGGCAGCACTGGCTCGGCGCCGACGACGTCGGGCACGACCTGCTGTCGATGCTGCTTCACGGCGCCCGTGTCTCCCTGTTCGTCGGTGTGGTCGCCGCAACCGTCGCCACCGCGATCGGCACACTCGTCGGTGTCGTCGCAGGCTATGCGCGCGGTGTCCTCGACACCGTTCTCATGCGCGCCGTCGACGTCGTGCTGTCCCTCCCGGTATTGCCACTGACCATCGTGATCGGCGTGTTCGCCGGTCCGGGCCTGCGCACCCAGATCATGGTCATCTCCGCCGTCCTCTGGGCCGGCATGGCCCGTGAACTGCGCGCGCAGGTCCTCACCCTGCGCGAGCGCGATCACATCCAGGCCCAGCGAGCGATGGGCGCGAGCGCGGGCTATGTGCTCCGCCGCCACATCGCACCCGCGGTGGTCCCACTCGTCGTTCCGCAGTTCGTCCTCGCCGTGAAGACGGCGATCCTGCTCGAGGCCTCGCTGTCGTTCCTCGGGCTCGGCGACATCTCGGCGGCCAGCTGGGGGTCGATGCTGTCGATGGCCCACTCCCGCAACGCATTCCTGACCGATGCGTGGCTGTGGTGGGTCCTGCCGCCCGGCATCGCGATCGCGGTCACGGTGCTGGGGTTCGCGTTGCTCGGCAACGCCATCGAAGAGCGGACACGGCCGATCCTTCTACCGCGCAAAGCCTCTCGCCGGTCGCGCCTCCGGGCGGCGACCCCCGAGACCGTCGCCGACGACGTGCAGCACCCCCTGGTCGTCGACAACCTCACCGTCCGCTACGGCGCGGACGGACGCGGCGCCACCGGCGTGTCGTTCTCGATCGCACCCGGCGAACTGCTCGGCCTGGTCGGCGAATCCGGCAGCGGGAAGTCCACCGTCGCCGCCGCCGCGGTGGGCCTACTGCCGCCCGCGGCACACATCGTGTCCGGGCGCGTGCTGGTGTCCGGCCGGGACGTCGCGGCCATGACGCCCGCGGAATTGCGCGCCGTGCGCGGCAACCGCATCGCTCTCGTTCCGCAGGAGGCCCTGAGCGCCCTGAACCCGGTGACGACCATCGGCTCTCAACTGGACGAAGCCGTCAGGGCACACCGTTCCTGCAGCCGCGCCGACGCGCGGGCACGCTCGCTCGACCTGCTTGCCCAGGTGGGTCTCGGTGCCGATCGCGCCGACGCCTACCCGCATCAAATGTCCGGGGGCATGCGCCAGCGTGTCGTCATCGCGATGGCATTGGCGAACGATCCGGACGTTCTGATCGCCGACGAGCCCACCAGCGGCCTCGACGTGCTCCGCGAAGCCGAAGTGCTCGCACTGCTCGACGACCTGCGGACCCGGCACTCGCTGGCGCTACTGGTGGTCACCCACAACCTCCCGGTCATCGAGCGGATCGCCGACCGCATCGCCGTGATGAAGGACGGAGACCTGGTGGAGATCGGCCCGGTCTCGCAGATCACCGGAGCACCCGAACATCCCTACACCCGGCACCTCGTCGAATCCGCTCCCCGGCTCCGCCCCGCGCTGCTCGAGGCCGCACGGTGAGCCCGCTGCTCGACATCCGATCGCTGTCCGTGGTGTTCGACGGTGTGCCCGCCGTATCCGATGTCTCCCTGCGGGTCGCGGCGGGCGAATCGGTCGCCCTGGTGGGCGGTTCCGGCGCCGGGAAGTCCACGGTGGCGCGGGCGATCGCCGGACTGGTCACTCCGACCGCCGGCAGCATCATCTTCGACGGTACCGACGTGACGACTGCCCGCGGACGGCAACGACGACAGGTGCGCCGCGACATGCACATGGTCTTCCAGGACCCGTACGCGTCGCTGCCACCGGGACTGCGGGTCCGGGACATCGTCGCCGAACCCATGGTGATCCACGGACTCGGTGACCGTACCGAGCGGCGAGAAGCGGCGATCGCCGCTCTCGACGCTGTGCACCTCACACCGACGGCCCGTTATCTGGACCGTTTCCCTCACGAACTGTCCGGCGGACAGCGACAGCGCGTGGCCTTCGCGCGGGCACTGGTGACGCGCCCGCGCCTCCTGCTCGCCGACGAACCGACCAGCGGCCTCGACGCGTCGCTACGCATCGGGATCGTGGACCTGATGGCCGAACTCGCCGCCGGCACCGGTCTCGCCGTCGTGCACATCACGCATGATCTCGCGCTCGCCGAACGCAGCTGCGAGAACATCGTCGTCATGCAGGGCGGCCGTGTAGTCGAATCCGGCCGCGCGAGCGAGGTTCTCGCCCGTCCCCGGCACGCCTACACCGCAGCACTCGTCGCCGCCGCGTCCGGCTCCCGCTGACCGAGCGTCGAAAACAACGTCAACACAAGGAGGATCGACCATGTCTGCAGTGCTCGAGGTCATCGACAACGGAACCGTCATCGGTTTCGGTGTCGACGACATCATGAAGTATCACGGGCCGGGTTTTCCCGGTGGCGTCGCGCACGCCGTCAAGGTACTCGAACGTGCCCTGCCGGTTCTGAGCCCTGATGCACCGGCCGAGCGTCGCGAGATCTCGGCCGTCACCGCACACCGCGGCCCCGGGGTAAGGGATACATTCGAGGCTGTCACGCGCGGCGTCACCGAGGGCCGCTTCACCGTGGACCCGGCACTCGAACGCCCCGAGCGCGGAGCGACGCTCGAGCGGTACGTATTCGAACTCACCTACCGGGGGAAGACCGTCAGGCTCGAGATCCGTGAAGGGTTCGTCACCGACGAGTTCATCTCCCTCGGCCGCAAGGCCGACCGCACCCGAGCCGAGGACGAACGGCTGACGGTGCTCAAGCAGGAGATGGCAGACCGACTGCTCTCCGCGCCGGCGGACGAGGTCTACGACATCGTGGGGTGACCACTCGTGTGATCGAGCGTGACGTGCCCGCCACCTTTCGTCGGTGGCGGGCACGCTGGTATGGCGGGCGGCCCGTACGGTGCACCCATGTCCCGTTTCTCACGCACGGCTCCGGTCCTGATCGCGGTGGCCGTGGCCTCGGCGTTGTCCTGGTGCGCGTGGCTCGGCTGGGAGACCGGCTACCGCGAACTGCCCGACGGCAGCGTGGAGGGACCGTATTCGGCCGTACAGGTGATCGCATGCGCGGTGACGGTCGCGGCCGTCGTCGTCGCGGGATGCCTGGCTCTCCGTGGCTCACGAGGCGGCGCTGCCGCAGTGGTCCTCTCCGCGACGGGCGCCTTCGCGGTGATGTGGGCACTGGACGCGTCGTCCGACGACACCAGCGGACTGTGGGTCGTGGGCTTGGCCCTGCTGGTGCTCGGAACGACGGCGGGTTTGTCCGTGGTCGCGTTCCTCACTCTGCTGGTCCGGAGACGCCTGCTCCGCAACCGGTCCCGCACCGCAGGTGAGTGAACACCACGTGGGTGTCCGACCGGACTGCTAGCTTTCGGACATGGGTGAGAAGGTGCAGGGGCCGGAGTCGTACTTTCCGTCGATCGAGAAGAAGTACGGCCGGCCGATCGCGGAATGGAAAGAACTCATCCGCGCGTCGGATCTGAGCAAACACTCCGAGCTGGTGAATTGGCTGAAGGCCGAACACGGTCTCGGTCACGGCCACGCCAACGCTCTTGTGGCGCATACCCGGAAAGAGGACGCCGCGAGCTGAACTCGCCGGTGACCGCGCTCAGGTGTTGTCGACCCAGCGCAGCAACGCGTACAGGAAGCGGGTCGCGCCCGGCATGAAATTGCTGCCGTGGTGGTACATCGGGTCCAGCGTGGTCGCGATGATCCGGCCGGGAGTGGTGACGGTGTCCTCGTACAACATCATGCCCGCGTCACGCGGAATACCTTCGGAGTCAGGCTCTTCCGACACCAGAAGGGGAACCACGTCGGCGTCGGTGTTGTAGATGCCGTGGTGATGCCAGATGACGGCTTTGGTGGTGAGGTACTGCCAGGACTCGTGGTCGTGGCTGCGGGTCCGGATCATCGGATCCTCTTTGGTCAGCCACCACCAGAAGTTCGTGGGTCGCGGTTCCCACGTCACACCGGGAAGCCACGTGTGGGCGCCGCTTTCACCCAGCGCGACGACGGTGCCACCGCGTTCGGCCACGGAATAGAACTGTGCCGCGTTCTTGGCGACCAGGTCCGGGTGCAGCCGGTCACCGACGACGACGGTGTCGTAGCAGTCCAGATCGCCGGGCAGCAGTTCGGGAAGGTAGAGGAAGTCCGGCTGGTGGGCGAGTACTGCGGGGTCCTTCATCGTCTGGAGGTGAAAGTACGTGCCCCCGTGGACGATGGCGAGCCTGCGGACCCGCTTGGGTGCGCGGTCGGTACGAGTGAAGGGTTCGACGATCGTCATCGCTGCACCAGCCAATCTACGAGCTGGACGGCCAGCCGTGCGGAACTGTTCGGGTCGTTCTTCCATCCGAGGAGGTCGTTGCCGCCGTGGGCGAGAACCTGGCCTTTCCCGAGCGGGTAGACGTAGTCGAACGGAAGAGCGTGTCGTCCGATGCGGGTCGTGACGAGCGCGTCGTCCGGGATCTTGTCGATGTATCCACGGCCGTAGAATCCGGTCACGCCCTTGCGGGTGCTCAGATCGACGGGTTCGACGCCCGCCCATACGGGATGCGGCGCGCCGAGCATGATTGCCAGATCCTTCGGCCCGGTGTAGTCGAGCTTGCGCCATACCCCAAGTCCCGGAAGGAAGTCCGTGAGCGCGTGGCCCATCACCGCGATGCGGCCGCCGGAGGTGACGAAGTCAGTGAGCAGATCCTTGTTGCGCGCGAGGAAGATCTGGTCGACACCTCCGCCGAGGATGAGGCCGCGCACCGCGGACAGGTCGATCTCGGGTAGGCGATAGATATCCACACGGGCCATGCGCGGGTCGTCGCTGGGGCCCTCGGCACCCATGGTGA
This sequence comes from Rhodococcus sp. BL-253-APC-6A1W, assembly GCF_012843405.1. Classification (NCBI taxonomy): domain Bacteria; kingdom Bacillati; phylum Actinomycetota; class Actinomycetes; order Mycobacteriales; family Nocardiaceae; genus Rhodococcus; species Rhodococcus sp. BL-253-APC-6A1W. The sequence continues at coordinate 286,175 of NZ_JABAFB010000003.1, forward strand.
CGTGCAGGACGGGTGCGGTGACGGGCGCGTGCCCGTCGGGACGCAGGGTGGCGGGTGAGCAATCGGCTTCTGGCACAGGACTCTTCCGGGTCGGAGAGCGCAGGGCGCTCGGCGATAGGTCGTTAGTAAGGCAAGCCTACATTAACCAATCGCTCCAGAATTCGTGCGGGTCATCCCATCGTCGTTGTCCCCTGCCGGCACCGCTCAGCGCGCGTCCAGCGGGCGGTACACCGGCTGCCACATCGCGTCCTGCACAGCCTGTATCAGGTTGTCGTGCTCGATCGTGGCCGCCCCGTCCTGCACGGCTTGCCCCGCGACGGCCACCGCGACCGTCGCCGAGGACGCGCGGAGGTTCTCCACCGGTGGCAGGAGGGACGCCCCCGGCGGCGTCGGATCGACCTGACTCGCGACGGCGTCGGCCGCCGCGAGCAACATCCCGTCGGTGACATGCTTCGCACCCGAGACGATGACGCCGAGGCCCAGACCCGGGTACAGCAGCGCGTTGTTCCCCTGGCCGATGGTGTATGTGGTGCCCCCGTACTCGACCGGAGCAACCGGAATGCCGGTCGCGACCAGCGCCTTGCCATTCGACCATGTGATGACGTCCTCGGGCATCGCCTCGATGCGCTCGGTCGGGTTCGACAAGGGCAGGATGATCGGACGATCGACGCCGGCACCGACCGCTTCGATCACCTCGCGAGTGAAAGCGTTGTGGTCGGTGGAGGTGCCGATCAGGATGGTCGGCTCGACTCGGGTCACCACCTCGAGCAGCCCGATCTTTCCGTCGACCCGCTTCCAGTCCTTCACGTCCGCTGCAGCGCGGGCATAGGCCTGCTGGTAATTGGGCAGATCCGTCATGTCGTCGGTGACGAGACCGTGGATGTCGATGAGCCACACACGGTCCTTGGCCTCCTCCGGCGTCAATCCCGCACGAACCATCCCGGCGGAGATTTGATCGGCCATCCCGGTCCCGGCGGTACCCGCCCCGTAGACGACCAGCCGCATGTCCGCGAAAGTCTGTTCGGTCACTTTCAGTCCGGAGACGATGGCTGCGGTGACGATCGCACCGGTGCCCTGCATGTCGTCGTTGAAGATGCGGTATCTGTCGGCGTTTTCGACCAGGATGCGACGGGCGTTGGCCGGCCCGAAGTCCTCGAAATGCAACAGCGCCTTGCCGAACACGTCCGAGGCGACCTCGAGGTACTCCGCGATGAGCTGGTCGTACTTCTCTCCACGCACCCGTGCGTGCCGATTCCCCAGGTACCGAGGATCATTGAGCAAGGCTTCGTTGTCGGTGCCGCAGTCGAGGTTGACCGCGAGGGTGCGGGCCGGGTCGATCCCGGCAGCGGCGCAGTAGACTGCCACCTTCCCCACGGAAATGTCCGTGCCGTTGACTCCCCAGTCCCCGATTCCGAGGATTTCCTCGGCGTCCGACACCACGATCAAGTCGATGTCGTCGGCACCGAGCCCCAGGGTCTCGAACGATGCTCGCACCTCTTCGGGGTGATCCACCGAGAGATACACGGCACGGGACAGGCGGTAGTCCCGGGACCACATCTTGATCGCCTCCCCGACCGTGGGGTCGTAGACGATGGGCAGTAATTCACTCAGGTGATCCACCAGAAGTCGGTAGTAGAGCACCTCGTTGCGGTTGTGCAACTGGTCCAAGAAGATGTATTTGTCGAGATCGTCCGTGTACTCCTCCAACTGGCCGTACGCGCGGACGGCCTGCTGGTCGAGTGTCTCGACCGCGGCCGGCAACCGGCCGACCAAGCCGAGCGCTGCGCGTTCCTCGCGGGTGAACGCGGTTCCGCGATTGGTGAGAGGGTCGGTCAGCACGGTCGGTTGCTCGGACACGCGCGCTCCTGTGGGTGGTTCCTGGACGCCTCATCACGGCGACTGAGCTACTCACCCGAGACTACGGCGCACCTCCGCAGGCACACGCGCTTCGAGAAGAATCGACGCAGGTGCCGACGCCACGCCCGTCGCAGGCGGCCGTCGGAGCAGCGAGGCGACGGACCCGGCAACGGAAGTGCGGGATCCGTGAGCGGTGACCGTTCGCGAGCACGTAGCGCCGGCACGACGCCGAGCCGTACCTTTGGTGGGCGCGGAGGGTTTCGAACCCCCGACCGCTGGTGTGTAAAACCAGAGCTCTACCACTGAGCTACACGCCCGCATCGTCGGCGGCCGAAGCCGCCGACGTCGCATCAGGACTCTAGCGCGGCCAGCGCTCTCACCCAAGCTCCCTGGTCACGGGGCTCCCCGGGCTGGTTCTCTTCCGCGAATTGCACGATGCCGTCCTTATCGATGACGAACGTGCCGCGATTCGCGAAACCGAACTTCTCGTTGAACACCCCGTACGCCTGAGCGACTTCACCGTGCGGCCAGAAGTCTGACAGCAAGGGGAAGAGATATCCCTGCTCGGCCGCCCAGATCTTGTGTGTGGGCGACGGCCCGACCGACACCGCGAGGATCGCGGTGTCGTCGTTGTCGAAGGTCGGCAGGTCGTCGCGCACGGCGCACAACTCGCCTTGGCACACCCCGGTGAACGCGAGGGGGTAGAAGATCAGCAGGACGTTCTTCTTGCCCCGGTAATCCGCGAGGGAGACTTCCTGGTTGTTCTGATCCTTGAGGGTGAAGTCGGGCGCCTCGGTGCCCACTGCGATCGCCATGTGGTGCTGGTCCTTCGTTCGGGGGAAAGGCCGGTTCAGCGACGCGGACGGCCGGTCTTCGGCTGCACGAGACGGCTGCCGATCCAGTCCCCGAGGTTGGCCGCCGAGGTCTGGGTCAAACCGGCGGTGGTGGCGGATTCGGCGATCTCACTGGGCTCCACGTGGTCGACGCGACCGTTCTTCGGGGTGAGAACCCAGACGACACCGTCGTCGGCGAGTGGGCTGACGGCATCCATCAAGGTGTCCACCAGGTCGCCGTCGCTCTCGCGCCACCACAGCAGCACGACATCGACGACTTCGTCGGACTCCTCGTCGAGGAGCTCGGTTCCGGTGACCTCTTCGATCGCCGACCTCAGCTCGTCGTCGGTGTCCTCGTCCCACCCGAGTTCCTGCACCACATGGTCGTGAGTGATACCGAGCTTGGAAACGTAGTTCTTGGCATCCGCCGCGGCGACCACGGTGGCTCCTCCTAAAAGTAGTGGTGCGCGAATCGCTTCGGCGTACCGGTGTGTGACGATCAATGGTCAAAGCGAACATGGTCGGAAGGCTCAACGCAACCCGAATCGCTGGGAAAGACCAAGAATCTTTCCCCGGACGCTACGCCGTCACCGTCGAGAAGCTCGGCTGCGGGACCGCCCGAGCACTCTCGTGTCCCGATCAGAGGGCATCTCGCATCTTCCGCCGCGGGATGGGGGAGAATGAGATCAGCATCATGTTCAGATGTCGATTGGGTCGGCCCCCACAAGAGCCGGCCTTCTGAATGGGCGCCCCACCTGCGCGTCCTACCACGATGAGGAGCAGACGTTGACAGACCTGATCCACGGACCCGACTCGCAGAAGGACGCCACACCAGGCTCCGCGGGAACGGGCCCCTCGAACGAGACGGCTTCGACCAAGGACAACCGTGTCCGGGTCATCCGCGAGGGCGTGGCTTCCTACCTGCCCGACATCGATCCGGCAGAAACCGACGAATGGCTCGAATCGTTCGACGGCATGCTCGAGGCTGCGGGCCCGACCCGCGCCCGTTACCTGCTGCTCCGCATGCTCGAGCGCGCGAACGAGCGCAAGGTGTCGCTTCCGGCGTTGACGTCCACCGACTACGTCAACACCATTCCCACGGAGAACGAGCCGTGGTTCCCCGGTGACGAAGAGGTCGAGCGCCGCTTCCGCGCCTACATCCGCTGGAACGCGGCGATCATGGTCACCCGCGCGCAGCGTCCCGGTGTCGGCGTCGGCGGGCACATCTCGACGTATGCGTCCTCCGCGGCCCTCTACGAGGTCGGTTTCAACCACTTCTTCCGTGGCAAGGATCACCCGGGCGGCGGCGATCAGGTCTTCATCCAGGGCCACGCCTCCCCCGGCATCTACGCCCGCGCGTATCTCGAAGGCCGGATTCCCGCGGAACAGCTCGACGGGTTCCGCCAGGAACACAGCCACGCCTCGCAGGGCGGCGGCCTGCCGTCGTACCCGCACCCGCGTCTGCTCCCGAACTTCTGGGAATTTCCGACGGTGTCGATGGGTCTCGGGCCCATGAACGCCATCTACCAGGCCCGGTTCAACCACTACCTGCACGACCGCGGAATCAAGGACACCTCCGACCAGCACGTGTGGGCGTTCCTCGGTGACGGCGAGATGGACGAGCCGGAGTCGCGGGGTCTCACACACGTGGCGGCCACCGAAGGTCTCGACAACCTGACGTTCGTCATCAACTGCAACCTGCAGCGTCTCGACGGGCCGGTCCGCGGCAACGGCAAGATCATTCAGGAACTCGAGTCGTTCTTCCGCGGAGCGGGCTGGAACGTGATCAAAGTCGTGTGGGGCCGCGAGTGGGATGCCCTGCTGCACGCCGACAAGGACGGCGCGCTCGTCAACCTCATGAACGTCACGCCGGACGGCGACTACCAGACGTACAAGGCGAACGACGGCGCGTTCGTCCGCGAGCATTTCTTCGGCCGCGACCCTCGCACCAAGGAACTGGTCAAGAACCTCAGCGACCAGGAGATCTGGAACCTCAAGCGCGGTGGCCACGACTACCGCAAGATCCACGCCGCCTACCGCGCCGCGTTGGACCACAAGGGCCAGCCCACCGTGATCCTCGCCCACACCATCAAGGGCTACACCCTGGGTAAGCACTTCGAGGGCCGCAACGCGACCCACCAGATGAAGAAGCTCACGCTCGAGGATCTCAAGTACTTCCGCGACCTCCAGCGCATCCCGATCTCGGACGCCGAGCTCGAGAAGAACCCGAAGATGCCGCCGTACTACCACCCCGGTTTCGACGCTCCCGAAATCGAGTACATGCTCGAGCGCCGGCGCGCTCTGGGCGGCTTCGTTCCGGAACGTCGCACCGCCGCCAAGCCTCTCGCGCTGCCGCCGGAGAAGACTTACGACGTCGTGCGTAAGGGCTCGGGCAAGCAGGAAGTCGCGACCACCATGGCCACGGTCCGCGTCCTCAAGGAACTGTTGCGCGACAAGGAGATCGGTAAGCGCATCGTGCCGATCATCCCGGACGAGGCCCGCACGTTCGGCATGGATTCGTGGTTCCCGTCGCTGAAGATCTACAACCGCAACGGCCAGCTCTACACCTCCGTCGACGCCGAACTGATGCTCGCCTACAAGGAGAGCGCCGCCGGCCAGATCCTGCACGAGGGCATCAACGAGGCCGGATCGGTCGCGTCGTTCACGGCTGTGGGTACGTCCTATGCCACGCAGGGCGAGCCGATGATCCCCGTCTACATCTTCTATTCGATGTTCGGGTTCCAGCGCACCGGCGACGGCCTGTGGGCCGCGGCCGACCAGATGGCACGCGGATTCCTGCTCGGCGCGACCGCCGGCCGCACCACCCTCACCGGTGAGGGCCTGCAGCACGCCGACGGGCATTCGCTGTTGCTCGCCTCGAGCAACCCGGCCGCGGTGACGTACGACCCGGCGTTCTCGTACGAGATCGCGCACATCTTCCGCGACGGTCTGCGCCGGATGTACGGCGGGACCGACGGTGTCGACGGGTTCGGCGGTGAGAACATCTTCTACTACATCACCGTGTACAACGAGCCGTACGCACAGCCTGCCGAACCCGAAGACCTCGATGTCGAGGGTCTTCTCAAGGGCGTGTATCTGTACAAGCGGGGTGCCGAGTCGGGCCCGAAGGCGCAGATCCTCGTCTCCGGCGTGATCATGCCCGAGGCGTTGCGCGCTCAGCAGATGCTCGAAGAGGAGTGGGGCGTGTCCGCCGACGTCTGGTCGGTCACCTCGTGGGGCGAGCTTCGCCGCGACGGTGTCGAGTGCGACCGCCAGGCGCTGCTCGATCCGGGCCGGGAACCGCAGGTTCCGTACGTGGCGTCCGTGCTCAACGACGCCGCCGGACCGTTCGTCGCGGTGTCCGACTGGATGCGTGCGGTGCCCGATCAGATCCGCAAGTGGGTGCCGGGTGACTACACCGTGCTCGGCGCGGACGGGTTCGGCTTCTCCGACACCCGCCCGGCCGCACGGCGCGTGTTCAACATCGACGCCGAATCCACGGTGGTCGCGGTGCTCGAGGCTCTCGGCCGTGAGGGCACGATCGATCGTGCGCGGGCAGTCGAGGCGGCGAAGAAGTACCGGATCGACGACGTGACGGCAGCCCCCGAGCAGACCTCGGACCCGGGCGTCGCCTGAATCACGCCGTCACGTGCGGTTCGGCCACGGTGACCGGGTGACACCCGGGTAGGTTCGTTGCATGGTCGACGAGCCCGCATCAGGTCGCAGAGCGCGGGTACCGGGCGTCCCAACCGGGCGTCCGGTACCGCCTGCGCGACCCGACCGCGCTCCCCTGCCCGACGCGCTGCTGCGTCGGGTCAAGCAGTTCTCGGGGCGCATGTCCACCGAGGCCGTGCACGTGCTGCAGGAGCAACTGCCGTTCTTCTCCGATCTGGATGCCTCGCAGCGCGCGACGGTGCAGTTGGTGATCCAGACGTCGGTGGTGGACTTCCTGGAGTGGGTGCGCAACCCGGAGAACGATCCACGGTTCAGCCTCGACGCGTTCCAGATGATCCCTCAGGATCTGGCGAACCGCCTGACCCTCCTGCAGACCGTGGACATGGTGCGGGCGGCGATGGAGTTCTTCGAGCAGTGGCTGCCGGCGCTGGCCCGCAACGAGGAGCAACTCGTCGCGCTGACCGAGGCGATCCTGCGATACGGCCGCGAACTGGGCTTCGCGGCCGCGGCGGTGTACGCGACCGCCGCCGAGTCGCGCGGCGCGTGGGACACCCGCCTCGAGGCGCTGGTGGTCGATGCCGTGGTCCGCGGTGACACCGGTGCCGACATGCAGTCGCGTGCGGCAACGCTCAACTGGGACGCGACGGCGCCCGCGACGGTCGTGGTCGGCACACCCCCGCCCGAGGAGGGCGTGTCGGTGGTGACCACGGTGCACGCGATCGCCCAGCGGCACGGTCGTGCCGCTCTCGCGGTGGTCCAGGGCGAGCGACTGGTGATGGTCGTCAGCGGCGATCTGCACGGAACGACCGAGGCAGCGAGTTTCCTCGGCGAACTGATGCAGGCATTCTCCGACGATCCGGTGGTGATCGGGCCGACGACCGCAACCCTGGGCGCCGCGCACGTCTCCGCCCTCGAGGCGCTCGCGGGGATGGAGGCGGTCGGAGGCTGGCCCGGCGCACCCCGACCGGTCCACGCGGCCGAACTTCTGCCCGAGCGGGCACTGCTGGGCGATCCGGCGGCGATCGCCGCGCTGGACGATCACATCGTGGCCCCTCTGGCCGCGGCGGGGTCGTCGCTCTCCGACACGCTGGACGCCTACCTCGACAGCGGCGGCGCTGTCGAGTCGTGCGCCAGAAAGCTGTTTGTTCATCCAAATACCGTCCGGTACCGACTCAAGCGGATCACAGAAGTCACTGGGCGGGATCCCACAAATCCACGCGATGCGTACGTGTTGCGAATCGCGGCAACGGTGGGTCGTCTGGCTCGAAGCCATAACGAATTGAGATCTCCAGCACCACCAGTCACACGGTTCACAACCCGCGAATCGGACATGTAACACGGCGGGAGAGTCGGCCGATAGCCGACGCCCACGTGGGAATTTGTAAGATCCCTACAAATCCGGGCACAAGCTTTCATTCCCACCGACATCTCGCGACAGTGCGCTGAGGGTGTTCGCTGGTGCTCGTGATTGCGCTGCTTGCCCCCGGCCAGGGGTCCCAAACACCCGGCATGCTTGCTCCGTGGCTGGAGCAGGCCGGTGCCCGTGACCGCATTGCGCTGTGGTCGAAGGCATCCGGTCTCGACCTCGAGCGCCTCGGCACCGTTGCAACAGCAGACGAGATCACCGACACTTCCGTGACTCAGCCACTGGTCGTGGCGACCGCCCTGCTCGCCTTCGAGGAACTCGAACGCCTGGGTCTGGTACCCGGCGACGTGATCGTTGCCGGCCATTCAGTGGGCGAGTTGGCCGCCGCAGCGATGGCCGGCGTCATCAGCACCGACGAGGCCGTCGGACTCGCCGCGATCCGCGGACGCGAGATGGCGAAGGCGTGCGCGCTCGAGCCCACCGGTATGTCCGCCGTACTCGGCGGCGCAGAGGACGAGGTGCTCGCACGCCTGGAAGAACTCGACCTCACGCCCGCCAACATGAACGCCGCCGGTCAGATCGTCGCGGCCGGACGCCTCGAAGCACTTGCGGCACTCGCCGCGGACGCGCCCGCGAAAGCACGCGTCCGTGCCCTGCCGGTCGCGGGCGCTTTCCACACCCGGTTCATGGCACCCGCGCAGGATGCGGTTGCCGCTGCCGCGGCGAAGATCGCCCCGAGCGATCCGACCCGCACCCTGTTGTCCAACTTCGACGGCGCACCGGTCACCTCCGGCGCCGAAGCGCTCGAACGACTCGCGGCGCAGGTCACCCGCCCCGTGCGCTGGGACCTGTGCACAGCACACCTGCGTTCCGCCCAGGTTTCCACGGTGGTGGAGCTTCCCCCCGCCGGCACGCTCGTGGGCATCGCCAAGCGCGAAATGCGCGGCACACCCACTGCTGCCCTCAAAACACCCGCGGACATCTCCGCTCTGGCCGAAACACTCGAACTCGGTTAGGTTGCTGCGCACCGTCGCGCAGCACGGGCACACCCGGGAAATTTCCGGGTCCGGCCGGAAACATTCGGCCGGTTTCACACGACATAGTCGGTACATCACGAAGGGAGCCACGACGTGGCCACTCAGGAAGAAATCATCGCCGGCCTCGCGGAGATCATCGAAGAAGTTACCGGCATCGAGCCCTCCGAGGTGACCGTCGACAAGTCCTTCGTCGACGACCTCGACATCGACTCGCTGTCCATGGTCGAGATCGCCGTGCAGACCGAAGACAAGTACGGCGTCAAGATCCCCGACGAGGACCTCGCCAGCCTCCGCACCGTCGGTGACGCCGTGAACTACATCCAGAAGCTCGAGGCCGAGGGCGTTCAGGCCACGAACGACAACGAGTGAGCCCAACCGTGACTTCCCCTTCTCCTCGGACATTGCGCAACGTCGTCGTCACGAGCCTCGCGGCTTCGACGTCGATCGCCGGCGATGTGGATGCCAGCTGGAAGGCACTCCTGGCCGGTGAGAGCGGGATCGGTGTACTCGACGGCTTCGTCGACGAGTACAACCTCCCGGTCCGCATCGGCGGCCGGCTGAAGGTGAGCCCCGACGAGTCGCTCAGCCGGGTCGAGGTCCGGCGGATGAGCTTCGTCGAACGGCTGGCCCTCACTCTCGGCCGGACGGTCTGGGAGAACGCCGGAAGCCCGGACGTCGACAAGGACCGGCTCGCGGTCGTGATCGGCACCGGTCTCGGTGGTGGTGAGTCGCTGATCGACGCTGTCGACAAGCTGCGGGACGGCGGCTACCGCAAGGTGTCGCCGTTCGCGGTGCAGATGATCATGCCCAACGGACCGGCCGCCACGGTCGGTCTCGAACTCGGTGCCCGCGCCGGTGTCATCACACCGGTCTCGGCGTGCTCCTCGGGTTCCGAAGCAATCGCGAACGCGTTCCGCATGATCTCGAACGGTGATGCCGACATCGCCGTCGCCGGTGGTGTCGAAAGTCAGCTCGATGCGGTGGGTCTCGCCAGCTTCGCCATGATGCGGGCGTTGAGCACTCGCAACGACAACCCGCAGGGCGCCTCGCGGCCCTTCGACAAGGACCGCGACGGCTTCGTCTTCGGTGAGGCGGGCGCCTTGATGGTGCTCGAATCCGAAGAACACGCGAAAGCGCGCGGGGCGACGATCCATGCCCGGATCCTCGGCGCGGGTATCACCTCGGACGGGTACCACATCGTGGCACCGCATCCCGAGGGCACCGGAGCGGCCCGTGCGATGACGCGGGCCATCGAAAGCGCCGGCCTCACCAAGGCCGACATCGGGCACGTCAACGCACACGCGACGGCCACTCCGATCGGCGACATCGCCGAGGCGAAGGCCATCAACGCCGCAGTGGGCAATCATGCAGCGATCTATGCCCCGAAGTCCGCACTCGGACATTCGATCGACGCGGTCGGTGCACTCGAAGCAGTACTTACGGTCCTGAGTCTGCGTGACGGAGTCATTCCGCCCACGCTGAATCTCGAGAACCAGGATCCAGAAATCGACCTGGACGTGGTCAAGGGTGAAGCCCGCTACGGACAGATCGACTTCGCGCTGAACAACTCGTTCGGTTTCGGTGGGCACAACGTGGCACTCGCGTTCGGTCGGGCCTGACCCGACACGCTCGTCCCACCGTTGCGGTGGAGGCTCCCCGGAGCCTCCACCGCGGCCCACCACCACCGCGCTCGACCGAGGAGCACTCGATGACCATCCTGGATCCGGCTAAACAACGCGCCCATTCGACGGATCCACGCGATCCTCTGCGCCGGCTCGAGGCACTCTTCGACTCGGGCAGCACGGAGCTGCTCCACGCCCGGGACAAGTCCGGCGTCCTCGCCGCGATCGGATGCATCGACGGCGTCCGGACAGTGGCGTACTGCTCCGACGCGACCGTCATGGGCGGAGCGATGGGCGTCGAGGGGTGTAAGCACATCGTCGCGGCGATCGACACCGCCCTCGAACTCGAAGCGCCTGTCATCGGGCTCTTCCACTCCGGCGGGGCGCGCCTCGCGGAGGGCGTCGAAGCGCTGCACGCCGTCGGCCTCGTCTTCGAGGCGATGGTGCGCGCATCCGGTTCCATCCCCCAGATTTCCGTCGTCCTCGGTTTCGCCGCAGGTGGCGCGGCATACGGCCCGGCGCTCACCGACATCGTGATCATGGCGCCCGAAGGACGTGTGTTCGTCACCGGACCCGACGTCGTACGCAGTGTCACCGGCGAGCAGGTCGACATGGAGTCCCTCGGCGGCCCCGACACCCACACCAAGAAGTCGGGTGTCGCCCATATCGCGGCCCACGACGAGTCCGACGCACTGCACCGGGCACGGCGTCTCGTGTCGATGCTCGCCGAACAGGGCGAATTCGACGTCGCTGCCGCAGCCCTCGGAGACACCGATCTGCGCGCGCTCATGCCCGAGTCGCCGCGCCGCGCCTACGACGTGCGCCCGATCGTCCACGAACTCCTCGACAACGTCGAAGGCGAATCGAGTTTCGAAGAACTGCAGGGTGGCTGGGCTCGCAGTATCGTCACCGGCTTCGGTCGGCTCGGCGGCCGCACCGTGGGCGTCATCGCCAACAATCCGCTCCGCCTCGGCGGGTGCCTGAACTCCGAGAGTGCCGAGAAATCGGCGCGTTTCGTACGCATGTGCAACGCCTTCGGCGTTCCCCTGGTGGTGCTGGTCGACGTGCCGGGCTACCTTCCCGGCGTCAGCCAGGAATGGGAGGGCGTCGTGCGCCGTGGAGCGAAGTTGCTGCACGCGTTCGCCGAAGCCCGTGTGCCCCGCGTGACCCTGGTGACCCGCAAGATCTACGGCGGCGCGTACATCGCGATGAACTCGCGCGCCCTCGGTGCGACAGCAGTGTTCGCGTGGCCGGAGTCCGAGGTCGCCGTGATGGGCGCGAAGGCCGCGGTGGGGATCCTCCACAAGCGGGCCCTCGCTGCCGCTCCCGAAGAGGAACGCGAGGCCCTGCACGACCGTCTCGCATCCGAGCACGAAGCCATCGCGGGAGGCGTCGGCCGCGCCATCTCGATCGGCGTGGTCGACGAGATGATCGACCCGGCAAAGACGCGGAGCACCCTGGCTGCGGCGCTGGCAGCAGCGCCTGCAACCCGCGGGCGGCACAAGAACATTCCGCTGTAAGCACCGAACCGGCTGTAAGCACCGAACGCCGACGCCGGCGCCGCCACCTTCGAACCGAGGTGGCGGCGCCGGCGTCGTAGCGGAGAGGTGCAGGAGGTGTCAGGTCGAAGGCACGGTACCGCTCAGCCGACGTCGCGCCGGAGCCACGTCACCTCGGCGCCCTCGGCACCGCTGCGATAGGGCTCGAGTTCGTCGTCCCATGCCGTCCCCAGCGCCCGGTGGATTTCGGCGGCGGCGTCGGACGAGGCCAGGATGGCGCGCAGACGCATCTCTCCGACGACGACGTCGCCGTTCGCGCTGGCGCACCCCCGCCACAGTCCCAGCCGGGGAACGTAGCTGTAGCGCTCGCCGTCGACACCCTCGCTGGGATTCTCGGTGATCTCGAAGCGCAGCATCGGCCACACACTCAGAGCCTCCGCGAGGCGGCCGGCGGTGCCGACCGGACCGACCCAGTCGATGGAGGTCCGCAGCACGCCCACGTCGGCGGGCTGACCGATCCAGGTCAGTTCCGGGCGACTGCTCAGCGTGGCAGCCAGCGCCCATTCGATATGTGGACAGACCGCGGCGGGCGAAGAGTGGATATAGATCACCCCGGTCGTCACATCCGCGAACTGATTGGATACGCGCATAGATACACCTCCGGTTCGACGAGGACGTCTTCCCCAACGGCCTCTGCGCGAAGGTTTCTCCATGCGACTGGGAACAAGTGTGCTCCTGTTGCCAGTGTTTCGCCAGGAAACGAAAGAGGTTTATGTGAGTTCAGCGATTACCGAGTCACTCAGCGCAGGCCAGAGCGGTTTTGCCCAGTCTCCGAAGTCCCTATCGGTAAGTACCACAGATGCCGCGCCGAATTCGGGATCCACCCAGAGAAATGTCCCCGATTGGCCGAAATGCCCGAATGTACGGGAAGAATTCTTTGTGCCGGTCCAGTGCGGATTCTTCTCGCCGCGGATTTCGAAACCCAACCCCCAATCGTTGGGCTTGAACATTCCGTATCCGGGCACCAATCCGTTCAGCCCCGGAAACTGCACGTCGGTCGCCTCACCGAACAGCACGTCGGAGACGAGTGTCGGGGCCAGCAACTCCCCCGCGAACACGGCAAGGTCCGCGGCCGACGAACGGCCTCCGTGGCCCGCCGGACCGGGCAGGCTCGAGTCGCCCATCCCGAGAGGCTCGAACACCGCCTGGGTCACGTAGTCCGGGAACGCGATATCGCTCTCGGTGGCGATCAACTCACCGAGAACCTCGAAGCCCGCACTCGAGTAGATGCGCTTGCGCCCGGGTTCGGCTGCGACGGTGCGCTCTCCGAACGCCAGCCCCGACGCGTGGGCGAGCAGGTGCCGCACCGTCGATCCGGGCGGGCCTGCGGGCTGATCGAGTTCGATGGCCCCTTCCTCGATCGCCACGAGAGCCGCGTATGCGACGAGGGGTTTGGTCACCGAGGCCAGCGAGTACACCGCCCGCTGATCTCCGGTGGACGCAACCACGCCGCCGTCGCGAGTGACGACAGCGGCGGCGGCATGGTCGACGGGCCATTCGGATATCACTTCGAGACTGCGCACCGACCCAGGGTACGAGATGGTGGGCGCAGCAAGGTCACCAGTCGGCTTCTGTGTAGCGGATCACGCCACGGATGTTCTTGCCGTCGAGCATGTCCCGGTATCCGTCGTTGATCTGTTCGAGCGTGTACGTGCGGGTCACCATGTCCGCGAGGTTGAGCTGACCGGACTTGTAGAGGTCCAGCAACTGGGGGATGTCGACGCGGGCGTTGCAGCCACCGAAGATGTTGCCCTTGAGATCCTTCTGCAGCATGGAGAACAGGAACGAGTTCAGCTTGACGTCCATGTCCGACATGAAGCCCATGGCCGTGACGACACACTTGCCGCCCTTCGCGGTGAGCGTCAGCGCCGGGTCGACCAGGTCACCCTTCATCTCACCGACGGTGATGATCGTCTCCTGGCACATACGTCCCCAGGTGACCTCCATGATCGGCACGATCGCTTCCTCGATCGACGCGTAGGTGTGGGTGGCACCGAACTTCATGGCCTGCTCACGCTTCCACGGCACCGGATCGATCGCGAAGACGTAGCGGGCACCGGACGCGACCGCGCCCTGCAGCGCGCTCATACCTACGCCGCCGACACCGATGATCGCGACCGAATCGCCCGGCTTGACGTCGGCGATGTGCGTAGCCGAACCCCAGCCCGTCGGAACGCCGCAACCCACCAGGGCGGCGAGCTCGAACGGCACATCCTTGTCGATCTTGACGACCTGGCTCTGATTCACGGTCATGTACGGGGAGAACGTCCCGAGCAGGCACATCGGGATGACGTTCTGGCCGCGCGCCTGGATCCGGTAGCTGCCGTCGGAGATCGCCTGACCGCTGAGGAGTCCGGCGCCCAGATCGCACAGGTTCGAGTGTCCGCTCGCACACGACGGGCATCGTCCACACGCGGGAATGAAGGACAGCACAACGTGGTCGCCGACCTCGAAACCGACGACACCGTCGCCGACCTTCGTGATGACGCCGGATCCCTCGTGCCCGCCCATGACCGGGAAGGACGGCATGGGCGTCGCGCCGGTGACGATGTGGTGGTCGGAGTGGCACATGCCGGCGGCTTCCATGCGGATCTGGACTTCACCCGCCACGGGATCGCCGAGCTCGATGTCCTCGACCGACCACGCTTCGTCGAGCCCCCACAGCACTGCACCCTTGGTCTTCATCTGACGCCCTCCATCGCATTGCAAGTTGTGCACGTGACGATAACCACATTCCTCCGTAATTGGAACAGGTTCTATAAAGCTTTCCGCGCGCATGGCGCGCTCCGCCCGCAACCCGGCGTCGGATATGGTGCTCTCATTGTGGAGAATGCAATTTCCGTCTAGCGTGATTGTCATGGCCGCAGTCCTCGGGACACGGGGCGGCGGCACCGAACAACGGAGGATGACCTATGACGACGAAGGCGCTCGCGCCCGACGTTTCGACCTGGCCGGCGGAGGACCCCCAACTCGTCGGCAGCCACTGCGCCGACTGCGCCGCCACCACCTGGCCGCAGCAACCGCGGTGCCCGCGGTGCAGCGGAGCGAACGTGTCGGAACTGCTGCTCCCCCGGCGCGGAACCCTGGTCGCCTGGACGACACAGGGATTCGTCCCGAAGCAGCCGTACGCCGGCAACGAAACCGCCGCCACCTTCACACCGTTCACGTTCGGCCTCGTCCAGCTCGGCGATGTCGTGCGGGTCGAGGCGCGGCTGACCGAGTCGGATCCCGCCGAGCTGCGGCCCGGCATGGAGCTCGAACTCACGTTCGTGCCGTTCTACGTCGACGAGGACGGGACCGAAATCGTCACGTGGGCGTTCGAGCCGATCTGACCAGCACACACCCGATCGAGGAGTCCTTGAAACTATGAACGACGTTGCCATCATCGGTGTGGGCCTTCACCCGTTCGGCAGATTCGGCACCAAGTCGGCCATCGAGATGGCGGCCGACGCAATCCAGCTCGCACTCGAAGATTCGGGTGTGGCGTGGCGAGACATCCAGTTCGGTATCGGCGGTAGCTACGAGGTCGACAACACCGACGCCGTGACCCGGCTGGTGGGCCTGACCGGCATCCCCTTCACCAACGTGTTCAACGCGTGCGCCACCTCCGCGAGTGCGATCGAACAGACCGCGGACGGCATCCGGTCCGGAAAGTACGACATCGGCATCGCCGTCGGCACCGACAAGCACCCGCGCGGTGCGTTCACCGCCGACCCCGCCATGCTCGGTCTGCCGGCGTGGTACGCCGAGAACGGCCAGTTCGTCACCACGAAGTTCTTCGGCATGAAGGCCAACCGCTACACCCTCGAGCACAACATCTCCCACGAGACGCTCGCCCGGGTCGCCGCCAAGAACTACCGCAACGGCGGACTGAACCCGAAGGCATTCCGGCGCACCGAATTCAGCGTCGAGGAGATCCTCGAATCACCCATGCTGAACTACCCGCTCACCGCCAAGATGTTCTGTGCTCCCGACGAAGGCGCTGCGGCAGTCATCATGTGCCGCGGCGATCTGGCATCGAAGTACACGGAGAACAAGCCGGTGTACCTGCGTTCCACCGCGATTCGTACCCGCACGTACGGCGCCTACGAGGTGCACGCAACGTGGGCAGCAGTGGACGAGGACGTCTCTCCGACCGTGTACGCCGCGAAGGCAGCCTACGAGGCGGCCGGCATCGGACCCGAGGACGTCGACATCGCGCAGTTGCAGGACACCGACGCCGGTGCGGAGGTCATCCACATGGCCGAAACCGGGCTGTGCGCCGACGGTGACCAGGAAAAGCTGATCGCGGAGGGCGCCACCGAGATCGGCGGTTCGCTGCCCGTGAACACCGACGGTGGTCTCATCGCAAACGGCGAGCCGATCGGCGCGTCCGGCATTCGCCAGGTGCACGAGCTCGTCGTGCAGCTCCGCGGCCAGGCGGGCGATCGCCAGGTGCCCGGAGAGCCCAAGGTCGGACTGGCCCAGGTCTACGGTGCCCCCGGAACGGCCGCCGCGTCGATCCTGTCCCTCTGATCGTGCGCGCTACGTAACTGCTGTTCGCAGCCGGAAAGGAGGCGACGCCGCCACAGCGGCGCCGCCTCTTTTTTCGTTCCCTCGAAGCCCGCGCGGCTTATTCGGGCACGCCGTCGAGGCGCAGTTGCGCGACCACCGCACGATGGTCCGATCCCGGCACGCTCACCGTCTCCACCTCGGTCGCCGATCCACCTGCGACGAGAATGTGGTCGATGCCGACCACGGGCGGGATCCCTTTGTCGGTGGGGTAGGTGCGCAGATGCCCCGCACCCACCTGATCGGCGGCATCGCCGAAGCGGCCCGACAGTAATACCCGGAATTGCGAATGATCGTATGTCGCATTGAAATCGGCGCCCACGACAGCCGGGCGTGTCCCGGGTTCCTGCTCGAGAATGTCGTGCAGTCGGGACAGTTCGTCGGCCCACACGTCCGTGCCGACGACGGGCGGCACGGGATGGAAGGCGTAGACGCCGACCGGCCCGGCGCCCGGAATCTCCGCCGTCGCGGAGACCTGGCTCATCACGAACCCGTCGTACTCGACGGTGTCGGACAGCGGGTAGGCGCTCCAGATCCCCGTTCCGTTCGCGGCCGGCCCGGGCGAGAGATGCCGGTGAGGCAGCACTGTGCCGAGACCCGCTGCCTCCAGTGCCTCCAGTGCCTCCGGCGAGAGTTCGTCGACCGTGAGCAGTCCGATGTTCCGGTCGCGTACCTCGGTCACCACGGCAGCGGCGTCCACCCCTCCGAAGAGGATGTTCGTCTGCATCACGTGCACCACAGGGCCTTCAGCGGGGTCCGCGTCACCGATGTAGAGCGGCGCTTGGGTCGCCGCCGCACCCACGACGACCAGGCCCGCGACCGCCACTCCGGCCCGGTTCCCGAGAGCCGAGAACGCCAGGACACCGAACAGCGCGCACACCATCAGATAGGGCGCGCCCGACGCGGCGAGGACGAGAACTCGCGCCGACGACGGGCTGACATGCAACGCGATCCCGGTCGCACCGATCGAGGTTGCGACCCATGCACCCACTCCGATTGCCGCGCGCACCCACGTCGTCGTCACATCCGACAGACAAGCACGACGGTGTTCGTGCCGTGATGCCGGGTTGTGCCCGGCCGGCAGACGGGAATCTCTTGACAGCGCCGCGACCCCGCCGGATCATCATCGAGACACGTCGCCGATACCAGCGACAGCCGACAACACCGGAGTCGTCCCGTGCGCACAGGCATCGCTCTCGCTGGAATCCTCGGATCCATCGCCACCACAGCCGTTTTGGTCACCTGGATACCCGCATCCCAGCCCGCGTCGGCCACCCCGCTCTACGATTCGTATGTTGCGCTCGGGGATTCGTTCACCTCCGGTCCCGGTATTCCGCCCACGGTGTCGGAGGAGTGCGGACGGTCGGCCAGCAACTATCCGACCCTGGTCGCAGAGGTACTCAATGTCTCTCGTTTCGTCGACGTCTCGTGCGGAGGTGCGGTCAGCGGCCATCTGACGGAATCCCAGGCGACGTTCCGCGGCGTGGGTGTCCCACCCCAGTACGAGGCGCTGACGCCGGACACCGACCTGGTGACCGTGGGCATCGGCGGCAACGACATCGGACTCGTCCAACTCGCCGCGGGCTGCATCAATCTGCTGCCACCCCCCAATGGGCAGTCCTGCGCGGCGACGAACACCGCCGGTGGCGCCGACCGCGTCGACGCCGCGATCGACGCCTTCGTCCCCCGCTACAAAACGATCACCGCGGAGATCCGGCAACGCTCACCGGATGCGAAGATCGTCTTCGTCGGCTATCCCACGGCTGTCCGCGACGGCGGGTGTTTCCCGGAGCAGCGGTTGTGGCCCGAGGACGCGACCTATCTCCAGAACAAGCTGGACCGGTTGAACAGTGCCATGCGTCAGCAGGTGCAGGAATCGGGTGCCGAGTTCGTCGATCTGACCGGATCGACGGTCGGGCACGATGTGTGCGCCGATCCCGACACCAGGTGGATGGAAGGCTTGTCGCCCGTCGCCGAAGCGATCCCGCTGCATCCCAACGCCGCCGGGCATCGCAATGCGGCGGATCAGGTTGTGGCGTCTCTGCTGAAGTGACACCGACGCGCCGCCCGCGTGTGCCGCACTAGCCGAGAGAGGCGTGCACGGCAGCGGCCAGAAGAGCGGCGACCGTCTGGCGCATCACGGCTGTGGCGTCGGGAACGGCGAGGCCGTATTCGTCGCGCAGCACCGACCACGACGCCCACGTACTGGCGATTCCGAGCGCCTGGACCGCCTGCGTACGACGCGCCGACGGAAGAGGCGACAGTTCTCGGGCGAACAGCGCCTCGATTTCGTCCGTCACGCGCCCGATGTGCCGCAGCCGATTGGTCCGGAGTTCCCGCGAGTACGGCTCCCGCAACCCTGCCGCCCGCGCGTACGGAGCAATGAACTCGAGCAGTCTCGCGCGCTGCGCGCAGAATTTGTCCACCCGCTGCGGAAGATCGAGGTCGGGCGGCACCGGTACGAACATCGCGTCCTGGCGACTGAGCAGTTCGGCACCGGTGGTTCCGAACAGCGTTTCCAGATCGCTGAAGTTGGCCCACAGCGAGCGCAGGGAAATACCCGCGTGCTCCGCGATCTGCGCGCCGGTGGGCTTGAGTTCTCCCGCCTCGATCAGGGCGATATGCGCGTCGATCACGGCGCGCCGGGTGCGCTCCCCGCGTGCGGTCCGCCCGTCCGAGGTGCTGGTCACTACCGATTCCTCACTTGCGTCGTTCGTGGACTGCTGTGCTGCATTCTGCCAGTGCCTACGAGGGTGCTTGCCGGCCGCACGAAGCGGTGCGCACCGACTCTCATGCGGACGGGACCGTGAGCCCGCCACCGTCCACCGACAAGACCTGGCCGGTGACCCAGGAGGCATCGTCCGACACGAGGTACGCGACCGCCGACGCCACATCCGACGGCACACCGAGCCGTCGCATCGGATATCGCGCCGCAACCTGCTCTTCCCGTCCCTCGTAGAGCGCGGCCGCGAACCGCGTCTTCACGACGGCGGGTGCGACGGCGTTGACGCGGATGGTCGGTCCGAGTTCGGCGGCGAGAGACCGGGTGAGCTGGTTGAGCGCCGCCTTGCTGACGCCGTAGAACGCGATTCCCGGCGCGTGGGAGAACGAGGACACCGACGAGATATTCACGACCGCACCACCTTCGGTGGCCGCCTTGGCGAAGCGCTGCGTCCACGAGAGGGCACCGAGCACGTTCACCTCGAGGATCTTGCGGGCAGCGTCGAGGTCGAGATCGGACAGGGGCCCGTAGACGGGGTTGGTGCCGGCGTTGTTGACGAGGATGTCGACTCTGCCGAAGCGGTCGACGGCCGTGGCGATCGTGTCGTCCCTATGCGCGGAATCGTGCACCTTGCCGGCCACGCCGCACGCGACATCGGTTCCCAGTGCTGTGACCGCCTCGGCGAGAGGCTCCGGCGAGCGCGCCGTGAGCACCACCCGTGCGCCCTCCGCCACGAGACGTTCGGCAATTCCGAATCCGATTCCCCGGCTGCTCCCGGTCACTACCGCGACCCGGCCCTCGAGCCGGCCCGGGGTCCCGGCGATGGGTACGACCACCGTCACGACTCCTCTCTCGAAAACGATCCCTCCGGACAGTAGGAACATACACTCGGAGTGTTGTAACCTGTCGCTGAAAAGTGACGTCGATCTCACCGAGACCCGGCAGAACGCCCGAAAGGCCGGAGAAGGCCCGAGAGAAAGTGCACCCGCTGTGCAATCAATCGTTACCCCGAGTGAACCTCCGGACCGCCTCCGTCTCGAGGGCATCGAAGTCCGTTTCGGTGGCCTCGTCGCACTCGAGAACGTGTCGCTCCAGGTGCCGGCCGGCTCGGTCGTCGGCGTCATGGGACCGAACGGCGCAGGCAAGACGACGTTGTTCAACGTCGTCTGCGGGTTCCTGCGCCCGCACGCCGGGACACTGACCCTCGACGGCCGGCCGGTACGCCCCGCCCCGCACCGCCTCGTCCGGCATGGAGTGGCGCGCACCCTGCAGGGACTCGGGCTCTTCGGTGGGCTCACCGTTCTCGAAAATGTCGCCGCAGGAGCGTCGGTGTCGCACCGCGCGTCGTTCGTCACCAGCCTGCTCGGGTTGCCGTACGGCGCCCGCACCCAGCTCGCCGCCCGCAGTTCCGCCGCGACACTGCTCGACGAGTTCGGGATCGGAGAGTACGCACAGGCACTCCCGCCGGCACTCCCCTACGCGGTCGCCAAGAAGGTCGCGCTCGCGCGCGCTCTGATCTCCGATCCCACATTGCTTCTTCTCGACGAACCGGCAGGCGGTCTCGACAGCAGCGACATCGAAGAGTTGGGGACTCTGATCCGCCAACTGCCTTCGCGCGGCGACGGATCGCGTTCGGTGATGCTCGTCGAACACAACGTCGACCTGATCATGTCGGTGTGCGACCACATCGTCGTGCTCGACTTCGGCAAGGTGATCGCCGCGGGGACCCCCGACGAGATCCGTGCCGATCCGCTGGTCGCGGCGGCCTACCTCGGCGGAAAAGAGGCAGCGTGACCTCTCCGTTGCTCCGGATCGAAAACCTCACGGGCGGATACGGTCCCGTACCGGTCCTGCACGAGGTGAGCTTCGACGTCCCGTCCGGCACCATCGCCGCTGTCGTCGGCGCCAACGGCGCCGGGAAAACAACCTTGCTGCGGGCACTGTCGGGAATGCTGCCGGCGGTCCAGGGTTCGATCAGCGTGTCGGGGACGTCCGTGCTCGGTGTCCCGACGGAGAAACTCGTGCACCACGGGGTTGCCCACGTGCCCGAAGGTCGCGGCGTGATCGGCGAACTGACCGTCGAGGAAAATCTGCGTCTCGGCGGACTGTGGCGCAAGGACCGCGCCGACACCACTCGCGCCATTGCCGAGATGTACGAGATGTTCGAGCCCCTCGCCCGGCGCCGGACCAGCAGCGGCCATCAACTCTCCGGCGGCGAACGGCAGATGCTCGCGATCGGCCGGGCCCTGGTCGCGCGGCCCTCGCTGCTCCTGCTCGACGAACCCTCGCTCGGTCTCGCGCCGCGCATCGTCGACCTGATCATGTCGGTCCTGCGCGACCTGCGGGACCGCACCGGCCTGACGGTGGTCCTCGTCGAGCAGAACGTGCACAGTGCGCTTCCGATCGCCGACCAGGCGATCGTGCTGGCACTGGGCCGCGTCGTCGTCGCCACCTCGGCCGCGGAACTCGTCATGGACAGCGACTTCCGCACCGTGTACCTGGGCTTCTGAGGAGCAACCGATGGACAGATTCCTGTTTCTCACCGTGGACGGTCTCGCGCGCGGTGCCGTCTTCGCAGCGTTCGCACTCGCGCTCGTGCTGATCTGGCGCGGTACCCGCGTGATCAACTTCGCGCAGGGCGCGATGGCTGCGGCCACCACCTACATCGCCTATTCGGTGACGTCGGCGACCGGTTCGTACTGGTACGGACTGCTCGCCGCCGTCGTGAGCGGCTTCCTCCTGGGTGCCCTCGTCGAGCGAGTGCTGATCCGCCGCCTCGACCACAGCCGCCCACTAGCCGCGGTGATCGTCGCGCTGGGCCTCGTGATGGTGATCCACGCCGTACTCGGCATGATCTACGGCAACGACTTCCGTCCCATGCAGTTGCCGTTCAGCCGCGACCCGCTGCGGGTCGGGACGGTTCCGCTGCTGTCTCCGTACGACGTGTTCGTCTTCGCTGCGGTGGGTGTCGTGGTCATCGGCCTCGCGCTGCTGTTCACCCGTACCGATCTCGGACTGAAGATGCGGGCCTCGGCGTTCGCTCCGGACGTGTCGCGACTGCTCGGGGTGAAGGTCTCGGCGATGCTCACCCTCGGGTGGGCTCTGGCCGGCGCAGTCGGCGGGCTCGCCGCCCTGCTCGTCGTACCCACCGAACTCGGGCTCAACCCGCACGCAGTCGATCTCGTGTTCATCTTTGCCTTCACCGCAGCGGTGATCGGCGGGTTGGACAGCCCGGTGGGCGCGGTGCTCGGCGGGCTCGCGACAGGCTTGCTGCTGAGTTTCGTCAGCGGCTACCTCAGTGGAAGCATCGCGCCGATCGCGGTACTTCTGATGCTGCTGGCGGTGCTTCTGCTGCGGCCCCAAGGCATTTTCTCCGGCGTCGCCGCCAGGCAGGTCTGACCATGCACACTTCCCGCTTCGATTCGTTTGCCGTGCGCGCCGCGGTGGTGGCCGGTATCGCCGTCGCCGTCATCGCGATCATCTTCGTACTGCCCCCCTTCCGGAACTACCAGTTGGCGACCATCGCGGCCTATCTGTGCGCGACAGCCGGGCTGACAGTGCTCATCGGCCGCAACGGTCAGCTCTCGCTGGGGCACGGAGCGCTGATGGCGTGCGGGGCATACTCGTTCGCGCTGACCTCCAACGCGATGGGCGACGCCGGGGTCACCGGGATTTCGGTGCTGCTCGTGCCGCTCGTCGCTGCCGTGCTCGTGACCTCCGTCGTCGGGATCGTCGTCGGGGCGGCCGCCGCACGGCTTCACGGCCCCTACCTGGCCGGCTTGACGCTCGCGCTGGTCGTCGTGATCCCGTCGATCACCACCACGTTCTCCAGTGTGCTCGGCGGCGACCAAGGACTGTGGGCGTATGTGGAGGGACCGCCGAGCAGCATCGCAGCGGCGTTCACCGTCGAACAGTGGCAGGCCATGATCGCCGTGGTCGCCGCGGCCCTCACTGTGCTCGCGCTGTCGAATCTCATTGCCGGAGACTTCGGCCGCCGCATGCAGGCCGTGCGCGACGACGAGATCGCCGCTCGCCTCGCGGGTATCGACGTCGCCCGCACCAAGATCACCACATTCGTGGTGAGTGCCGGTGCCGCCGGCCTCGGCGGCGGTGTCCTCGCCATGGTCTCCCAGAGCGCGTCCCCGGGCGCGTTCGGTGTCACCTTCTCCCTGTTCCTGCTGATGGGCGTGGTGATCGGCGGGCTCGGCTCTCTTCTCGGCGCCGTATGGGGCGCGGTGCTTCTGGTCGTGCTCCCCGCACTCGTAGCCGCCCTCACCGACACGCTCGAACTGTCCCCGTCCCTCGCCGAACGTCTGGACG
The DNA here is from genome assembly GCF_012843405.1 of Rhodococcus sp. BL-253-APC-6A1W. Lineage (NCBI taxonomy): Bacteria > Bacillati > Actinomycetota > Actinomycetes > Mycobacteriales > Nocardiaceae > Rhodococcus > Rhodococcus sp. BL-253-APC-6A1W. Next base: position 309,717 of record NZ_JABAFB010000003.1, read on the forward strand.
GCAACCTCGCGATCGCGGTCTTCGGCGTCGCCGTCATCCTCATCGTGATGCTCGCGCCCGCCGGCCTCCAAGGTCTGTTCAGCGCAGCAGTCCGCCGTCTCCGGCCGCGCACCGGTAAGCCCCGACACGGGCGCGGTCCCGATTCCACTTCCGTCTCCACCCCACCGAAAGCAGAGGCCAGCATATGAAAACAGGTCGGCGACAAAGACTTTCCCTCGTCGCTCTCGTTGCGACGACGGCCGTGACGCTTGCCGCGTGCGGCAGCGGCAGCACCGCGTCGACAGGGGCCTCCGGTGAAGGAGACACCACCGGTGTCACCGACACCTCGGTGCTGGTCGGCACCCACATGCCACTGACCGGGCCGGCCGCCGCCGGTTACTCGAAGATCCCTCCCGCCACCCAGGCGTACTTCGACTACGTCAACGAACAAGGCGGCGTCAACGGCCGCACCATCGAGTACAAGGCACTCGACGACGGCTACAACCCGTCCAACACCCAGCAGGTCGTGCGCGAACTGGTGCTGCAGGACCGCGTGTTCGCGCTGCTCGGCGGTCTCGGGACACCCACCCATTCCGGTGTGCTCGACTTCCTCAACACCAACAATGTTCCCGACCTGTTCGTCGCGTCCGGTTCGCGGATCTGGAACCAGCCCGACAAATACACGAACACGTTCGGCTTCAACGCCGACTACACCGTCGAAGCAAAGATCATGGCGCAGTACGTGAAGGACAACCTCCCCGGCAAGAAGGTGTGCACCCTCGGTCAGGACGACGACCTGGGTGGCGACTACCTGGCGGGAGTCGAGCAGATCGTCGGTGCCGACGCGGTGGTCGAGAAACAGTTCTACGCCACCAGCAATACCAACGTCGCTCCGCAGATCGGTGCGCTCCAGGCCGCGGGCTGCGAGGTCGTCATGCTCGCAACGATTCCCGGCTTCACCGCCCTCGCGATCGGCACCGCGGGCCGACTCGGATTCCGGCCGCAGTGGACCACCGCCTCGGTCGGTGGCGATTACCTGACTCTGTCCAAGACCCTCGGTGACGCCGCCCCGCTCGCGGAAGGATTGCTCAGCACCAATTACCTGCCGTCGCACTTCAGCCAAGACGACGAGTGGACCACCAAGTTCCGGGAGATCAACACCAAGTACAACAACGACGCCGAATTCGACGGCAACGTCGTCTACGGGATGTCCATGGCGCACACGTTCGTTCAGGCGCTCGAAGCAGCGGGTGAGAATCCCACCCGCGAATCGATCGTCGAGGCCGTCCGGTCGAGCGACTTCACGGGCCCGAACCTCGTGCCGTTCCGGTTCTCCGAGGACGATCACTCCGGTGCCGGGGGCGCACGGGTCAACCAGGTCACCAACGGTGTCCAGGAGTACTTCGGCCCCGCGTACACCACCACCGACGCTCTCGGCGATCCCGTCGTGGAGTACCGAGCGGAATAGCGAACACCGGCAGTCGAGCCGCGGCTGCCGACACCCCCAGACGGCGTCGGCCGGGCAGCGTACGAGGATGCCCAGCCGACGCCCTTTCATGTCGGTAGCACCGCGTACTGTCGCGTCCATGCACAACGCGCAGCACCAAGGCTAGCCCCGGCCCGGGGCCGCCCCGAGTCAGGAGAAACCTGATGCGCGCTGCACTCTGCAACACCCTGTTCACCGTGTTCGGTCACCGGATCTGCTGTGGCCGGATCCCCGAGTGGACCGCCTATGTGGGCCAGGAGTGGGACACCTACCACGTCGCCCCGTGGAATCTGTACAACGTGATCTGGCGGATCCAGAACTGGATCCGCGGTGGTGTCGACTGAGGTGTCGAACCACCGAGCCCACCGACTCCGCCGGTCGGGTTCACTCCGGAGCAGTCGCCATCGCCGAGAGTCGCTGCGCGAGAGTCCGTGCCGCCTCCCGTAATTCGGGAGGCTCCAGGACCACGGCGTCGAAACCCAGTCGCGCGACGTGCATGGCGAGCCAATCCAGGTCCTGCCCGCCGACGACGAGCACACACCAACCGTCGTGCTCGTCGTCGACGCGGCCGACCTGGGGCGGCACCAGCTCCCGGACCCGGCGGGCGGGGGCATGCACCCGCACGCGCGCAAGATATCGGTAGGGCGCCTCGGTGACGGCGCGTTGCACGTATGAAATCGGGTCCGGGTAGTCCCTCGGGCGAAACCGCCAGGTCGTCGCCGTCACGTCGCCCATCCGGTCGAGCCGGAAGGTACGCCAGTCGTCGCGGTCGATGTCCCAGGCCATCAGATACCAGCGGTGGCCGGCGACGACCAAGCGCACCGGTTCGGTCGTGCGTTCCCGGCCCTCCCCGTCACGATCGGTGTACCGGAACCGCACGCGCACCGCGTCGCGGCAGGCCCGGGCCAGAACCATCAGCGTGTCGGCGTCGATCTCGATGTCGGGTCCCACCAAGGTCTCCATCGCCCCGTACACCGCCCGCACCTCCGCCCGCAGTCGCGGCGGCATGACCTGGTCCAGTTTCGCGAGCGCCCGCAGCGACGCCTCGGCCGATCCGGTGATCGTGCTTCCCGACGCCAGCCGCAACGAGACCGCTGTCGCAATTGCCTCTTCGTCGTGAAAGAGCAACGGAGGCAATCGTGTTCCGGCGCCGAGCTGGTAACCGCCGCCGACGCCTGCGGTGGCGCGGACGGGATACCCCAGTGCCCGCAACCGCTCCACGTCGCGGCGCACCGACCGGTCGGTGACCCTCAGTTCCACCGCGAGGTCCGCGGCAGTCCAGGACGGCCGGCTCTGCAGCAGCGCCAGCAACCGCAGCACCCGTTCGGTCGTCGCCTCGACGGTCACGATTTCCATCGTCGCACGATCACGGAACGATCCTGTCCGGAATGTGGGGGACGCTTGTACCCATGACGGACCGACACTGGAATTCTCTCCTGCGAGACCAGCTCGCCACCCCGGTACGCAGTCGCCTCGACGGACTCACCGACGAGGAGTACTTCTGGGAACCCGCTCCCGATTGCTGGAACGTGCGCCCGCGAGGCACCGGCACCGCACCCGTGCAGGCCGGCAGCGGCGCCATGACGATCGACTTCGCATTTCCGGAGCCGGACCCGCCGCCGTTCACGACGATCGCGTGGCGCCTCGGCCACGTCATCGTCGGAGTACTCGCGATGCGCAACGCGTCGCACTTCGGACGGGCACCCACCGACTACGCCTCGTTCGAGTACGCCGCGACCGCGGACGAGGCGCTCGCCCAACTCGACGCGGAATACGCGACCTGGGCCGCCGGTGTCGAATCGCTCGGGGAAGAGGGATTGTTCCGCCCCTGCGGGGAGGCGGAGGGTCCGTACGCCGACTACCCGATGGCGACCCTGGTTCTGCACATCAACCGCGAGCTGATCCATCACCTCTCGGAGGTGTGCCTGCTCCGCGACCTCTATCTGCACACCCGCCGTTCGACTCGACAGGAGGTGGGCTGACATGGCCCGCGACATCCAGATCACCTTCGACTGCGGTGATCCCGCAAAACTCGCCCAGTTCTGGGCCGACGTCCTCGGCTACGAGGTGCAGGCCCCGCCCCCGGGTTTCGCGTCCTGGGAGGAAGCACTCGAAGCAATGGGAGTGCCACCGGAACACCACAACGACGCGTCCGCTGTCGTCGATCCCGACGGAGCCGGACCACGACTGTTCTTCCAGCGAGTTCCGGAAGGAAAGCAGGTCAAGAACCGAGTGCATCTCGACGTTCGAGCGGCACCCGAAACGGACGGCGACGCCCGAATGGAGCTGTTGGAGAAGGAAGCCGAGCGGCTCGTGACCCGCGGAGCCGAGCGGGTTCGACGCCACGAGCCCGCTCCCCCACTCGACGCCGGACACATCGTGATGACCGATCCCGAAGGTAACGAGTTCTGCCTCGATTGACGGTCGTGCACAAGTCACGGGCCATGCGGGGCCTCGGACCCGGAGGCGTACCGGCTAGGCGGCGTGCCGGGCGGCGAGGGACTCGCCGGCCGAGATCGCCGACTCCTCCGCGGTTTTGCGCATCGTCACCGCTGTCTCGGTGAACTCGTCGAGGGCGGGGTTCACGCCGACGAGGGTGAAGTCGCGCTCGACGATCGTGAGGTCCGCACCCCAGTGGTCGACGAGAATCCGACGTGCGTAGCCGGTGCTGTGGTCCCAGCCGTCGCGCGGAGTCCCGGGTCCGTACGCACCGCCGCGTGTGACGACCAGGACGGTGGGCGTGCCGTCGAGAAGCCGAACGCCGTGCTCGGCGCCGACCACGGTGAGATCGATCCATGCTTTCACGTGCTGTGAGACGCCGTAGTTGTAGAGCGGAAACGCCAGAACGACTGCCGTAGCCTGCTGCAACTCGGTCGCGAGTCGCTCTGCGAGGGCGAGTGCATGGCGCTGCGGCTCGTTGCGATCCTGTTCCGGCGTGGCACTTCCGGAGAGGGCATTTCCCCAGGCGTCGGACGGCAGGGGGTCCTGACCGAGGTGCCGCCGGACGACGGGAACCGCCGGGTGCGCAGCGGTGACCCGATCGAGAACGAGATCGGCGAGCGCGCTGCTTGCGGAGCGGTCGCCTTGAATGCTGGCGTCGATACGGAGTAGGTGCATGATTGTCTCCCGAGAGTTACGGACTTGAATGTTCAAGTCGGACGCTACACGCGACGACTTGAATGTTCAACACGTCGGGTACGGTGTTCTTGTGAGCGTCGAAAACACCCGCGCATCCGCTTCCTCCGGCGATGACGAGACTCTCTGGCTGTCACCGGACCAACTGCGCGATTGGGTATCCCTCGTCGAACTGCTGTCGACGCTTCCCCCCGCCATGGACGCGCAGCTCAAGCGAGACGCGGGGATGAATTCGTTCGAGTACCACATCCTCGCCGTGCTGGCCGAGGCGCCGGACCGCACCCTGATTCTCAGCGAGCTGGCCCCGTTGGCACAGGGCTCCCTGTCCCGCCTGTCCCACGCGATCACCAGACTCGAGCGGTCGGGATGGGTCGAGCGGCGCAGCTGCACCGTCCGTGGCGGTCGGCGAGCCGAAGCGTGGCTCACCGATGCCGGACTTGCGAAGCTCGAAAAGACCGCGCCGGGCCACGTCCGGGAGGCGCGTCGTCTCGTCGTCGACGTTCTCACTCCCGGCCAGTTCGCCGCGCTCGGCGATGCCGCCCGGACCATCAACGCGGCACTCACGGCGGGTCCGGCCGAGTGCCCGGAGTCCACGGACAGTTGATCCGCCAACCGGCACGGCCGCTCGTGTGAGGATCGCGGACATGGATGTCTTCCTGAAATCCGGGCGGCTGGTGCTGCGTCCCTTCACCGGCACCGATGCCGGCAACCTCGTAGCACTCGACAACGACCCCGACGTCATGCGCTTCATCAACGGCGGCCGCGCCGCGAGCCTCGAAGTTGTCCGAACGCAGACGCTGCCACGGCTCTTGCACGAGTACCCGTGCTTCGGCACCCGCGGCTACTGGGCAGCGGAAGACAGGGACACCGGAATCTTCCTGGGCTGGTTCGAGTTCCGCCCCCTGGATGACCATCGCTCCGCCGTAGTCGAACTCGGCTACCGACTGAACAGGGCCGCCTGGGGCAAGGGCCTGGCCACGGAGGGATCGCGGGCGCTGATCGACAAGGGGTTCACCGACCTCGGAGTGGAGCGGGTCACCGCGAACACGATGGCGGTCAACACGCGCTCCCGGCGCGTGCTGGAAAAGGCAGGTCTGCTGTTCGTACGAAGCTTCACCGGGGACTGGGCCGAGGCGATCGAAGGATCCGAACACGGTGACGTCGAGTACTCCCTCACCCGAGCCGAGTGGGAACAGCGCCGGTAGCCGCTTCTCGGTGCGCCGGGCTCGTCTCGCGATGAGTTCCACCATGGCGACGAGTCGACCCACTCGACAACGTTTCCGAGATGAAGGACCTGATCATGGAAAAGACCGGGAGCGCATTCATCGACGTGATGACGATCGGAGTACCGGTCACCGACCAAGACCGCGCACTCGCGTTCTACGTCGACACACTCGGCTTCGAGACACGAATGGACGTACCGCTCGAACAACTCGGGGGCCGCTGGATCATCGTCGCGCCACCGGATGCCCGCACGACAATCGCGCTGGTTCCTGCCGGCGACGGCATTCCTGCGGGCATCGAGACCGGAATCAGGCTCACCACGTCCGATGCCGCGGCGCTGCACACGCAACTACAGGAGCGCGGCGTCGTCGTCGGTGAAGTGCTCCTCTGGGACGGCGTACCACCGATGCTCACGTTCCGCGATCAGGACGGGAACGGTTTCGAGGCAGTCGAGCAACCCACCCTCGAAGCGGTCTGAGTTTCCTGTCGTCTGAATCTGCGCCGCGCGAACGCCGATCCGTTTCGACGGCTTCGGGGTCACAGAGCGATCCAGCCCGCCGCGACACCGACCACGGCGACGACCGCCAGGACGGCTGCGCCGAGAAACAGGATCAGCTCGACGGGACCGAACACCCGGCGACCCTGTTCGCGGCGGGTCAGGACGAACAGAAGTGTGGCGGGCGCATAGAAGATGAACGAGAGCAGAACCAACTGCACCCCGGCGGCGACAACCAGAAAAGCGGTGTACACGGTGGCCAACGACGAGATCACGAGGTCGACCCGAAGCGTTGCCGGTCGCTCGCCGTCGTAGGTCTCCCGGGTGATCCGCAACTTCACGGCATATGCGGCCGCGAGCAGGAACGGGAGCAGCGTCATGACAGCGGTCATGTCGAGTGCGAAGTCGAACGCGTCTTCTGAGAAATAGGTCGATACGAGCACAACTTGCGAGAGCACCGTGCTCAGGACCAACGCGTTGACGGGCACGTCCCGATCGGTTTGACGCGCCAGGAAGCGCGGCATGTCGCGATCGCGCGCAGCGATGAACAGCACCTCGGCGGCCATCAGTGTCCACGTCAGGTACGCACCGAGTACAGCGACGATCAAACCGATGCTGACGAGCACGGTGCCCCACGACCCGACGGCCGCGTCGAGCACACCCGCCATCGACGGCTGGCGAAGCTGGGCGATCTCCTCGGCTGGCAAGATCCCGTACGACACGATCGTGACCGACGCGAAGACCGACAGCACGCTGACGAACCCGAGGATCGTGGCTCGCCCGACGTCCTCGCGATGTTTCGCATGACGTGAATACACGCTTGCGCCCTCGACGCCGAGGAACACGAAGACCGTGACGAGCATCGTGGCACTCACCTGGTCGAACAGCGACCCGTAGGACTCTCCGCGCCAGTTCGACGCGAACGCGTGCGGGTCGAACACGAACAACGCCAGCAGCACGAAGACGATGATGGGGATCATCTTCGCCACCGTCACGATCCGGTTGATCGAGGTTGCCTCTTTGATACCTCGCCGCACCAGCAGGAAGAACAACCACAGCCCGACTGTGGAGGCGGCGATGGCCGGCACAGTGTCGCCCGCTCCCAGGCCTGGAATCCACTGCCCGAGGGTGGACATGATGAGCACCCAGTAGGTGACGTTGCCGACGCATGCGCTGGCCCAGTACCCCGCGGCTGCGAAGAAGCCGGTGTACTCGCCGAATCCGGCCTTGGCGTAGGCGTAGATCCCCGCATCGAGTTCCGGCTCACGGAGTGCGAGGCGCTGGAACACGAACGCGAGCGTCAGCATGCCCGTGCCGGCGATCGACCAGGCGATCATCGCCCCGGCTACGCCGGTTTCCTGCGCGAACCGGCGTGGCAGTGAAAAGACACCGGCACCGACCATCGATCCCACCACCATCGCGGTGAGCGTCAGAAGAGATACCTTCGTTGTTCGATTTGCCGCTGTTGCGGTGCCGCCGTCCTGTGTCATCCTCGGACTTCGTTCCTGTGATCGAGCAATGAACAGGTCTCACTCGGAGCGCTTTCGGTACGACAACGCTAGCGCCGCGTCGCCCGACAAGTGCGAACTTTCCGGCGGTCGACGCGAGACTGCTCCCGCGATCCCGAGCCGATCGAGGGCACTCAGTTGGTCGCGTCGCCCCACGCGGGACAGGCACTCTGACCGGCAGGCGTTGTGCTCGGTGTCGGCCTCGTGTGGAGTATCGGGCTTCCGCTGGTCGACGACGCGGTGGCATGGGAGACCCGATCGTCGCCGGTGGTGGCGTACAGATCTCGGCCACCGGCGGAACCTTTGCCGGCGACGCCGACGCGCTCATGGACCATGATGACGTCGAACCTCTACGCCGAGGACCGAGGTTTCACGGTCTCCGGTGGTCGCGGCACCCTCGCCACCGACAGCGGACTTGTCGGGGTCAGCGAGCCGTTCACATCGACGAGCGGGGATGGCCTCGTCGCAACGTTCGTGTTGCCGGAGCCGGCACCGTCGGAGACGAAGCCATCGATCGAACCCGATTCGACAAGCGATGCCACCACATCGCGGGCCATCTACTTCGTCGTCAACACCTCGACCGCCCAGTTCGCCGCGAACGCAGCCGAAATCGACGCCACCTTGCGCAGCCTCACCGCCGGAGGAACCCGATGACCGTCCGCCACGACACCAACGCACACCCGATCTGCTCGCCGCGCAGGCGCGAGCACTCGACGAGTCGGGCTGGGGTGTGCGATTCCGCCTCTTCCAAGCGCCATCTTCACGCGCAGAAGCACGGAAAGCGGCGCGCGCACCATGTGCTCGACGCGACCGTCGAGCTTGCCGCGGGGATCTCCGGCAGCCACGGCGTGGACAGCACGCACGTAGCCGAGCTGCGGTCGGAAGTCGTCCGGCTACACACGCCGATCGCTACCCACTGTCGAACAAGCCGCCTCGCGAACAGACAACCGATGGGGCGGCTCGCACCAACGGGCCGCCCTGCTCATTCACAGCTGCTTCTCTCCACTTGTCTCAACTTCAGTGTCGACCCCCTTGATCTGATCGATGTCACTCACGTGTCATCAGATGTGAAGTCGAATCCTCGGAGGGCGCCAGCGTTGTCGATGCTCTGCATGATTGCAGCGTTCACTTCCGACGCAGGTGACATGGGCAGAGTGTGGTGCGTTGCACCGTCGATCATGAACGGGTGGAGGCGAAGGCTCGCGGACGCAATCGTCGACGCTAGTCGCGCGCTGTGATGGACCTTGCTACCAGCGGCGAACAGCACGGTCGTATCGACTGCCAATCGTGCGAGTTTCCCCGGTCGAGGCCGCTTCGGCACGATGGTCTTCGCTTTGGGGAAATGCGCCGCGCCCAGGGCGAGCAGTGACAGCCAGTCCTCGTCGAGTGGGTTGCCGTCGGTCTCCCAGCGAACGAACTCGCGCTGTCGTTTGTCGGTAGGTCGCAGAAGGAGTGGGATCGCTCGAGTAAGGTACTTCGCGCGCATCCCTGCAAAGCAGGAGTTGGGATCGAGCAACGTCAACGTGTCCACACGCTCAGGGTGGTCGAGCGTATATGCAAGCGCGATCATCGCCCCGTACGAGTGGGCAACCATGCTGAAGGTGCCCAATCCTGCACTGGTCGCGACGGAATCGAGCCATGCCAGCAGATCTTCGACGGTTCGCACCGGTTTCCCGTGGCCGACGCTTCTCCCCGGGTCCCCGATTATGTCTACCGCGAACACCCGGTAGTGCCCGGCCAGAGCGGCGACGTTGTTGAACCACACTGTCGAGGTATCTCCGCCGCCATGGAGCAATACCACGGGCGGTGCGTGCGATAAGCCGCAGACATTCACGCGCGTCGTGCCGAAGTCCGATTCGAGTTCGAGGGGAGTGACCTCGACTGGCCAATTCCCGAGCACGGTGTCGTAAGCGCTGTAGAACGCTGTGCCGGCATCGGTCGCGGCGAAATCTTCTATCGACAGAGGTGACATTCGTTCCTCTCCAACTTTAGTTAGATAATCGAGATAGTAGATTGTCGAGAAGTGTTTGTCGACGATGAAAGAGGCGCATGACCAGCGAACCTGCAACACACGAACGAGCCATGCAGGCTGTACACCAAATACGCGCGCTCGCAGTCGAACTGAACCTCTTCGGAGCGGAGTTCGCACGCGCGAACAACCTGCCTTTTACCGATGTGAGAGCACTGATCTGCCTGCTCGACGCGGAGCGGAGCGGCCATCCGGCGACACCAAGTTGGCTACGTGAGCAACTCGGCCTGACCTCGGCATCGGTCACCGCGCTTGTCGATCGCCTGGAAGCCTCCGGACACGTCCAGCGCCAGCGGCACCCGCAAGACCGCAGGAGCATTCTGCTTGAAGTCACCCCTGAGGCAGTCGAACTCGGCTGGTCCTTCTCTGGCGTACTGATCTCGAACGCAGTCGCCAAGATCGAAGCAAGGAGTGACGAGGAGATGGACACTATATCCAGCTTCATCGCCGACCTTCGGCAGGTAGTTGAGGACAGTCGGAGCAGCCGTCATCTCGTCGCGAACGAGTGAGCCGAGGATCGTCTGTTTAGATGGCAGCGTTCGCTGCGGGTCGCCGCCGCGCTCGCACGGCCAACGAGTTCCGATCCGTTTCACGCCGGACGTATCAGGACAGTTTTGGACTGTTGGATGTCAACGAAGGGAGCAGGTGGGCATCTGAGGGAATGGTCGGCATGTTCCGGCTGAGGACCACCTCGTGTGCAAGCCGAGCTCAGGGCGGGATGCATGATGGCGGCGGGCGGAGGACTGTCGTTCCTACTTGCTTGAGGTCCACGCTCAGCTCCTCGACGAGGGATCTATCTCTGTTCGGTGTCGACGATGTATCGGATTCTGCGGGAGAGCACGCAGGTCGAAGAGCGCCATCGGCAGGCTCGCCATCCCAGCCGGGTTTGTCCGGAACTGGTGGCCACCGCCGCATCGGGTGTATTCGTGGACATCACCAAACTGACCGGCGCGACCAAGGGCACCTACTTCGATGCGTACGTGATGATCGACATCTTCTCCCGCTACATCGTCGGAGTGCACGTCCAAGCTGCGGGTATCGAACGGCAACCCGCACACGGAAAGCGCTACACAAGGCGCTCGGGTACGGGCGGATGTGGCCGGAGCGCTTCGCCTCGATCCAACCAAGCGCGGGTCTAGTAGCCTCGTTCACGGCGTGGTTCAACCACGAGCATCGTCATACCGGCATCGGCCTGCAGACTCCAGCGGATGTGCATTTCGGTCTGGCCTGGCGGAAAGCCACCGAACGCGCCGTCGTGCTCGCTCGAGCCCGCGCACAGCATCCCGAAGCTTCGGGACGGCCGGCACCCCGAAGATCCTGGATCTGCCCACCGGTGCGTGGATCGACAAACCCGCAGTCGGACCTGTCCCGGACCGGCCCGACGCCGATCAGGCCGCCGCGTAACCTTCGACGACGAAAGCGCAAGTGGAGCATCCGCCCACTGACCTCTTTCAAAAGTGGCGACGACACCGCTCCATCTCCATCGACAAGTGCAGAGAAGCTCTCCGGCATACGCTGGTTGCCATGGGTGCTCGCGTGAGCGCGGGTCCGGTCCTCAGTCGGTGCGAGTCGGCACGAAAGCCGATGCGCCTGCCTTCCCCCGGGCTGCACGAATGCGTCGTCCGCATCCTCACCGTCACCTCCTGGGAGGAGCAGCACCATGCACACACGCACCCTCGGCCAAGGCCTCGAGGTTTCCGCGATCGGCCTCGGCGCTATGGGAATGTCGCAGAGTTACGGCCCAAACCCCGGCACGCGCGACGACATGATTGCCGTCCTGCGCTCCGCACTCGACGCGGGTGTGACCTTCTTCGACACGGCAGAGGTATACGGTCCGTATGTCAACGAGGAACTCGTCGGGGAGGCGCTGGAGCCGGTTCGAGACCAGGTCGTCATCGCCACGAAGTTCGGCTTCCGCATCGAAGGCGGAGCGACCGGCCTGGACTCCCGCCCCGAACACATCCGCGCGGTAGCGGATGCTTCCCTGAAGCGGTTGCGGACCGACCGTATCGACCTGTTCTACCAGCACCGCGTCGACCCCGACGTCCCGATCGAGGACGTTGCCGGCACAGTCGGTGAGTTGGTCGAAGCAGGCAAGGTTCGCCACTTCGGGCTGTCCGAGGCGGGCGTCGACACGATCTTCCGCGCCCACGCCACCTACCCTGTCACTGCCCTGCAGAGCGAGTATTCGCTGTGGACCCGGGACCCCGAGGGCAGGATTCTTGCCATTCTGAGCCAGTTCGGCATCGGTCTCGTACCGTTCAGTCCGCTCGGCAAGGGTTTCCTTACCGGCACCGTGAACGCCCCCACGTCGTTCACGGACGGCGACGTCCGCACGACGATCCCCCGGTTCGACGCCGCGAACCGTGCCGCGAACGAGATCCTCGTCGCCCACGTCAGACAGCTCGCCGAACAACGCGGAGCCACCCCCGGCCAAATCGCCCTCGCCTGGCTCCTCGCTCAGCAGCCGTGGATCGTGCCGATTCCGGGTACCCGACGCACCAGCCGCGTCGTCGAGAACGCCGCCTCCACCGCCGTGGCGCTGTCGGCCGACGACCTCGCCGACCTCGACACGCTCGCCGCGCGCCTCGGCGTCCACGGTGACAGGTACAACGAGTCCCAGATGCGTCTCGTAGGTCGCTGAGACTGCCGATCAGCGACGAACGAAACATGCGGTTCTCGCGTCGGACAGATGCGCCGACAGGCCGCCGGTGGGGGCACTGAACCACCCCGACGAGTTTCGGGAACGTGAAGTGTTGTCGACGTTTCTTCGCTACGGAACCGAGGCGCAGCCCGCCACTCGACGGCGAACAAGTCACGAAAGTGCGCCAGAAGGATGCAGAACAACCCTTGACAGGGCATGGTGGGCGAATTTACATAACTCCCAACAGGAGTGATCCATTCCCCATCTGTGTGACGATCGCGGCTATGTCAACTCTGACGTCTCGGACCAAGACTGCAACACGCGTCGCCACCTACTACTGGAACAAGCCTTCCCGGTGGCAAGAAATACCGACTTGGATCCGGGGGCGGCGTTCCAGCCTCCTCGACGTGCGCGAACCGTGGTGGAATGTCCGTGCCATCGACGCCGTCGCCTCCGCGCTCCCGGACGACGCCCGCGTCTTCGAGTTCGGCGGCGGCGGGTCGACCCTCTGGCTCGGCGATCGTGTCGCGGAGGTCGTCACGGTCGAACACGACGAGGAATGGTTCGACGTGTTGAAGGAATCCGCCCCGGCCAACGCCAAAATCGAACTGCGTCGGCCCAGCACCCAGGGCAGTATGGCGTCGGAGTCCGCACCTGAAGCTTTCTTCGACGACTACAGTTCATGCGATTCTCGAACAACGGGACGAGAGCTTCGATCTCGTTGTCGTGGACGGTCGTGCTCGTGTCGATTGCGGGGCGTGCCGCGATTCCCAAGATCGCACCGGGCGGGATGCTGTTTCTCGACGACTCCGATCGTCCGCGGTACAACCCGTTGGTTCGAGAACTCGCATCTTGGAACCGAGCCGACTACCGCGGGCTCAAACGCGCCGGCGACATCGCTCAGTCGACGATCTGGACGCGTCCGTGAGAAGCGATGGTCAGGCTCGGTACCGGAACATCGGGATCGTTGACCCGCGCTCATAAGCGATGTGTCGGTACTCGGTGAAGCGCGAAGCGGAGTGTTCCTTCTGATGTGGGGCGGGCGGGGCTCGAACCCGCGACCAATGGATTTGCGAGCGGGCACACTCAAGGAGCCTCATTGGTTCCCCATAAGCACTGCAGCACAGTTGATTTCAATTCGAACAGCACTTGTCCAATCGCAACCGTACCCATTCATTCCCGCTCATAAACGACGAATAAGCGTCAGATCGCCTCCCTGACGAAAGGGATGCGATGCCACTCCCCTGGCGTTGTCAACGGTCAGCCTGAATACTTGTTCTCTACGCCCTCCTCTTGAGGACCCCGCACACGCGGGGATTGACCCTCACCAAACGCGCGAGCGCGCGCAGGGACAGCACCGGCCCCGCACACGCGGGGATTAACCCCGGCGGTGACGGTCCCCGCGCATCACGGTGACGCCGGCCCCGCACACGCGGGGATCAACCGGTTAGGGCCTCGGTGGTCATCGGGACGACGTCAGCCGCCCCGCACAGGCGGGGATTCACACTGGTGGCCGCTACCAGGTGGCAAAGCCTCGTCCGGATGAGGGTCAGGGCTCGTGCATCGCAGGCAAGAGGCTCAGTTGCTACGTATAACCCGAAGATATAGTCCGGTTATACGTAGCAACCGAGCCTCTCTTCTCATCGTGGCGTGACGTCCACCGGCTGCAGCGGATCGGGCTTCCTTGAGTCGCGCCAGGCTTCCAGTTCAGCCTCGGCGTCCCGAGCAGCGAGTTCGGCCTGCTTCTGCGCGATGAGCAGCTCCCGCTCCCTCATGGTGTCTCGATTGCTGTGCTCCACCTCTTCTTGCGTCATGCAGTCGAGGTGCGTGTTCGGCGAGCCGTCCAGATTCACGGTGGCCGGGCGATAGCAGGGCGGTGCGGCCGGGTCTATTAGCGGATACCTGGACTCGATGACCTGAGTCCAGGTCGCCATCGCCGCGTCAACCGATACGGCGACCTGGTCGGGATTCGCGGCGATCGCCCCGAGGCCGGCGGCGGTGCATCCCACTGCGACTGCCGCAGATCCAACCGCGATAGCCCCCCGCGTGACCCACGTCCTACGACTCTTCTCTTCCTGATTCATACCCACCCCTCCGCGTTGCATCATGCAGATACACCCTCCAGTCCACCGAGAGGTATATCTGTACATCATATAGATAACTCCTAATTTACATGGGTGCCATCCAGATTTCTCACCCACGAACCCCAAGTATCCGGGCGTGAGAGGCACGTCGGAGGTGTGCAGATTTCATCCCATCCCTATTAGAAAGACGGGCTGAAATCTGCACGCCTCACGCTCGAGATCAGCCCGAAATCAGACCGCGGGCCACAGTCATCTGGTCCGGAACCGGATTCATGCCGGAGAGCGCAGCGGTGATGTCCTTCGGATCGACGAATACGGATTGCACCAGGTCAAAGCTCTTTCCCGACTTGACGACGCACCGACCGAACTCTCCGTCTGCGATTTCGGTGGGGCGCAGCGGACCCGCAGGCGGCAGCGCGGCCAGGACGGTCTTGGCCTGCGCATCTGTCGTGGTCTGGTAGCAGACCTTGATCGTGCACATGTCGCGGATTGCCCCCGGCAGGCTCTCTACCTCGGGCTTTTGCGTCGCCAGGATCGTCATCATCCCGGCCGACCGCCCCTTCTTCACGAACCGACGGAGGAGACGCTCGACATCGGCGCCAATCGCCAACTCGTCCTTACCTGACAACTCCTTCTTGTCCAGCCAGGTCTGACACTCGTCCATCACGATGAAGACCGGGTACAGATTCAGCTTCTCCCGCACGTCAGGCGGAATGCTCCAGAAATTCTGTCCCCCGGTTGCCGCATAGATCGCGGCGCTACGCGCCCGGCGAAGCTCTTCGATACGGGCCAGAGCATCAGCGCAGGGCCCGTCAACCTCGCCGCTGATGTCAAAGGTCCGGCAGATCCCCGCCACGGGGTCGTAGTCGTGCTCGCCCTTGCCGTCGAAGATGTGCACCTCGGCCTGACCGGCGAGGCCGGCGAGTAGCGGCAACAGCGAGCCAGTTTTGCCACTGCCGGGAGTGCCACCGACGACCGCACCCGCCTTCTCCCTCCAGGTGATCCATATGTCGTCTCCTCGACCATTCTGTCCCAGGTAGGAGCGTCCGCGGATCGGGTCGTACGGCACGGGCATCGGGCGGATAAGAGACGCCGGAGGCAACGGGACCGGTGCGTCGTTCGTGGCGATGACGATTCGCTGTCCACGCTGCATCACGGTCAGTGAGGGGCATCCCAGCTCGACGCCGAGTACGCCGAGAGCGGTCTGCCAGGTAGCGACCGACTGACCAGGCAACGGATCGAACTCCAACTCGATCCCGTCCTCAACCTCCCCGATCACGGCAAGCGTCGGCAGTTCCTCGGACACCACCTTGGTGGTCGATCCATCCGAATTCTTCCTGGTTATAGCCGATTTCTTGCCCAGTCCGGCCGTACGGAGCAGCTCTATCACCGGACGGTGGCCACGGGCGATGATCGACCGCACGAGCGGGTACCGCTGCGTCAGATCGGCGGCGACAGTACGCCACTCGGTCACCGCGGCCGCGGCCGCAGCCTTCTCCTTCGTCTCATCCTCAGCGGCCGTGTCCGCGGCCCGCGCAGCGGCAGCGTCTTTCGGTGACATACGCCGAATGACGGCCTCTCGCGCAGCGCGGCGACGCTCTTCGGACGACATGGCGGCCAGCCGCGCATGAGCCTGCGCACGCGCCCGTGCGTGCACGTGAGCTGCAGATCCTGGCTGCCCGGTCTCCTCGGCTGTGTCCGCGATCGTGGCATGCCGGCCGCGCAGATCCCGGGCGAGCGCCTTCCACGGGTCCGCCAGATCAGGATGTGCGGTGGCCATCCGGCCGGCGAGACCACCAACCGCGTCCACCACTGACTGTGCCTGGGCGGTCGCCGGGCGGAGAGCCTGGTTCAGCAGGTAGGACGCCGATTGCCATGTGACGTCGACGAAACGGGCCTCGGCGAAGAGCGGCGCCCAGTCCGTCTCGATGACCGAGAACCAGGCCAGCGCCACAGCCTCTACCCGCGCCTCGAGCTTGTCCAGCACCACACAAGCGATCTTCTCGCACGCGGCATGGGCAGCCGCAGACATCTGCTCCGGCGCCGTGAACAGCCGCGATTCGAGATCCCGGACCGTTGCGGTCACATCGCCGCCGAGATCGGACCAGCCACCGGCCGCACGCATCGGGGACCCAGCCCTGATCGCATTCGCTGTCGCATCCGTCAGACGCACTGACCACGCCTCGGGCTGATCCGCTGGCCCGGTGTCAGGCCCCGGCTCGGCGGGCTGTGGATCCTTGACCTGCTGGGGCAACTGCGGCGCAGGCTCCGGCGTGGGTGCGGGTCGTACGCACTCGTCCTGCGGTTCTGTCTCCGCCTCGTCTCGTTCCTGCCCCTGCACAGGCTGCTGATTTTGAATGCGCGCCCTGCGCGCCCGCAGCTCAGCGAGGAAGTCGTCGTCCTTCTTAGCCACGTTGAGCCTCCTGAACTTGGGAAACAGTGACCCTCCACTGGCGTCCCGTCTCAGCGGGCGCCAGGATGGCGGGGCGCGGCACGCGGTATGAGCGCAACTCGATCGGCGAGTCCGGGATCGGCGGATCGAGTATTTCCTCGGCCGGGTAGTGAATCACCCGGTCGTTGGTCAGGATCTGGATGATCCGCGCCGACCGGTCCACACGCTCGGTTTTCAGCACCCGATTGATCCGCAGGCTGGTCAACATCTGGTCCGCCACGCTCGACAGAACCGCCGGATGCGCCCTCGGCCCCAACAGCTCCCACTCGATGATCACCGAGTCCGTGTCCCCAGGCATGCGCTGGTACGCGACTGGCAGGCACCCCGTGTAGGACCGTTCCGGCAGGCCGTTGAAGACCGAATCCCAAAAACCCACCTCCGGCGGCTCAGTCCACCGGAGAATGCCGACCGCGCGAGCGAGCTGACGCAGCCCCTCCAACCCCAGAGCGTCTACCTCACGAAATGCGGTCCTCACGGCTTGCCCGCCTCCCGCAGCACCTTCCCGACCCACCAAGGCGACATGCCCACGATCTGGGCCAACTGCTCGTGCGTGTACACCCCCGCCAGCGCCGTCACGATCTCGCGGCGCACGGTCGTCGTCGCCTCATCCATGGCCACGAACAACTCGGCGGTCTGCGCCGCCACATCCACCGAAAACGGCGCCGCCGGGTCCACGGCGTCCAGCAGCGCAGCCGACCGCTCCGCCAGAGCCTGCGCAGTCTTCGCGATCGCCGCTTGCGCCGCCACCAGCCCCATCGCGATCTCCTCCGGCCGTCGTGATCTGTACCGCCCCATGCCAACCACCCCTTCCATTGCACTGTGCAGATAGCGCTATCGCGGCCCGCCCACTTTTATCTGCATAAGTTACAGATAAAGGTCATCTTAACTGGATAAGTTGCAGATATTCGGTGCAGAACCCGGTTTCCCAAACCTGTGCGACACGTGGGAGGGGTATACAGATTTCACCTGCCCACCCAGCCAGACCCAGGCGCACGAACGCCCCAACCCACGACGCCGGCGTGGCAACCTACTCGCCGCTTCTTCCCTCGGCCATCTTCCTGTGCGCCTCCTGCACCAGATCTTCGAATAGGGCCTGATCTGCAGCCTGATCAGCAGCTGCGGCCCGCGCCTGCTCGGCCGCGCGCATGGCGGCGACCTCCTGAGCCGCGACGGCCTCTCGAGCGACCCGTTCAGCCGCAGCCTGCTCGCGCGCCACCTGTTCGGCCAGCGCCTGTTCCCGAATGACAACGGCCTGCTCAGCCGCAGCCGCGTTCGCCTTGCGCGCAACCCTCTCGAGCACCCACAGCGCCACCAGGAACACCCATATCAAGCACACGATGAACCACTTCGCGCCGGCGTTCAGGGCCACGACCATGCTCGACGCCAACGCGATAGCGCCAGATGTCGTCCAGATGCGAGCCGTTGTCCAGGGCACTTCCTGGGTCATGCTGTCCTCCCCTTGCGTTGTGTCATGCAGATAGCGCCGTCTTGTCGATTCTGATTTATCAGCATAGGATGCAGATAAAACGTATGATACATGGATTCCATGCAGATTTTTAGCTCCCGCACCCCTAGAAAGCGGCTACGAGCGGAGTAGGTGATGTGTACAGATTTCAGCCCCATCACAATTAGAAAGATGGGCTGTCCTCTGCGAGCCGGACCGCATCCCGATAGATCCGATGACGCCGGCCTCCCCCTCCTCGGCCACGGGCGTCGAGGATGCGCGCGTGATGACATTGACCTTGACCCCGAGCATCTCGGTCAGTTCATATGTGATCGATGCCATCGACAGGACCTGATCCGATCCATGCTGCTTCCGGGGTGGGTGATCAGCAGGTCAATATCACTGCTGGGGCCGGCGTCGCCTCTGACGGCCGATCCGAACACCGCGAGATCGGTGGCGCCCCGTCCGGTCATGACAGCCGCAACTCGTCCGCTCGCGTGGGGAGCAGATCGCGTAGGCGCCAGCTGCCTGTGCTCACCATCAGGACCCAGCCTCCCCGGCGATCGAGAGAGAATCCTTCTGCAAACATCTGATGCGAGTGGCACGGATGTGCCACTCAACGCAAAGGGGGTCCGGTGCATCAACATGGCGATGAGCATCCATCCGAGGTCGATGTCGTCTACCTCGACACTGCCACCGGTCGACTCCGCTACCGCCTGCCACTCTCACTGGACCGCGACACCGTCGGCGGGCAGACCGTGCGCGAGATCCTCTCCGCAGGAACGGATCGGTCATCGGTCGCGGCTCGACGGGATGCGAGCCATCTTCTCGGCCTCGAGGTGGACGGCCGGTACCGCTACCCGCTGTTCCAGTTCGACCGAGACCGCCGCTGCATTTCTCCAGTCGCCGCGTATGCGAACGAAGCTCTACAGTGCCAACTCGACCCGTGGGGCACGCTCGACTGGTGGTTCACCGCGCACCTCGGAATCCACAACGAACGCCCCGTGGACCGTCTGATCGCGGGCCACCTGACAGAAGCGGACGTCGACCGGCTGGTCGCGCTCGAGCTGCAGGGGATGGACTGACCAAATCGCCGCGGACATCGACGTTTCCCCTAGATAGAAGATGTCGCCCGTTCAAAGGGCGTCGCGGATCAACGTGCGCCCGGGCGAGTCGTGCGTTGCCGTGGTCAGATGGGGCGGAGTGTGCGGTCCGACCGCCGATCCGCACACTGCTCACACAGGGTCTGATACCGGTAGTGATCAGACCGCAGCCGCACTCCAGTGCCGGTGTCGCCGCATTCCTCACAAGTACGCTCGGCGGCAGCCTCCGCAGCCGCTACGAGATCGTTCATCGCCCCTTGAACCTCATCGCGGTCGGTGCCGAAGTAGTACCGCAGACACCCCAACTTCTCCTTGACCTGATACACCCGGTAGTCCGGATCGAGGGCAGTGAGGGCCTCGTCAAGCCGGACGAGGATCGGGTACCAACCCTTGCTCGCACGGACATACCGTCCCCACCCGTCGGGGATCCGCAACAGGATCTGCTGCAATCCCTCGGCGCACTCTCCGGCGTCCTCCGGCACATGCAAACAGTCACGCACGCGACCCCAGTCGATGTCGACCTGTACAAGCTGCCGAACCACGACGGAGGCGCCATCACTGTCTCCGCTTACGAACGCGTCGCGCAGGGACTCGAGCATCGACCCCATCACCTTCAACTGGGCCTTGTCGCGGTCATTCAACCCCGACTGCTGCTCACGTTCCGACATACCTGCCAGTCTCCCCTGTGCGCGCGAAATCGGATCTGACCGCCACGGGAGATGGCCGCTGACACTGCGCAGTCAGGGCCGAACAGCGGGGTCTCCCGCTCGGCATGGACCTGGCTGCGCGTCGGGGACTGATCGCAGCATGGGACACCTGGCACGCCGAGAGTGTGGCGTTGCGTAGCGGGCTCTGACGACCCGAATACGCCAGGAACCGTGAACCAGGGAGGCGGACTCGTGGACCGCGAGTGGAAATTACCGCCCCAGGTGATGCGACTCGGTTCGATGAGGCAGCATGAATCGCTGATCCTGAACCGCAGGCGGTGTCGATGGCCTGCATGTGGTTCGTCGAAGCATGGCACCTGGTGCCGCGAGGTGAGAAGAGCCGCGGCGCAGGGCTCGCTACAAGCCACGCCGCGGCCCCCTGTCGGTGTCGAACGGTGTTAGAGCACCTCCACCGACAGCCCGAGGCTACCGGCATCCGGCGACACCGCCCAATGACCTGCTCGCGGATCGGATGTCGGAGATCCCCGGTACGCTCTCGACCGCACAACTAAACAGAGGCTGCCACTTCACCGGCAACTCAACCGTCCAGTGCAATTGATCTGGATCTTGGGTTCGTCGGTAGTGGCTGTTAGAGCAGTCATCGCTTGGCGACCCTTGATCCCTGACGGTTCAAGGAGAACCGATGGCTCGCTACAACAACCGGAACCGCAACACCTTCGTCGCGAAGGTCGATCGCACCACGGACAACGTGGACGCGGTCGGAAGGCTCGCCGCCGCCGTTCACCACCTGACCACGGAAGTGGCCGGCATCATCAGGGTGATCATCGGCATCGTGATGCTCATCCTTCCCATCGTCGGTGTGTTCTGTCCGGAGCTTCTGCCTCTCGTGGAACGCGCGATCCCCCTTCTCGGGAAATGATCGGGTAACCGCGAACACCTGCGGCCCAACCATCTTTGGTTGGGCCGCAGGCCATCCCGTCAGTTCCGGAGGTTGACCAGCATCGGTCCGACACGGTTGCCGTCGCTGGTGGCGAGCGCCATCAGCGCGTGTCCGGGCGGGACGGCGGTGATGATGTCCGATGGTGTCCAGCGTGCGCGTTCGACACGGCGACTGGACACCGACTGGGTATGGCCCTCGCTGTGACCGCTGCGCCGGGTGAAGATTGTCCGGTCGTCGTAGGTGATACTGCTGGTTTGGCCGCGGCTGACGGTGTTCTGGGTGATCCACTCGTCACCGAACCATCGGGAGAAGTGGTCCGCGGTCTCCGGATCGACTCCACCGAACACCGCTTTGCAGCCGGTGGATCCGAAGATCGTCGGGCGCACATCGGGCGGGAAGTCTGCGAGGGTCTGGGTGAGTAGGACAATGCCGGCGTTGTTGGAGCGGACCTTCTGCACGCCGCGGGCGACGTAGTCGTCGACGTACCGACCGGCCTCGTCGATGACGAGCCCCTTGAAGATGCGGCGGTTGGTGTCCGGGGCCGATGCGGTCTGCACGAACTGGGACACCACCAGCCTGGCCAGCACCCGCGACGCTTCCGGGTAGTCGGCCTCGGGGATGGCGACCCGGACCCGAACGGGCCTGTTGATGTCGCGCATCTCGAACCGGTGCTGGTGATCGAAGATCTTCCGCAGCGCGGGTCGGTCGAGCCTGGCGAGACGTTCGACGAGACTGGCGGCCGGGTCGTGGCTGCCTTGGGACTGCCGGACCCGGTTGTCGAGATGCTCCTTCCATTCCTTCGCGCCGGGGGTGCCTTTCAACGCTGCCTTCACCTGGTCGTGGACGGACTGTGAGGCACGTAGCAGCGCGAGAAGTTCCTTCACGGTCGGCCACGCGCCGTACGCGGCGTGGTACGGGGCGAGGCAGTCGTAGAGCGCGTTGTAGGAGGCGTCCTTGAAGTACGCCTTGTCGTCGGACACGTTCGGGGGCAGCAGTGCTGCGGTGAGCCGGTCCGCTGCGGTGTCGGCGTTGGTGGCGCCTCCGAACAGGCTGAACCCGTGGGTCGGATTGAGGGGGTCGATCGTGATGTCGAACCAGTCGTCGTAGGCGAAGTCGGTGCCTTTGGGGTCGATCACGACCAGACTCGCCTTCCCTGCCAGGGATGCGAGGGCGAGGTGCTCGACGATGGGGATTGCGAGGCTTCGGGTTTTTCCCGATCCGGGCGGGCCGATCACCATGAGCGAGGTCCTCAGCACGTCGTGGTCGATGCCGAAGTCGCCGGCCCGCATCAGGGCACTGTTCGCGGTGGGTACCACCCGCCCGAGTCGCACCTGCCCGGCGAGCATGTTGTGGGTCGCGAACCGGGTGCCCGGCAGGGTGCGAAGACCGGAGGGGTGCAGTGCTGCTGCCGAGCCGAGCGTGGTGAGTTCGGCGGTCAGGCGCTGGCGGATCTCCAGGTCATGGGCGGCGTGGTCGACTGCGGTGAGGATGCGGGCTCGGTCGATGTCTTCGAGGGTCCGGTCATTCGCCAGCGCATCCAGGATCCCTGCCGCGGCAGGATCGTTGTGGCGAAGGTAGTCCCACGGCTGCTCCACTCGGGTGGGTTTGCGATGTGGGAGCCACTTCACGGCCGGCTGCCGATCTGGGTGTGACCGTAGAGACGCTTCTCCAGGGCCTGGATCCGGGCCGCACACGAGGGGTGGCTGGAGAACAGGTTGGCACGCCAGCCTTGTTGTTTGCGTGCCTCGTCGTGGCCTGTGTTGAGCCACCCGTAGAGAACCTCGACCAGCGGCGGACCGTAGCCGAGGTCGGCGGCGACGCGGTCGGCGTACTTCTCGCCGTACCTGCTGAACCAGGCCAGTACGAACGGAATCGCGAACAGAAGAAGTAGTGCGGGGTGGATGGCGTAGGCGAACCACGCGAGGCCGAGCAGCCACAGCACCGGGAAGAGGCGCACGATCGGCCCGACGAGGCACCCCGCTGCCTGCCCTCCTGCGCGGCCAGCGACTGCGCCACCGGCGGCGCCGATGGTGAAACCCGTGAGAATCGCGAAGACCATGTGGTTGAGCCAATAGAACGCCTTCGCGGTCAGCCGGCCGGGAATGGCGTACCAGTACATGAGCAGTCTCGCCCAGGCGTGTCCGCCGAGGTGGTGGCCGAGTTCGTGGGCCAGTATCGCGGCGAGGTGGTTCGGCGGCATCTCCAACGCGGTGCGGGTCACGGCCACGATGTGCCCCGAGGTGGCGAAGGCGTTCAACTCGTGAGTGTCCTGGACCCAGAGTCGGTACCGCTGGGGCCGGACCCCGGCTGCTGCGGCGACATCACCCCACACCATGTCGAGGACGCTGGCTTCAGCCAGGGTTGGCTTCCGCAGACGGAACATCACTCTGGCGATCACGTCTTCTGTTGGTCGGAAGAAGACCAGCAGGCCGGATGCGAGGAATGCCGCGACCGTGGTCGAGAGGGCGGTGTCGTTGTTGGGGGCGATGATGTCCACCACAAGCCCGATGATGACAAGGCTGAACAGCAACCAAGGGATCCCGAGCAGCAGGGTGGCGAGGGTCGAAAGATGCACGCTACGGCGGAACCTCGGTGATGCTGGAGGCGTACCCCCCGATCCTCCCACGGAATGGAATACACCCGGCTGTGGCAGTTCGGATCCTGTTGTCATCAAAGTCCCCCGAGGTTGTCTTTTCGGTCAGAAAGGCCATTGGGGGTGTCTGTCCGTGTGTCGGATGGGGCACCCCGGAAATGCAACGGCTCCACGGTGCTTGGACCAGCACGAAACGCAGCGCCCTGCACCGGGATTCCGGTGCGGAGCTGTTGTCTGCGGAGAAGTTGGCTTTATTAAGGCTGGCCGACGCAGCTGGCGTTATCAGGTGCGTCGTCGATGAGCGAGGTCCATAACATCGAAGCTCTGTACAACTTTGCTGACCCCCGGACCAGAACCCACACGACCGAGTCATCGAAGGCGTCGGCCAGTACCGACGTCAGGTACGCCTTCTGGTCCTCGTCCCCGCCGGCGACCGCAGGGATCGTCACGCCGTTGACGGCGCCGACGCGGAAGTAGCCGCTCAACTGGTCGTTCCCGAGATCGAACGGATCGGGAAGCTCCTGCCCATCACGCTCGACGTAGTGCGTGTAGGAGACCACGCCGCCCCCCTGGTCGACTACTGCGAGGTCCATCTGGGCGTTGGGAGTGCCGAGGTTCGTCCTGGACGTGGGCATGATGACGCCGATGGACTTGTCCTGGTACTGGACGAGCCCGCCGTTCGGTGCAGGGAAAGACGCGTTGACGTAATTACCACCGAAGCCCTGCTTGAGATGGTCAGGAAGATCGGCCAGACCCGCGAGCTGCGGCGGCAGGTCGAATTCGTCGGTCAACCGCAGAAAGTCGTTGGGCGCCTCGTCGCCGCGCCCCCATCTGGCGTCTGCCACCAAACGGTTTGGTACCAACTGGCACCAACGCCCTTCACCAGTGCCGGTGGCGTTCGTCGCCCCTTCGGCTGCCGTGCCCTGAGCGCTGCTGACGGCGTCGCCACTGCCGCTACACGCCGTCGCGGCCAGTGCGACGAGGAGCAGTGCCGCCACAGCGAGGCGGCGCGGCGGCCTTGTAAGCGTCTTTTTCATGTGTTCCCCCCGGTTTCGGTCAGAATGCTATGGGAATCCCCCAGTCCCGTGGACACAGGGGTCACCCACCAGCTACCTGATACGACCCCTAGTGATCACGGATCGGCCCCTGGCATTTGGTCTCGAGATCGAAGGTTCTGGGACGATGGACGGCGATGGTCGAGTTCGGGAGATCGCGACGCCGGAAACTCGTGGTGATGAGT
The DNA here is from genome assembly GCF_012843405.1 of Rhodococcus sp. BL-253-APC-6A1W. Classification (NCBI taxonomy): domain Bacteria; kingdom Bacillati; phylum Actinomycetota; class Actinomycetes; order Mycobacteriales; family Nocardiaceae; genus Rhodococcus; species Rhodococcus sp. BL-253-APC-6A1W. Next base: position 334,742 of record NZ_JABAFB010000003.1, read on the forward strand.
GCAGGTCTCACCCGTCCTGGCTGGGATCTTGGTCGTCCTCGACCATGAGATGTCTGCAGAGCTGTACGCAGTGATCCAGATCGTCGGGTCTCACGTTCCACAGCTCCGTGGTTCGCTCAGCTGCGATCAACGCCACCATGTTCGCGTGGATCGCCTGTATGAGAACCGACTCGAGTGAAGTTGGATCCTTCGCGGCAGATCCAACAGCGGAGACGATCAGTGTCAGTGCGTTGCCGTGTGCGACTTCAGACAATGAGTTGTACGAGCGTTTTCCTTGATCACCCAACATGGCCTCTACGAGGTTCGCGATCTTTGGCGTGGAAACCTTCGGCAGATTGGGGCGCTTTGCACGCCAAGAGTTCAGGGTGTGATCAATTCTCTTGCTTCCCGGGATATCTTCAATGCCGGTCTTCTTGGCATCCGAATACCCGCTTCGGATGAGTGTGTGTCCTCGCAACGCCCGAAGATCGGGATCTGGAGCGGTTGCAATCCACCATGCGCGGCTCGAGTACTCCATCACGGACCTTGCAAGAGCACCAGGAGACATAACCATAGGATTCTCGAGTCCGACAAGCTTTCCTATGCTGTAGAGGAAGTCTCCAGCGCCGATCAGATACATTCCCAGCAAACGGTGCGAAGTGTTCAATGGGTCAGAAATATGGGTGTCGCCCATCCTTTCGTCGTACTCACGGATGTCGACAGAGTCATTCGGCAGCGAGCGCGATAATTCATTGATGGCCAGCGCAGAAGCATTGCATGCCAGATAGACGTTCTCCGGCGTGGCAGGAAAGGAGCTGCTCACGATACCTGCACCTTTAATTTGGATCTAGATTTCTGAGTCATTATTTCAGCGAGTCGACGATCTTCATCGTCTCGATCGCCACGGTCGTCACTCTGCGGATCAGGTCGACGACGTAGAGCGGGTTGTCGTGTTCGTCGCACCAGCCGTTGGGGTCGTTGACGATCCCGGAGGTCTTGTCGGTCTTGACCTGGTAGCGGTCGAGGATCCACGCCAACGCCGACCGGGAACCGAGCATGTACCGGTCGGCGTCCTCAGGGATGCCAGTGATGGTGACCTTGCCGTTGTAGACGATGGTGGTGCGGTCATCGACGTTCTTCCCGGTCTCGGGGTCCTTCTTCTTGCCCCACTTGAGTTTCGACACCCGCCACGTCTCCCGATCGGCGGGCTCGGCGCCCTTCTTGAGCTGCACGTCGAGGCCGTACGGCTCGACCGCCTCGTAGTTCACGTGCAACTCGGCCAGCCGGCGTCCGGCGTTGGCGAGCTGATCGAACCACTCCCGAGATTTCGGTGTCGGGATGTGCGGGAGCATCTTCTTAAGATCCGCTGCGTACGCGTCACGGTAGGCGGGGTCGTGGAGCAGGCCGTAGACGTAGTAGAAGATGTCGTCCTTGGTGACCTGGTCGCCGACCGCGTCGCGGTAGAGGGCGAGGATGCCGTCGGTGATGTTGTCGACCCGGCGGTAGCCGTACTCGTCAACCTCGGGGGTGTCTGCCGCCGCGAAGTCCAGCTCGCCGTCAGCCGACTCTTCCTTCACATACGTCCAGCGAGGAAAGAACTGGGCGGTGTCCAGCAAATGCAGGTTGGGGAGCAAGTCAGTGATGAACGGAGTGAACTCGAAATGTGATGCTGCGCCGGTCAATACAACGCCTATGTTCTTGTGATGCGAGGTGGGGAACATCGCCGGGAGCTGGTAGATCATGTCGTTGACGCGGCGGTCGAGGTAGGACCATTGTCGGTTGAACGGCCGATAGCTCCCGAGGCGTACCGAGTCTTCAGAGAACGCAATCTCGGTGCCTTTGACGAGATCATTGCGCAGGCCCCGGTTCCAGCTGATCCTTCCTGTCCCGGTCAGATCCGCGTTGGCATCGAGGAATGCTGTCGCGGTGTTTTGAGTCGGCTTGGGTTCGCCGATGTCGGTGCAGTACGCAGTGAACCGTGCCTGAGTGGCGCGGTATTGGTTCACGAGTTCGTCGATCGACTCCGCGAGGCCGGCGCGGGAGGAGCTGTAGCACCAGGCATCGCGGCCAGTGGACAGCCCACGGGAGTATGTCGAGAACACCGCGGGGGTCGCTGTGCTGGACTTGTCTCCGATTGCGGGCCAGGTCAGGTACTCGTCGTTGCGCTGGTTGGTCCAGTCGCCGTGGGCATTGGGGGTGATGGTCTGCCAGTTGACGGTGTCGAGGGTGTTGTCGTCGACGATACGGAGTTTGTCTTCGCGGGTGAGGTAGTCGCCGATGTCGCGGTAGTAGATCTCGCAGGTGCCGGTGTGGGTGGGGTTCTTGACGCCGATGAGGATGGCGACGGTGTTGCGGCTGCCGGAGCCGAAGATCTTACCGCCCTCCTTGCGTGAGAGTTCGCCGGCGGTGCGCTGGTTGCCGCGCAGGTTGTAGACGTAGATTCGAGAGTATTCATCGGCAAGCGATAGACGGATGCCGTCGGCGGTGTTGCCGTCGATCCAGCCGCCGTTGGAGACGAACGCGACGATGCCGGTGTCGCCGATGCGGTCGGTGGCCCACCGGAAGGCTCGCAGGTAGGAGTCATAGAGGCTGTTCTTGTTCGTCGCAGTGGAGCGTTTGGCGTAGGTGTCGGCGATCCGCTTGTCGAGGGTCGGGTACGCGATGTTGGCGTTCAGATCGTTCGCCGACGTCTGCCCCACCGAGTAGGGCGGGTTCCCGATCACGACGTTAATCGGGATCGAGTTCTGACGGAGGATGCGGTCGTTGTTCTGCGGGAACATCACCGCGTCGAGGCTGTCGCCGTCCTCGCGGATCTGGAAGGTGTCCGCCAGCACGATCCCCTCGAACGGCGTGTACTCCGACGCCGCCTCCTTCCCGATGAGGGCGTGGTAGGTGGACTCGATGTTCACCGCCGCGATGTAGTAGGCGAGGAGCATGATCTCGTTGGCGTGCAACTCGCCGGCGTACTTGCGGGCCAGATCATCGGGTGCAATGAGCCCGGACTGCAGCAGCTGGGTCATGAACGTGCCGGTCCCGGTGAACGGGTCGAGGATGTGCACGCCCTCGTCGGTGAGGCCGCGGCCGAACGCGTCCCGGGATGCCTGGTCGGCGGCGCGGAGGATGAAGTCGACGACCTCGACCGGGGTGTAGACGATGCCGAGTGCTTCGGACTGCTTGCGGAATCCGATGCGGAAGAACTTCTCGTACAGTTCCGCGATGACCTTCTGCTTGCCGTCCGCGGTGGTCACCTCCGACGCCCGAACCCGCACCGAGGCGTAGAAGCCGTCGAGTTTTGCGGTTTCGGCTTCGAGGCCGGCGTCGCCGAGGGTGTCGACCATTGCCTGCATGACTTGTGAGACGGGGTTGTGGGAGGCGAAGTCGTGTTCGGCGAACAGGGCGTCGAACACCGGCTTGGTGATCAGATGCTGGGAGAGCATGCTGATCGCGTCGGTGTCGGTGATGGAGTCGTTGAGGTTGTCCCGTAGGCCTTGCAGGAATTGCACGAATGCCTCGGTCACCGCTGGGTTGGCGCCGTCCAACAGTGCGCGGATGCGGGTGATCTGGGCGGTGGCGATGTCGGCGACGTCGGTGGCCCAGTCCTCCCAGTAGGCGCGGGTGCCGACCTTGTCGACGATGCGCGCGACGATCGCTTCCTGCCACTCCGACAGGGAGAACAGTGCCATCTGTTGGGCCATCTGCCCGCCCGCGGTGTCCGAAGGCCCGGATCCGGAACCGGTGTCACCGTCGGCATCCGACGAAGCGGGGGTGCCGCTGCTGGTGGTGGTGCCGATGGATTCGCCGGCATCGGCGGTAGGGCCGATATGCCCGCCCATCAGCATCTCGCTGCCCTTGCCGGCCTTGAGGTCCGACTTGGCGTTGAGGGCGATGGAGTTGACCATCGCGTTGAACCGGTCGTCGTGCGCACGCAGCGCGTTGAGGACCTGCCAGACCACCTTGAAGCGGCGGTTGTCCGACAGGGCCTGTGACGGAGAGACGCCGGCGGGCACAGCGACGGGCAGGATGATGTAGCCGTAGTCCTTGCCCTCTGCCCTGCGCATCACCCGCCCGACGGACTGGACGACGTCGACGACCGAGTTGCGGGGGTTGAGGAACATGACTGCGTCGAGGGCGGGGACGTCGACACCTTCGGACAGGCAGCGGGCGTTGGTCAGGATCCGGCATTCACCCTCGGGGACGGGGGCTTTGAGCCAGGCGAGTTCGGCGTTGCGTTGCAGGGCGTTGAAGGTGCCGTCGACGTGGCGGACCGCGCAGGAGAGGTCGAGGTTCGTCGACGAGACCTGTTGTCCGTCGTTCTCGCCGTTCTCGAGCAGATCGCGGTAGGCGTCGACGACAGCGGGGAAGACTTCGGCGACCTGCTTGGACGCGGCGATGTCCTTGGCGAACACCACCGCCCGCTTCATCGGCGGCTCACCGGGCGCGAAGCCGGTTCCGTCGGGGGTGCGGCCGGCGCGTTTGGCGAGGCCGTTCCAGCAGCCCACGATCTTTGAGGCGTCATCGAGGCGTAGTTCGGCGAGCTCCCCCGCCAACTGGGTTTGCAGGGGCGCGGCGACGAGGTCCTCGTCGACGGTCAGCACGATCACCTTGTAGTCGGTGAGCAGACCCCGCTCGACGGCGTCCCCGAACGAGAGGCGGTGGAACTCGGGCCCGAAGATCAGTTCGTCGTCCATCGACGACAACTCCGCCGAGTGCTCGTCGGCTTTCTCTTTCACCGACTCGTCGAAGATACGCGGCGTCGCGGTCATGTAGAGGCGGCGGTCGGCTTTGAGGTAGTCGGCGTCGTGCACTTTCACGAAGTTCGACTCGTCGTCCCCGAACAGGGTGACGCCGGTGGTGCGGTGCGCCTCGTCGCAGATCACCATGTCGAAGGCGTCGACGCCCTGTGTCTGCGCCTTCGCGACGACGGGGAGGGACTGGTAGGTGGTGAACACCACCGTCAGTCCCTTGGCTCGTTTGCGGTGTCCCATCTCCTGGACCAGGGTCGCGGCGTCGGTGGTGACGGGGATCGCGACGTCGTGGACTGCAACGTCCTCCGCGGAGCGCGAGACCTTGGTGTCCGAACACACCGCGAACGCCCGCAGATCGACCTGGGTCTGGGCAGTCCACTCCCGCAACGTCTGCGACAGTAGCGAGATCGACGGCACCGCGAACAGGATCCGGGCATTGCCGCCGTTCTCGGCCGCGGCGCGCTCGGCGATCTTGAGTGCGGTGAACGTCTTGCCGGTGCCGCAGGCCATGATCAGCTTGCCGCGATCGTTGCCGGCCTCGAACCCGGCGAACACCGCGTCCATCGCCGCCTGCTGGTGGGTGCGTGGCTCGTGCCGTTTCGCCTCCGTGAGATCGACCTGCAGCTCACCCGCCGGCCAGGCGATGTCCCAGTCGACCGGGGACTCGGCGATTTCCGCGAGCCCGATCCGCTGCACCGGGATGGACTGCCCGTCGAGGGCGTCCTCGGCGTTCTTGCCCCACCGGTCGGTGGTGGAGATGATCACCCGGTTCGTGAACGGCTTCTTCCCCGACGCGGTGAAGAACGAGTCGATGTCACCCTTGGCGAGGGTGTGGGTCGGTTCGTAGAACTTGCACTGAATCGCAGTCAGAGCGCCGGTGTCGCGCTCGCGTGCGACGAGGTCGATTCCGGTGTCCGGCTTCCCGTCGCGGCCCGGCCAATCCGTCCACCGCCACACCTCGTCGTACTGCTGGGCAAGCATCGGGTCGAGCTGGAAGTAGCGGACCATCAACTGCTCGAACTTGGTGCCCCGTTCCGAGTTAGTCGGCGCCTGCCGGAACGCCTCGATGACCTCGTGAACAGAACCCATGACCGACCCCACCCCTTCACAGACAACAGCAACGCTCAGCAGGTCATCTTGCCCGGTTGCGAGCGGTGGCGATGCATAGACCCAAGCGAAGACATGAATCGAGTTCTCGAGGTCATCGCTACAGCATCTGCAAGACGTCGCCGCGCGAAGGTGCATCAGTGCAGTGCGCCGCGTATCCGAGTACTCGCGAAACCGCGCCTGCGCCTGTTCGGGACGGGCAGTAGCCGGGGCTATGCGCGGTGCGTGTGCCGGGTGTAGGCAGCACCATGAGAGGTGAGGTTGTCATGCCAGGGCGACCTCCCTGCGCCAGCGGTAGACCGTGGTGCGGTGGACTCCGAGTTGATGTGCGACGGTGCGCGGTTCGATCCCTTCGTGGAGCAGTTGCAGTGCCCTGGTTTTCGTCGCGCCCTCGGGTGCCGCATTGGGCGGATCAACGGGCTCTGCGGACACACCGCCGGACAGTGTCCCGTCCGGCTCGGGGTCCGGATCGTCGATGAGCGTCGGCGACGGCGTGTACACCTCGATCGTGTCAGTGATCCGGGGTGGTGCAGATGCAACACCTGCATCGAGTCCGTCAGGCGACTCCTCCGAGGCTGCGGTACCGACTGTTGCGCGGCGTAGCACGACAGCCAAGTGCGCTACAGCAACCAGCGCTACCGGCGGCACTGCGGCGACAGTGGCACGCAACCAGATGGGTAGCGGCCCGTCCGGTAGTGCGGCGTGCAACACGTTGCCCGCGACCGAGACCAGGGCACCGACGAGCAGCAGCAACCACGCGTAGCGCCCGGCACCCGCGACGACTGCGACTGTCGCAACCAGGATCAGCCCGTCGACGATCGCCGGCCACAACCACGGCACCGTGACACCTGAGCGCGCAGCAAGGTCGGTCAGAGCGGCGAACGACAGTATGAACGCTGCTGCGCAGATCGCGGCGGTTCCTGCGACTGCGACACCCTGCGACAGACGGTGTTGCATCACGGGGTCACCTCGTCAGTGGCGCCGGTAAGCCATTCGAGGGCGAGTTTGCTCATGTTTCCTCGTTTCCCAGGTCAAATGTGAACGGCGGGGGTACGGGGGTACGAGCCGTACCCCCGCCGTTTTCAGCAGGTCAAAGTGAGTTTCGGAGGGGGGTACAGTCCGTACCCCCGTACTCCCCCACAAGCACGTACACCCCCGCGGTCTCAACAACCGCGCCTTCGTCGATCAGGTCGGCCAACGTTGAGTCAAGATCGCCCCGTAGGTCGTTGCGCATCGCCGACCGAAGATCCTTTCGGCTGGCTTCGGCGCGCCCGAGCCTGCGCAGGACAGCGCTACGGGCTCGATTTCGGAGATGCTGCGCCGCCCGATCGTGGAGTAGGTCGGCCTCGTCTGCCTTCACCTCGGCACGCGCACGGTTCGCCGCTCGGGTGCGCTCGGCGAGAGTCCGTTCGATGCCGGTGCGGGCGCGGTTCGACTCCCGGATCACGAACCCCGCCAGCCTCCAGTCCTCATCATCGATGACAGTGCGACCGTCGAGGATCAATAGCGCGGCCGCCACCTTCAACTGAGTCAACATCCGGTGCCCGTCCAGGGGGTCGACGTCCTCGCCCCGAAGGATCGCGACCCGGTGCCGGTCCATCGCCACACGAGCAATCTCAGGCACGGTCAGGTTGACAGGGCCGCTACCCCAGCGCGGCAGCTTCACCACGAACGGGGCCGGTGCCGGCGGCGGCTCGTCGGGTGCATCCGGGTCATCGACACGGAGGAACACGAACCGTTGCGGCGTTCCGCCATCTGCGTCATGCAGCAACGGTCCGGCTTTCGCCGGCTGCACTCCAACGAGCAACGATGCCCGGTAAGTGTGCGCGGGCAACACCGAGCACGTGGCCTTGGATGCGTTGTTGAAACCAAGCTGCTCACCCATGTACAGCTTCCGCAGTTCGGCCATGAGCGTGGCACCCTGCCTCTGCCCAAGCGCCGTGAGAGTGTCGACCTCGGGTACCGAGAACAGCGCACGCGTACGGGGATTTGGCTCCTCGTCGCCGGTCCCTGCAGGGCGGTACGTGCGCGCCACACCTTCCCCCGATCCGAGCGGCAGCTCGTCGAGGTCGATCACTCGGCTGTTGAAGTCGACGAACTGCACCGCATCCCGACCAGCACCCTCGGAGGCACCCTTGCCAGCCCCCGACTGCCCTACGAGCGCACCGAACAGGTTGAGCGAGACAGAACCCCCCACCGTCGGCGGGATCATCACGTTGGGCTCGACGCTGGCGACAGCTCTTGCGAGGACAACGAGAAGTGTCGACCACGGCCCGGATCGTCGGGCTCGGGCGAACTCGCGAATATGCTCAAGGACCGGACGAGCAGTCCAGAATCGTTCTGCCACCGGCAGTTCCGTCACAGAGAAGCTCATATCGCTGCCCCCGTCGCCTCGCGGAGTCTGAACAACCGACCGGCGTGCGCGACAGCGGCGTCCCGTCCCGATTGAAGCAGCGGCAGAAGGTCGTGTTCAGCGAAACCCGCCGAGGCCTCAACCAATGACTTGCCTAGAATCTCGAATCTCCTCCTGTAGGAATCGGATACGACGGCACATGCATACGACGAGACGGCGAGCGGCGAGGCTGCAGCCTCGCTGGTGACGACATCGAGCAGGTGCTTGCGGAGCATCGCGCCCACGTGACCTGCGGTCAGCCCACGGCGGGTCAGCTCATCGAGGACTATGACCGGGTCGTGCGGTAGTCCTGCGGCACGCAACTCGGCGGCAGTCTCGAATATCACGCCGAGACTAGGGTTGTCGAAATCCGCTTCACGCACATGCGCGAACGCTGCGGCGGCGTCAACTGCGGATGCTCGGAGGATCGCGGCATCGAGCAGGCCCTCTGCAACGAGAGCCTGCGATGACGTTAGGAAGGCGATCGATTGGGGGTCAAAATTCGATACCATGCGGGGTATCAACCTTTCCAAGTTCGACCCCCGGGGCCGGTTCTCAGTAGTGAGGTCGCCGGCCTCCGGGGTCGCGAATCAAGGTCGTTACAGACCTTCGACACGCATCATTCGGTCAGTTCGAGCGGAGGCTCCCGCGATCGACGTAGATCCAGAAATGAGAGAGCAGAATCAGCGCCACAGCGAGCGCGATCACAACGACTCCCAAACCTCGGCCTCGCTGCAATGGAAGGAGCGAACCCCCTCGGCGAGATCTGCGGCCTGTACAAGCACGGAACCGAGCAAACGAGCAACTCTCGGGCTCAGGCTCCGGCGGATTTCGCACCGCACCTGCATCTCGGTCCCGCAGAGTCGACCCGCAATGAGGAAATCGACGGCAGCGATCGCCACGGCCATGTTGCCGTCGCTGACGAGCACACGTTCATAGGTGCGGAACACCTTTGGCGGGGCCACGGTCTCATCGCAATCGAGCGTGGGCGCGACACCGACGAACCAGTGCCCGACACTGTCAGCAACAATCCGGTACTCGAGCACGTCGCCGCCGCCGAGCGTGGCGGTCATCGTGGCGGGGTCGAACGCCATGCTGGTACCGAGGTCATCAGCCCACGTCGACGCGTGGGTGATCGCGGCATCCTTCGCGGCCACGTCTGTCGTGAACGTGCCGAGCTGGTCAACCTGCCCAGTATCGAACTGGCAGGCCACCGCGTAACGGGTAGAGTCGGTCATCGAACCTTCTTCTTGGTAGGGGTTGGATTCGCTGCCCGTCCGGTGTTCGAGCACCGGGCGGGCGTTTTCGTTCGTAGCCATCAGGGCCATCAGGCCGCGCCGCCGGTGACCTGGTCGTCCTCCCACGCAGTGATGTCGCTGAGCTTGTAGCGGGCGAACCGGCCGATCTTCGAGAATCGCGGCCCCTTCTTCTGCGTCGCCCACTGCGCCAACGTCTTCGCGGGCAGCTTCAACCTGTCTGCGACCTCTTCGCGACTCAGCCAGTAGTCCTCGCTCGTGTGCACTTTCACTCCCATCTCATAATTCGCTCGTCTCAACCGAGTTTCACGATACATGATGAGAATCGTTGGTCAACACCGAAAAACGCGATAGCCTACTGTCGTGGATGCAGACGAAGCGGTTGGCAAGCGAATCGAGGATCTGAGGGTTTCCCAAGGGCTCAGCCAGGGGGAACTATCGGACAAACTCCGCGCCGCCGGCCTGAACTGGTCCCAAGGGACGCTGTCGCGAGTCGAGGCGGGCACCCGCCCGGTCCGGTTCACGGAGGCGTTTACGGTCGCCAACGTTCTCGGAATCGACGCGATAGCCTTGGCTCCCGCAGGCGGTGGCCTTCAGTACGTCTACCACCAGGATCTAGACGCGATAGTTGCGGAACTGCAGCGCCTACAAGCGAACCAACGACAGTTCGATCGGGCGATCGGCGCATCTGAGACCATGCGATTCGCGATCGAACTATCCGAAGGCCGGCAGGGGCCCTACGTCGTACACTCATCGGTAGCTGCAATTACCCACTGGCTGGCACACCATATGCGGACCACTCCAGTGAGCGCGCTGGAACTGCTGGGCATTCCTCGCGCGGTCACCACTGACCAGTTGGCCCGCGCCGCAAAGGACTTTCAATCCATTAAGAAGTCCGGTCTCGACCCGGAATGGGAAGGGCCAGACTATGCCCCACATCTTGGCGAGTGGATCAGCAACTTCATAGACAGAATCAGCCTCGACGTCGTTCGGCCGGAAGGCAAAGGTCGGGATTGGATGTTCACCCTTGCCAAGGTCGAGGAGCGACTACACGACGCGGCGATAGCCAGCCTGTGGAGTCGTTACTTTCCGTTCGTTACCGAGTCCGCGAACGCTCGAGATACCCGCGACATGAGGCTCGAAAGCCCAGCCGTCGAAGGAATCGACGTGACCGAAATTGAGATGCAGAGCACAATGCCCATGCAGCCCCCGTCTGCAATCCAACCCTAGATGGCAGGCAGACCGCCGCTTCGAATCGGGCAGCACGGGAAGATCACTCGCCGCGACCTCGGCGGCGGAATCTGGCTCGCGCACTGCCGATTCCGTGACACAGACGGCGTCGTCAGGCGCGTTGAGCGACGCACACCCGATGGCACCCGCGACCAACACGGAAAGGTCGCCGAAAGGGAACTCCTCGACCACCTTGATTCTCGCCGCACACCGAGCGAGGACGAGGTGACCGACTCGACCACGGTCACAGCCCTGGTCACGACGTACTTGACTCGCCTCGAGGACGAAGGCCGGGCAGCGGCGACGATGGACACGTATCGATACGCGGCTGGCAAGCTCGAGACGAAGATCGGCAGCGTCCGGGTAGGCGAAGCTACCGCGGGGCGGATAGACAGCGCTATACGGGCGATGAGCAAGGCACACGGGCCAACGATGGCACGGCAGGCGAAGACGATCCTTCGGGGCGCCCTCGGTATCGCGGTCATCGCCGGGGCGCTCGACTCGAACCCGGTGCGCGACGTCTCCCCCATCAAGTCCAAGACACCACCGAAGGGTGCACGGGCACTCACTGCAGACGAGCTGCGCGGCCTGATCGTCGCACTCGGCGAGTCCGAGTACTGCACGGCGAACGACCTCGTCGACCCGATCACCCTCCTGATCGCGACGGGCCTACGCCGCTCGGAGCTACTCGCGCTGCGGTGGTCGGACGTCGATGACGACGCCCGCACCGTGGCCGTGTCCGGGAAGGTCGTGCGTGCGAAGGGTATCGGGTTGCAACGCGTCGAGTCCGCGAAGACCGCAGCTGGGCTCCGAACCATCCCCCTGCCACTGTTCGCGCTCGACATCCTCAAGAGGCGAGCGGATCAGCCACAGCTTGGGACGCTCGGGGTGATCTTCCCGTCGACGGCCGGCACTCTACGTGACCCGAACAACTTCGCGAAGCAGTGGCGCAAGGTCCGCGACGACCTCGGGGTGCCCGACACGTCATCCCATAGCTTCCGGAAGTCCGTGGCAACCCTCATCGACGAGGAGGGCCTATCCCCTCGAATCGGGGCAGATCATCTCGGGCATCGGCACGTCAGTATGACGATGGACCGGTACATGAGCCGCGGTCGGACGCACTCCGCAGTGGCGGATCTGCTGGACAGAGCCGTCGCCATAAACGACGAATAAACGTCGGATGGCACCTCTCCCGGTTGGGAAAAGTGCCATCTACGTGGGGCGGGCGGGGCTCGAACCCGCGACCAATGGATTATGAGTCCACGGCTCTAACCGACTGAGCTACCGCCCCTCCGCGGCGACGGGCGCCACAGAACGCTGTCCGCATCGAACAGCGCTTCGGAATGGTACCCGGAAATGCGCGGGCGATTCGACACCGGGTGAGACAGCGATGTCGTCATCGTCACACCGATTACCGCCCAACGAAAAAATCCTCCCACCCTGTGGGGGTGGGAGGATTTCACGCGCTCCCCCGGCTGGACTCGAACCAGCAACCGTTCGATTAACAGTCGAATGCTCTGCCAATTGAGCTACAGGGGATTGTCCTGCGGTGCTCCGCGGTTTCCCCCGGTGCGTGGAAAACCATAGCGCTCAACCCGCCGCGGTGCCAAATCGCCTGCACAGTGCGCGTCCGGGCCAAGATCAGGCAGGATGGAACAGACGCGCAGCCACGGGTGGAAGGACAGCACATTGATGGGTTTGTTGGTCGGAGTCGCTGCGGGCTATGTGCTCGGCACCAAAGCGGGTCGTGCCCGATACGAGCAGATCAGCAAGACCGCGAGGGCGGTGGCGGGGAGCCCGGTCACCAAGAAGGCGATCGAGGTGGGACGGCAGAAGCTCGCCGACTCGCTGAGTCCTCAACCGAAGCTCGAGCCGATGAAGCCGATCGACGAGCACACGACGATCATGATCCCGCGGGATCAGCTCAAGAAGTAGCTGCTCAGCCGGCCAGGCCGTCGCCGCTCGTATCGCCGATGGCCTGGTCGAGCAAGCTCCGCCGGTACTGCTCGAGTGCCATGAGGTCGCCGAGCAGCGCGTGGAACTCGTCCGATTCGGTGGCGGGCGAGATGCGCTGCAACTTCGACTTCAGTTCCGCGACCTGCTCCCCCACCCACACTTCTTGCAGGCGTGCCAGCACGCCGCCGATGTAGCGCGGAATGCGGTCTTCCTCGGCCGGTATCGGCTCGACTGCGAGTTCCATCACCAGCGAATGCGCGACGGGGTCCTTCGCTGCCCGGCCGACCGCGTCGACCCACTCGCCGCCACCCATACCCGAACCGGTGCCGCCCGCGGCAGCGACCGCTGTACGGACCGCTGCGTACGCCGGATCGGTGAAGGTCTCCTTGGGCAGCGAATCGAATACGGTGCCGGCAATGCCCGGGTACTGGAGGGCGGCCTTGAGCGCGTCGCGTTGCGGCCACAGGGACGGGTCGTTCGGGCGGGGCCGGCGCAACGCCGACGCGGGCGCCTGGGGCGCCACGGTGGCTCCGGCCCGGGACTTCGTTTCCGGTGCGCGGGCACCGCGCCGGGCTTCGTCCTGCACCCGGCGCCGCACAGCGGGAATGTCGTCCCAGCCCACCCAGTGCGCGAGTTGCACCGAGTAGTTGTCGCGCAGGGTGCGGTCCTTGATCTGTGCGACCACCGGAACACAGCGGCGCAGCGCCTCGACTCTTCCCTCCGCGTTGTCCAGATTGTGTTCGGAGAGAATGGATTTCACCACGAACTCGAACATCGGAGTCCTGCGGGCGACGAGATCGCGCACGGCGCCGTCACCGGACTCCTGCCGGAGTTCGCAGGGATCCATGCCCTTGGGGGCGATGGCGACGTAGGTTTTCGCCGCCGTCTTCTGGTCGCCCTCGAATGCTTTCATCGCGGCGGCTCGGCCGGCGTCGTCACCGTCGAAGGTGTAGATGACCTCGCCGCGGAAATAGCTGTCGTCCATGAGCAGGCGGCGCAGCATGGCCAGGTGCTCGTCGCCGAAGGCGGTTCCGCACGCGGCCACGGCGGTCTTCACGCCGGCGAGATGCATGGCCATGACGTCGGTGTAACCCTCGACGATCACCGCCTGGTGTGATTTGGCGATCTCGCGCTTCGCGAGGTCCAACCCGAACAGCACCTGAGACTTCTTGTACAGCTGCGTCTCCGGCGTGTTCATGTACTTCGCGGTGATCTGGTCGTCGTCGTACAGCCGTCGCGCCCCGAACCCGATGACGTCACCGGAGAGATTGCGGATCGGCCACAACAGTCGCCGGTGGAACCGGTCGATGGGTCCGCGGCGCCCCTCCCGCGACAGTCCGGCCGCCTCGAGTTCTGCGAACTCGAACCCCCGACCGAGAAGATGCTTGGTGAGCAGGTCCCATCCGGCGGGCGCGAAGCCGCAGCCGAACGTCTCGGCGGCGGCGCTGTCGAAGTTGCGCTCGGTGAGGTAGTCGCGCGCCGCCTGGGCACCCGGGGTGCGCAGTTGCTCGGCGTAGAACTCCTGGGCGGCGGCATTCGCGGCGACGAGGCGGGCACGGGTACCGCGGTCGCGCTGGACCGACGGCCCGCCGCCTTCGTAGTTGAGGGTGTAGCCCACGCGCTCCGCGAGTTGCTCGACGGCTTCGACGAAACTGACGTGTTCGATCTTCTGCAGGAACGAGTAGACGTCGCCACCCTCCCCGCACCCGAAGCAATGGAAGTGCCCGTGGTTGGGCCGCACGTGGAACGACGGCGACTTCTCGTCGTGGAACGGGCACAGCCCCTTCAGGGAGTCGGCGCCGCCTCGCTTGAGTGCGACGTATTCACCGACGATGTCTTCGATGCGGGCGCGGTCGCGAATGGCCGCGATGTCTCTGTCTGAAATTCGGCCGGCCACGACGTCGATTCTAAGCCGCTCGGCCGCCGCGGCCCGCAGCGGTGGTCCCGCGTCGCGGCGCTACCCCCAGCTGGCCTGCGCGGCGAGGCTGTCCCGGTCGATGCGCTCGAGCCGGGATTCGGTGCACGACGCGATCTGATCGACCACCACGCGCACCCGCGCCGCGTCGTCGGGTGCGTCTTTCCACGCCGCGGCGAAGAACGGATCGAGGCCCACCGGCGCCGTCCGCAGCAGCCATTCCGCGACGCGGTGGATCCGCTCGCGCTGCGCCTCCTGCCGGGTGCGGTGCACGCGGTCGGACATGACGAACTGCAGCGCCATCGTCTTGAGCAACGCCACCTCGGCGGCGACCACGGGCGGAATCACCAGGTCGGCGTCGTATCTCGTGACGGGTTGGTCACCGGTGACCTCCCGCGTTCCCAGGATCGCGGCGGTGGCGTATCGGCCGACGAGTTCGCTGGTGAGGCGTTTGAGAGCGACGGAACTGGCCAGGGTGCCGTCGAAGGTTCCGACGTCGATCACGACGGGCATCTCCGACAATCGTTTCGCTGCTTCGGTGAGTTCGTCGGGGACGAGATCGGAGAATTCGCGCATGCCCAGTTCGATGAGCGCGGACACTGCGTCCGCGTCGCCGAGCACCCGCAGGTCGATTCGGCCGTCGATGACGCCGTCCTCGACGTCGTGCACCGAGTACGCGACGTCGTCGGACCAGTCCATGATCTGCGCCTCGAGGCATTTGCGGCGATCCGGCGCGCCCTCCCGCACCCACGTCAGCACTTCGACGTCGTCGTCGTACGCGCCGAACTTCGCGCCCGGAGACGGCCGCGTCCACGGATATTTGAGCGTCGCGTCGAGGGCGGCGCGGGTGAGGTTCAGGCCGGCGCTCGTGCCGTCCGGATAGAGAACCTTGGGCTCCAGGCACGTCAGGATGCGCAGGTTCTGCGCGTTCCCTTCGAATCCTCCGCACGGCGCCGCCACCGCGTCCAGGGCGCGCTCTCCGTTGTGCCCGTACGGCGGGTGCCCGATGTCGTGGGCGAGTCCCGCGAGGTCCACGACATCGGCGTCGGCGCCGATTCCCTCCGCGATGCTGCGGCCGATCTGCGCGACCTCCATCGAGTGCGTGAGCCGGGTGCGCGGAGTGTCACCGTCGCGAGGGCCGACGACCTGAGTCTTGTCGGCCAGCCTGCGCAGGGCAGCGGAGTGCTGGACCCGCGCGCGGTCGCGCGCGAATGCGGTGCGGTCGGCGGCGGCCCGTTCAGCACCGATCAACGCCGAGCGCTTCGGCGGTTCGGCGACACGCCGCTCCAGATCGTGTTCGCTGTAGCCCTGCATCAGATCCGTCCTTCGTCGCACCGGCCGTACGTCTCCCGGCCCCTACTCACATGTACGCCTACCCATATCTTCGTCCTTCACCATCTCGGCCTCCCACCCGCGGTCACTGCTCTGCTGTGTACGGGAAGTCCGCGGAGAAATGGGTGATCTGGTACCAGATCAACGCGCCCGTTTCGCGGGCGATCGCGTGAAACTGCGAGTTGCGGGTGAACACCGCCGGGCCCTGACGGGTCGGCGCGGTCCATGCCTCGAGACCAGAGTCGCGGGCCATGGTCCGGGTGCGCAGCGAATGCCACGGGTCGCTCACCAGCACCGACGACGACAACCCCAGCTCGCCCATGTCCCTGCTCACGGCTTCTACGCTGCGCAGCGTGTCGGATCCCTCTTCCACCGCCATGATCGCGTCCGCGGGCACGCCCCGGGAGACGAGATAGTTCTTGCCCGCGGCCGCTTCGGTGAACAGATCGCCTTCCTGCTTGCCACCGACGGTGACGATCATCGGCGACACCCCTGCCTCGTACAGCTTGAGTGCCTGCTCGAGTCGTGCTTCGAACACCGACGACGGTGTGCCGGAGTACTGGGCGGCGCCGAGCACGACGATGGCGTCGGCGGGCGTCCTGTCGTCGATACGGGCGACCTGCCACACCCGTATCGCCGTTCCGCCGACGACGAGGATCGCGGCGAGCAGCGCACCGACCACCAATCGCCTCAGCCACCGGGTGATGCGGGCGCCCGTGCCGAGATCGTCCTCGGCGCGGCCTGGCGCGGGGACCCTGGGGTGGGATGCGGTACTCACCCCTCAAGTCTGCCAGTGGACGCGGGGAACGAAGCAGGGCGACGCGCCGACCGTGCTTCGTTCCCGCGAACCACTAGATTCGTTGTCATGCCCCACGCATCGTCCCCGCGCCGACGTCCCGCCCGGATCGTGCCCGCGCTGCTACCCCTCCTGCTCGCCGCGACTGCGTGGCTGCTGATGCCCGTCGCGGCGTCGGCCGAGCCCCCGTCACGACTCCAGTCACCGATCAGCGACAGCGCCGGAGTCCTCGATGCCGACGACGTCGCACGTATCCAGCAGGCGGTGGACACGTTGTACGACGAGCACCGCCTGCAACTGTGGGTCACGTACGTGTCGACCTTCGACGGCCAGAACTACGACGCCTGGGCGCAGGCGACCGCGCGAGCCAGCAACTTCGGTCCGGACACTGCCCTGCTCGCCGTCGCTACCGACGACCGCGAGTTCGCGTTGTGGACCCCGAACGGGTCGGATATTTCCCAGTCGGAACGCAACCGCATCAGCTCGAACGACATCACGCCCGCGCTGCGCACCGGTGACTGGGCGGGCGCCGCCGTGGCCGCGGCGGACGGCCTCGATGCCGCGTTGACGCCCTCGAGCGCGCCCACCACGACACTGCTCGTCGGTGGCGGCGTGATCGCCGCGGGTGCCGGCGGCGTCTACGCATATTCGCGGCGGTCCAAGCGCAAGCGTGCCGAGACGGCCGCCGCGCGCGCAGCGGCGATCGATCCCGCCGATACCGGCGCACTGGCCGCGCTCCCGCTCGAGGGTCTCGAGCTGCATGCCCAGAAGGTACTGGTGGAGACGGACAACGCAGTGCGCTCGAGTTCGGAAGCACTCGAGCTGGCGCGCGGCGAATTCGGCGACACGGCAGTTCAGCCGTTCGACCGGGCGTACCGGCAGGCGCAGGCCGCGCTCGCGAACGCGTTCGAGATCCGGCAGCGTCTCGACGACGACATCCCGGAGACCCCGGAGCAACAGCGCGAGATGCTGGTGCAGCTCGTCTCGTCGTGCGGGCAGGCCGACCGCGAGCTCGACGCGCAGGTGGAGGCGTTCGACCGGATGCGGGACCTGTTGCTCGACGCTCCCGACCGGCTCGACGCACTGACACAGCGCGCCATCGGCCTGCGGGCACGTATCCCGCAGGGCGAGGCCGCTCTCGCGCAGCTGACCGAAGAATTCCCGGCGGAGGCGCTCGCGCCCGTCAAGGACAACGTGTCGCTCGCGGTCGAGGAGATCGAGTACGCCGAGAAGGCCATCGATGAAGGCCGGGTCGCGGTGTCGCGTCCGGCGGGTGAGCAAGGTGACGCGGTCCGCGCGATCCGCGAGTCCGAACGCGCACTCGGACACGCGGCAACGCTCCTCGACGGTGTCGAGCACGCCGCGGAGGACATCCGCCACGCGATCGCGACTCTTCCGGCTGCCATGGAAGATGCGGCGCAAGGCATTGCCGACGCCGAAGGGCTCGTTGCCGCAGGTGGCCCGGAACTCGCCGAAGCGCGCCGAGCCGCCCAGGAGGCACTCGAGCATGCACGGGCCGCGCAGCACACCGACCCGCTGGGAAGTTTCACGCGGGTCGTGGAAACCGACGCGCGCCTCGATGCCCTGCGGGCGCAGACCCGCGCGGCTCGAGAGGAGGAAGCGCGGGCCCGCCGGCGGCTCGAGCAGGATCTGACCGCCGCCCAGGCACAGGTCACCGCCGCATCCGATTTCATCGGCACGCGACGCGGCGTCGTCGGCGCGGAGGCACGCACGAGGCTGTCGGAGGCGCAGCGCCATCTGGACGCGGCCCGGCAGCTGGCGTCGACGGACGCAGCCCAGGCGCTGCAGCACGCCCAGACGGCGTCGGCCCTCGCGTCCCGCGCCTTGAGCGCCGCACGCCGGGATGTCGAGTCGTGGGAACGTCGCAACCCGCCGCGCGGTGGCGGTTCGTCGGGAGGCAACATCGCCGGTGCCGTGCTGGGCGGCATCCTCATCAACAGCGTGCTCGGGGGCGGCGGGCACGGCGGCGGCTTCGGAGGCGGCGGCTTCGGGGGCGGCGGCTTCGGGGGCGGCGGAGGCGGATTCGGCGGGTCGAGCGGCGGCAGGTTCTGACGCCGCACAGGTAAAACCCTGGTGGGAAAATGCCCGCTCAGCGGGCAACAACTCACCCGAGTTCACAAAGACTCGCCGGCCCTCCCGTGATACGGGAGGGCCGGCGAGTCGAGTGAGAGTCGGATCGACCGATCAGCAGCCGATCAGGCGCTGCGCGAGGTAACCCTCGACCTGGTCGAGCGCGACGCGCTCCTGCGCCATCGAGTCGCGCTCGCGGATGGTGACCGCGTGGTCCTCGAGGGTGTCGAAGTCGACGGTGATGCAGAACGGCGTGCCGATCTCGTCCTGACGACGGTAACGGCGGCCGATGGCGCCGGCGTCATCGAACTCGATGTTCCAGTGCTGGCGCAACTGGGCGGCGAGATCCTTGGCCTTGGGGCTCAGATCGGAGTTGCGGCTCAGCGGCAGCACGGCGGCCTTGACGGGCGCGAGGCGGCGGTCCAGCCGCAGCACCGTGCGCTTGTCGACCCCGCCCTTGGCGTTGGGTGCCTCGTCCTCGGTGTAGGCGTCGACGAGGAACGCCATGAGCGAACGGGTGAGGCCGGCTGCGGGTTCGATGACGTACGGCGTGTAGCGCTCGTTCGTCGTCTGGTCGAAGTAGCTCAGGTCGGTGCCCGAATGCTGCGAGTGCGTCGACAGGTCGAAGTCGGTGCGGTTGGCGACGCCCTCGAGCTCACCCCATTCGCTGCCCTGGAAGTGGAAGCGGTACTCGATGTCGACGGTGCGCTTCGAGTAGTGCGACAGCTTCTCCTGCGCATGCTCGTACAGGCGCAGGTTGTCCTTGTTGATGCCCAGCCCGGTGTACCAGTCCATCCGGTAGTCGATCCAGTACTGGTGCCATTCCTCGTCCTCGCCGGGCTTGACGAAGAATTCCATTTCCATCTGCTCGAACTCGCGGGTGCGGAAGATGAAGTTGCCGGGGGTGATCTCGTTGCGGAAGCTCTTGCCGATCTGGCCGATGCCGAACGGCGGCTTCTTGCGCGACGTGGTGAGCACGTTCGCGAAGTTCACGAAGATGCCCTGAGCGGTCTCCGGACGCAGGTAGTGCAGGCCCTCTTCGCTCTCGATCGGACCGAGGTAGGTCTTGAGCATCATGTTGAAGTCGCGCGGCTCGGTCCACTGGCCCTTGGTGCCGCAGTCCGGGCACACGATCTCCGACATCGCCACGGCGTCGGGGTCGTCGAGCTTGTGCTTCTCGGCGTACGCCTCCTGCAGGTGGTCCTGGCGGTGGCGCTTGTGACAGCTCAGGCATTCGACGAGCGGGTCGTTGAACACGCCGACGTGGCCGGACGCGACCCACACCTGGCGCGGGAGGATCACCGACGAGTCGAGGCCGACGACGTCGTCGCGGCTGGTGACCATGTTCCGCCACCACTGCTTCTTGATGTTTTCCTTGAGCTCGACTCCGAGCGGCCCGTAGTCCCAGGCCGACCTGGTGCCGCCGTAGATCTCACCACAGGGGTAGACCAGTCCTCGGCGCTTGGCGAGGTTGGCGACGGTATCGATCTTGGATTTGGGTGCCACTCGGATTCTCTCCATCTTCGATGCGGGTTTTCGCAGCTTGCGTCGACTACTTAGACTATCGCTCCCCGCCACGGCGACGAATTCCTGGCGGTTGACATGCACATCCATGCATATCAAAATGGTATCGGTTTGCAATAAGCCCCGAGAGCGCGAGGAGTCCCGTGAGTGTCGACGCCGGTCACGACGAGTGCCGCACGGACAACGAGGCCCCCCGCGCGACGCCGGCCCACCCGCCGGCCCACCCGCCGGTCTCGCACGACACGCTCGTCGCCGCGGGCGAACTGCTCCGCGCACTCTCGGCACCGGTCCGCATCGCCATCGTGCTCGAACTGCGCGAATCCGCGCGCTGCGTCCACGAACTCGTCGGCGCACTCGGCGTGACCCAGCCTCTGATCAGCCAGCACCTGCGCGTTCTCAAGACCGCAGGCGTGGTCCGGGGCGACCGCACCGGCCGCGAAGTTCTCTACCGCCTGGCCGACGACCACCTCGCTCACATCGTCATCGACGCTGTCGCGCACGCTCAGGAAGGATGACGACCGTAGTGACCTCCGCACGCAAGCCCCTGGTGGGGGTGCGCTCGACCAGACAACGCAGCGCGATCGTGGATCTGCTCGACAACACCGAAGAGTTCCGTTCCGCACAGGACCTGCACGACGAACTGCGCAAGCGCGGGCACGGCATCGGTCTGACCACCGTCTATCGAACCCTGCAGTCCCTCGCCGAGACGGGCAGCGTCGACGTGCTCCGCACCGACTCGGGCGAATCGCTGTTCCGTCGCTGCTCCTCCGGACACCACCATCACCTCGTGTGCCGCCACTGCGGGTTCACCGTCGAGGTCGACGGGCCCGAAGTCGAGCGCTGGTCGCACGAGGTCGCCGACACGCACGGGTTCGACGACGTCAGCCACACGGTCGAGATCTTCGGAACCTGCCGCGACTGCGCACTGGCGAGGGCGTGACGAGCGGGTAGGTCAGCCGCAGGTGCAGTTACCGCACCCGCAGTCCCCGCCGAGCAGGTTCTCACCGGCCACGGTGTCCGCGGGCCCGTCGAACACGCATGCATCGCCGCCGAGCCTGTCGGCCAGCGCACGCACCTGCCCGACGAGCGGAACCACGGCGCCCACGGCGCGCAACAGGTGCAGCGGCACGAGCGGGCACGCAGCGACACGCTGCTCGGCAGTGACCCGGTCGTGGTGCAGAACGAACTTGAACTCGGGGAACTCGAGTTGCAGGTCGGTGAGCACCTCGGCGGCGCGCGCCCGGTCCGCGATGTTCTCGGCCAGGAACGTCGCCAGGTGCACGACACCCGCTTCCGCATCGGCGGTCGCGAACGTCGGCACGTCCTCGATCCAGATCGGAACGTCACCGTCCTCGTCGGGTTCGGGTGCGTCGTCCATCGCCTGCGCCAGCGTGCGGATCACCAGGTCGCGCAGCGCGTCGTCGCCGGTGGTCGCCACCGCGAGGTCCCACTGTTCCTCGCCGGTACCCGCGTCGCCGGTCATGCGTTCCCCGTTCCGGATGTGCCCGCGACGTTCTCGCGGGCTTCGGCCACTCCGTCGAGGACGAGCAGCAGCATGGTGGTCAGCGGAGAATCCTCGAGCCCGGTGGCGGGGAACGAGTAGCGGACGATCACGTCCGCGACGGACTCCCGTTCGATGACGTGGATGGAACCGAACTGCAGCGCCTCGGCGGCGGTGGCGACGCGGTTGCGCACCTCGTCGCCGAGTGGGAGATCCCACGCGAGCACGCCGGTCAGCGACACCACGTCCAGTCCCTCGGTGAGGGTGACGACCTGCAGTGCGAACGGGACGGCGCCGTAGTCGAATCCGAACGACCCGTCTCCGTTGTCCTCGGCACCGGGAGTCCGCAACTGGACGAACGGCGTCAGCGCCGCGGCAATCCGGTCTCTCAGCGCGGTCATTTCACACCTCCGAACCGGCGGTCGCGCGAGGCGTACTCGACACAGGCGGCCCACAGGTCGCGACGGTCGAAGTCGGGGAACATCTTGTCCTGGAAGACCAGTTCTGCGTACGCGGACTGCCACAGCAGGAAGTTCGACGTGCGCTGCTCCCCCGACGGCCGGAGAAACAGGTCGACATCGGGCATGTCGGGTTCGTCGAGGTATCGCGCGATGGTGGCCTCGGTGATGCGTTCCGGATCGAGGTCCCCCGCCGCGACCCGCCGTCCGATTTCCCTGGCCGCGTCGGCGATCTCGGCGCGACCACCGTAATTGACGCACATCGTGAGAGTCATCACAGTGTTGTCGCGGGTCAGTTCCTCCGCGGCTTCGAGTTCCTTGATGACGCTGCGCCACAACCGCGGACGACGCCCGGCCCACCGCACGCGGACACCCATCTCGTGCATCTCGTCGCGGCGACGACGGATCACGTCGCGGTTGAAGCCCATGAGGAAGCGCACCTCGTCGGGGCTGCGCTTCCAGTTCTCGGTGGAGAACGCGTAGGCCGACAGCCACGTGATGCCCATCTCGATGCACCCGCACACGGTGTCCATCAGGACTTCTTCACCGCGTTCGTGACCGGCGGTGCGCGGCAGTCCACGTTCCTGCGCCCAGCGCCCGTTTCCGTCCATCACCAGCGCGACGTGCCGCGGAATCAACTCGGGTTGGAGGATGGGCGGCGTGGCCCCCGACGGGTGCGGGTCGGGCGGCCGGATCGCGCGATCAGGCGATGGGTGTGGGGCGCGTCGTCGAATCACGGGTCCCATCCTGCCTGACGCCCGAACCGCCCCGTTCGGCCACGTAGGTGCCGCCGCGTTCGACCAGGGGCAAGGATCGCAGTTGGCGCTCGAGATGCCATTGCAGGTGCGCGGCGACGAGCCCGCTGGCCTGGCTCCGGACCCCGGCCTCGGTTGCTTCCGTCTCGGCCCACCTGCCGTGGGCGAGCGCGTCGAGCAAGGCGAAGACGGCGGGAGCGGGCGTCGCCGCGCCGGGGGGACGGCAGTGCACGCACACGGCGCCGCCGGCAGCGACATGGAAGGCGGTGTGCGGACCGGGCCGGTCGCACCGCGCGCAGTGCGTGATCGCGGGCGCCCATCCGGCGTAGGCCATCGCGCGCAGGAGGTACGCGTCGAGAATCAATTCGGGTGGGCGGGTGTGGTCGCACACCGCGCGCAGCGCCCCGACGGTCAAGGCATGCAGGCGCGGGGCGGGCGCCCGCTCTTCGCCGGCGAGCCGCTCGGCGGTCTCGAGAATGGCGCACGCGGTGGTGTAGCGGGAGTAGTCGTCGACGATGCCGACCGCGAAGGCGTCGAGGGTCTGCACTTGGGTGACGATGTCGAGACTGCGTCCGGGGTGGAGTTGCACATCGACGTGCGCGAACGGCTCGAGCCGGGCCCCGAACTTCGACCGGGTTCGGCGCACTCCCTTCGCGACGGCGCGGACGAGGCCGTAGCGGCGGGTGAGCAGTGTGACGATGCGGTCGGCTTCGCCCAGCTTGTGCTGGCGCAGCACCACCGCGTTGTCCCGATACAGCCTCACCACCCGAGTGTTTCACGTCGCCACGACACGCGGCACCGCGCCGCCGACTCCGGCCACGGGAAAATCCTCGACGTCGAAACGAGAACACGTTATCGTTCGTTCGAACGAACAGTGAGGGAGAACGATGAGCGCACCTGCCCGCCCCCGGGGTCTCGCCGATACCGCGAACGACCTCGCGAACGGCACCGTCACCTCGCACGACCTGGTGCGCACCGCGCTGGACCGGATAGACGCGTCGCAGGCAGAGTTGAACGCCTTCCGGGTCGTCCGGCGCGACAGTGCGCTGTCCGAGGCCGCAGACGCGGACCGCCGCCTCGCGGCGGGCGAACGTCGCGCGCTGCTCGGAGTGCCCGTCGCAATCAAGGACGACACCGACATCGCGGGTGAGACGACGATGTTCGGATGCGCGGGCACGTTCGCCGTCAAGGAACACGACGCGGAGGTGGTGCGCCGTCTGCGCGACGCCGGAGCGGTCATCGTCGGCAAGACGCACTCCCCCGAACTCGGTCAGTGGCCGCTCACCGGCGGCGACGCGTTCGGTCACACCCGCAGCCCGTGGTCGCGTGACCACACCCCCGGTGGTTCGTCGGGTGGCAGCGCCGCTGCCGTCGCCGCAGGGCTCGTTCCCGCAGCACTGGGCTCCGACGGCGCCGGATCGGTCCGTATCCCCGCGTCGTGGTCGAATCTGGTGGGCATCAAACCGCAGCGCGGCCGGATCTCCATGTGGCCCGACGCGGAGGCCTTCCAGGGCCTGACCACCCACGGCCCGCTGGCCCGGACGGTCGCCGACGCGGCGCTGTTGCTGGACGTCGTCTCGGGAAACCACCCCGGCGACCGGCACACTCGGGAGAAGATCACCGTGTCCGATGCGGTGGGGCGCGACCCCGGCAGACTGAAGATCGCTCTGTCGCTGAAGCTTCCGTTCACGGCGACACCGACCCGCCTCGATCCGCGGGTGCGTATCCGGCTCGCCGCGTTCGCCGCCACCCTGCGCGACCTCGGTCACGACGTCACTCTCGCCGATCCCGACTACGGGATCCTGTTCGGCCTCAGCTTCCTGCCCCGCTCGATGGCCGGGATCGAGGACTGGCTCCACCGACTGCCGGACCCGGCCCTGGCCGACGTGCGGACCCGCGCCAACGCACGTACCGGGCGGATGCTCCACGGTGCGCCCCTGCGCGCGGCACGGGGCGCGGAGCCTCGCCTCCGCCGGCGAGTCGGCCGGATCTTCGACCGGTTCGATGTCGTCGTCACTCCGACGACGGCGACACCCCCGCTGCCGGTGAACGCGATCGACGACATCGGCGGGTGGGCCACCGACAAGGTCATCACGGCCGCCTGCCCGTACGCGTGGCCGTGGAACGTACTGGGCTGGCCGGGGATCAGCGTCCCGGCCGGATTCACCGGCGAGGGTCTTCCCGTGGGCGCTCAGCTCCTCGGTCCCGAGGACTCCGAGCCGCTGCTGGTTTCCCTTGCGTCGCAACTCGAGTCGGTTCTGCGCTGGCACGAACACACCCCGGAGCCGTGGTGGTGACCGAGCCCGCCTCCGTTCGGTCACGCATCATCGATGCGACCCTCCACCTCGTGGGCACCGACGGGATCGCCGGAGTCACGAACCGCCGCATCGCGTCTCGTGCCCAGGTGTCGCTGGGCTCGATCACGTACCACTTTCCCACCCAGGAAGACCTGCTGCGCGCCGCACTGACTCACTTCGCCCGCGAAGAGACCACGAGGTTGCGGGAGATCGCGGATTCGTATCGCGGCAAGGAGATTTCGGTGCAGGATGCGGCGACCCTGACCGAGCAGGTGGCAGAGAGTCTGGCCTTCTCCGCAGAACGGATCGCACCGTTCGAGTTGTACGTCCAGGCCGGCCGCGACCCGAATCTGCGCGCCGCCGCCGACGAGTGCTGGCGCGCCTACGACGCGCTGACCTTCACCATCTTGACCGAACTCGGCATACCCCGCGCCGAGACCCTCACCCCCACGCTCGTCGCGACGATTGCGGGGCTGCAACTCCGGCGCTTGTCGACGGGTGGGGGTGCCGATCTGGCCGGCGCGGTGCTGCTCCTTCTCCGGCAGTCCGGTACGCCCGGGCACCGGGATCCGGACCCCGGTACGGGCTAGAAACCGAGGCGGCCCAGCTGTTTCGGGTCTCGCTGCCAGTCCTTGGCGACCTTGACGTGCAGATCGAGGTAGACCTTCACACCGAGCAGTTTCTCGATCTGTGTGCGGGCTGCGGTCCCCACCTCACGGAGGCGCGCGCCGCCCTTACCGATCACGATGCCCTTCTGGCTGGGACGTTCGACGTAGAGCACAGCGTGCACGTCGAGCATCGGGCCCTGCTTCTCGGTGCGACCCTCGCGTTCGACGACCTCGTCGATCACCACGGCGAGCGAGTGCGGCAGTTCGTCGCCGAGACCTTCGAGGGCAGCTTCGCGAATGAGCTCGGCCATGAGGGTTTCTTCGGGTTCGTCGGTGAGTTCGCCGTCCGGGTAGAAGGCGGGACCCTTCTCCATGTTCGACGCGATCACGTCGACGAGCACCTCCACCTGCTCACCGGAGGTCGCCGACACCGGCACCACGTCGGCGTTGTCGCCGAGCAGTTTCGACACGGCCAGGAGCTGTGCGGCGACCTGCTGCTTACCGACCTTGTCGATCTTGGTGACGATCCCGATCAGCGGGGTCTTCGGCGCGACGTGCCGCACCTGCTCGAGGATCCACCGGTCGCCGGGGCCGATCTTCTCGTCCGCCGGGAAGCACATGCCGATGGCGTCGACTTCGGAATACGTATCGCGCACAAGGTCGTTGAGCCGCTGGCCGAGCAGGGTCCGCGGACGGTGCAGGCCCGGAGTGTCCACGAGGATCAACTGCGCGTGGTCGCGGTGCACGATCCCGCGAATCGTGTGCCGCGTGGTCTGCGGCCGCGACGACGTGATGGCGATCTTGCTGCCGACGAGCGCATTGGTCAGCGTCGACTTTCCGGTGTTCGGCCGGCCGACGAAACAGATGAAGCCGGAACGGAAGTCGGGGTCGGTCATGCGTGCTCCTCGGTGGTGTCCGTGCTGGTGTCGTTGCTCTCGGGTTCGGGCGCCCGCTGTACGAAGACGGTGCTCACCCGCACCCGCCCGCGCACGTCCGGGCCGCCCTCACCGCGCAGGATGAGCCCGTGCGTGGTGACCTCGGACCCGGGCAGCGGGACGCGGCCCAGTTCGTAGCCGAGCAACCCGCCGACGGTGTCGACCTCGTCGTCGTCGATCTCGGTGTCGAACAGTTCCCCGAGATCTTCGACGGGAAGCCGCGGGGACACGCGGAAGGTCCCGTCGCCGAGATCCTCCACGTCGGGAATCTCCGCGGTGTCGTACTCGTCGGCGATCTCACCGACGATCTCCTCGATGACGTCTTCGATCGTGACGAGACCGGCGATGCCGCCGTATTCGTCCACGAGCACCGCCATGTGGTTGCGGTCGCGCTGCATGTCCGACAGCAGGTCGTCGAGGCGCTTGGAGTCCGGAACGAACACGGCCGGACGCATGACGTCGGCGACCGAGACGCTGTGGCCGCCGTCGTTGGAGTAGTACGTCCGCTTGACCAGGTCCTTGAGGTACACGACGCCGCGGATGTCGTCGACGTTCTCACCGATCACCGGGATGCGGGAGTGTCCGCTGCGGACGGCGAGGGACGTGGCTTGACCGGCCGACTTGGTCTCCTCGATCCACACCATCTCGGGCCGGGGCACCATGATTTCGCGGGCCGTGGTGTCGCCGAAATCGAAGACCGACTGGATCATCCGGCGCTCTTCGTCGGCGACCACACCGCGCGCCTGCGCGAGATCGACGAGTTCGCGCAGTTCGATCTCGTTCGCGAACGGGCCGTTGCGGAATCCCCGGCCCGGGGTGACCGCGTTACCCACGAGAATGAGGATGCGGCTGACGGGTCCGAGCAGGACACCGAGCATCCGCAACGGGACGGTGGCGGCCAGAGCGAGTGGGTACGCGTGCTGTCGCCCGAGCGTGCGGGGGCCGACGCCGATCACGACGTAGTCCACGATCACCATGACGGCAGCGGCAACGACCAACGCCCACGTCCTGTCGAAGACGTCGAGCAGCGCGCCCGCGAGGACGACGGTCGCGGCGATCTCGCACAGGATGCGGAGCAGCACCGAAAGATTCACATAGCGGGGCCGGTCGTCGAGGATTCCGAGCAGGCGCTGCGCGCCGCCTCGGCCGTCCTTGGCGAGTTCTTCGACGCGCGCGTGCGAGACGGTGTTGAGGGCGGAGTCGAGTCCGGCGAACAACCCGCCGAGGATCACGAGTACGACGGCGAGAACGACGAGTGTCAGTGTGCTCACGCGGTCCGACCTCCCCGAACGGACTCGATCCCTACACGTCGATGACGCCGGCTGCCGCCGGGTCTATCGTCCCCCGTCATGATTCGGGAGTGTCGACGAAGCCGGCCTTGCCCAGCAGGCTCCGGTCCCGTTCCGCGAGGCGCGCCTGCTCCTCTGCTCGGCGCAGTTCCTCGTACCACTCGGTGAGGAGCTGGTTCTGCAGTGCGAACATCTCCTTCTCCTCGTCCGGTTCGGCGTGGTCGTATCCGAGGAGATGGAGCATTCCGTGCACGGTGAGCAGCGCGAGTTCGTGCGCGACCGGGTGGCCCGCCTTCTCGGCCTGCTCGGCCGCGAACGGCGGGCACAGCACGATATCGCCGAGCATCGCCGGCCCGGGCTCGGGCGCGTCGGGCCGACCGCCGGGCTCGAGTTCGTCCATGGGGAACGACATCACGTCGGTCGGGCCGGGCAGATCCATCCAGCGCATGTGGAGGTCGGCCATCGTGTCGGAATCGACGAGGACCATCGACAGTTCCGCCGCGGGATGGACATCCATCCGGGCGATCACGAAACGGGCTACGTCGAGGAGGTCTTCCTCGGAGACCTCCATCCCTGATTCGTTCGAGATCTCGATGCTCATCGGTGTCGATCCTTCTTCACTACGGCCTTCTGCACGACGGCCTTCTGCACTGCGGACTGGACGGGGGGTGGGGCGGCCGTCACCGGCGCGGCACCCGCTGCTGCGATGCGGCGCGGCGCTGGGCGCGGTTGCCCTGGCCGGAGCCGTCCTCTCGGGCCGCCTCGAAACGCCCGTAGGCGTCGACGATGTCGGAGACGAGACGGTGGCGCACCACGTCGCTGCTGTCGAGTCGCGCGAAGTGGATGTCGTCGATGCCCTCGAGGATCTCGGTCGCGGCCGCGAGACCGGACCGGGCACCGCCCGGCAGATCGATCTGGGTGACGTCGCCGGTCACGACGATCTTGGCCCCGAATCCGAGCCGGGTGAGGAACATCTTCATCTGCTCGGCGGTGGTGTTCTGCGCCTCGTCGAGAATGATGAACGCGTCGTTGAGCGTGCGTCCTCGCATGTAGGCGAGCGGCGCGACCTCGATCACTCCGGCTTGCATGAGCTTCGGGATGGCCTCGGGGTCCATCATGTCGTGCAGCGCGTCGTGCAGGGGCCGCAGATACGGGTCGATCTTTTCGTGCAGGGTGCCCGGCAGGAATCCGAGGCGCTCCCCGGCTTCCACCGCAGGCCGGGTGAGAATGATGCGGTTGACCTGCTTTGTCTGCAGCGCCTGCACGGCTTTGGCCATGGCCAGGTACGTCTTGCCGGTGCCGGCAGGACCGATCCCGAACACGATGGTGTGGGAGTCGATTGCGTCGACGTAGCGCTTCTGGTTGAGCGTCTTGGGCCTGATCGTCTTACCCCGCCGGGACAGGATGTCGAGGCTCAGGACGTCGGCCGGTGACTCCGACAGCCCCTGGGTGAGCATGCCGACGGTGCGGCGGACGGCATCGGGGCCGAGGGTCTGGCCGCGGCGCACGATCGTCACGAGTTCGCCGAATACGCGTTCGGCGAGGGCGACGTCGGCGGGGCTGCCGCTCAGGGTGACAGTGTTGCCGCGCACATGGATATCCGCGGCCAGGGCACTTTCGAGGGCGATGAGGTTCTCGTCCGTCGCGCCGAGAAGAGGCGCAGCTACGTCCGGCGGAAGGTCCAGGCTGGACCGAACCGGAGTGGGTTCGATGTTCTCAGGGTCGCGGGTGCGGTCTGGTTGACTCACGTGGACGGTACGGCCTGCTTTCCGTTCAGCTCCGGCACGACGGTCGTCGTGTCCGCACCAGTCTAGCGCTGTGCGTTGGCACCCTTCACGGCATTGATTTCCGTGCCGCGCGGGTCACCGCGCCGATCGTCTCTCCCGTGAGCGCTCACCACCCACCGGCGCGCGTCGTCGAGCACGTCCGGCGACCGGTCGACGGGCACTCCTGCCAGCACGAGAACGCCGAGAGCCATGCTCTCGCCGTCGTCGCGGACCAACCCGAAGTTGGCTTGCTCCAGCACGGACATGGTCAGCCCCTCCATCATCCCGACGAGTACCGCCGTGGGCAGGTAGGCGGGAAAGAGGCCGGAGTCACGTCCGCGTTCGACGACGTCGACCGTCCGGGTTCGCACCGGAGCGATGAGTTCGGCGATCCGGTGGTCGCCGACTTCTTTGCGGGCGAACGACAGCAGCATCCGGAAGCGGTCGCCGACCGGCCACGTGCGCAGGGCCCCGACCGCGAGGGCGACCGCGGGATCGTCGGGTTCGGGGTGGTCGAGAACGTCCGCGAGCGCGGCCGACGCTTCGTCGGAGAGACCGTCGACGAGCGCTTCGCGGTTGGGAAAGTGGGCGTACACCGTCCGGCGCACCACGCCGGCGGCACGCGCGACGTCGTCCATGCTGGCGTCGGGGTCCGCGGCGAAGCACGTCATCGCGGCGTCGAGGATGCGGCCCCGGTTGGCATTCGCTCGCGTCCGCGGCCGTCCGGCCGAATCCTCCACGCTGTTCATCCTCTTTCCCCGGCTCCCACTCGAGCTTCCAGTCTACTTGCACAGCCGTGTACAAATAACTAAGTTGCACACGGCTGTGCAAATAGAGCGTCCCGCGACGCCGACGCAGGAGGAACCATGTCCGCACCCGTTGCCGGGACCGGCCGCACTCTCGGAGCCGAGGCTCCCTATCGCCTGCGGTGGGCGGGTCTCGGAGTGCTGTGCCTGAGCCTGCTCATCGTGGTCATGGCCAACACGGCCCTGATCGTCGCAGCACCGAGCATGCTGCGAGATCTGCACCTCACCAGCGCCGACATGCAGTGGATCATCGACGGGTACACCGTCCCGTACGCCGCGCTCATGCTGCTGTGCGGCGTGCTCGGCGACCGGTTCGGCCGGCGACGCGCCCTGCTCGCCGGCTTGGCGGTCTTCGCCGCAGGTGCCGTGTACGGCAGTCTCGCCGGCTCGGCCTTCGACGTGATCGCCGCGCGGATCGTGATGGGCGTCGGCGCGGCGGTGATCATGCCCGCCACGCTGTCTCTCCTGGTCGCCATGTTCCCCGGCCACGAACGCGCCCGCGCGATCGCCGTGTGGGCCGCGACGTCCGGGCTCGCCATCGCCCTCGGCCCCCTGCTGGCGGGCTGGCTGCTCGAATCGCACGGATGGGGCTCGACGTTCCTCATCAACGTCCCGATCGCCGCCGCCGCAGCGATTGCCGCGGTTGCGCTCGT
Organism: Rhodococcus sp. BL-253-APC-6A1W; assembly: GCF_012843405.1. NCBI lineage: Bacteria > Bacillati > Actinomycetota > Actinomycetes > Mycobacteriales > Nocardiaceae > Rhodococcus > Rhodococcus sp. BL-253-APC-6A1W. The sequence goes on from NZ_JABAFB010000003.1 coordinate 366,133, forward strand.
CCCGGCGTCCAGAGCGGCGGATCTCGAGCGCACCGACTGGGTCGGTGGCGCCCTGTCCATCGTCACGGTGGGCGGTCTCGTCTACGCCATCATCGAGGGCGCCCACGCCGGTCTGCACCCCACGGTGCTGGTCGCGTTCTTCGCTGCATCCATCGCCGCCGCGGTGTTCGTCGCCTGGGAACTCCGGCACCCCCAGCCGCTGCTCGACCTGCGACGGGTCGCCGACCGCGCAGTCGGAGGCGCGAGTATCTCCGTGCTGCTGCTCTTCTTCGCCACGTTCGGTGCGATCTACTTCGTGGCGCAGCAATTCCAGTTCGTCTTCGGATACGGACCACTCGAGACGGGGCTTCGGCTGCTTCCCCTCGCCGTGGCGGTATCGCTGGGCGCCGCGCTGAGCAGCCGGGTGGCTCCCCGCTGCGGAGAACGTGTCGCCGTGGGCGGCGGCCTGCTCCTGGCCGCGGCAGGTGTCCTCGTCCTGGCCGTCTTCGACCCGGCGTCCGGATACGGCCCGTTCCTTGCCTCGCTGCTGTTGCTCGGCGTGGGCATCGGAGTTGCCACGCCGCCGGCCACCGACCTCATCATGGGCGGCTTCCCGGAGTCGGAACTCGGTGCGGCGGGAGGCCTGAACGACACGGCCGTCGAGTTCGGCGGCTCGCTGGGTATCGCGCTGCTCGGATCCGTGCTCGCCGCCTCGTACCACCGCGGCATCTCCGAGTTCCTCGACGGTCTGCCGCTGAGCGAGGTCACGGGCCCGATGGCCGCGCGCGCCGCCGAGGCCGTCGAGGCCGCGGGCGATTCCGTCGGTGGCGCTGCGATTGTCGCGGAGGAACTGGCGAAGAACCCGTTCACGTCGTCGTACACCGAGCCGCTGCTCGAGGCGTCGGGAGCGGCGTTCTCCCATGCGGTCGGGGTGGGCAGCCTGGTCAGCGGTGTCGTCCTCGCGATCGGGGCGGCTCTGGTGATCGCGCTTCTTCCCCGCCGAGCAGAACCGGCCGGACCGGATCAGGCCGTGAGCAGTTCCCGCGACAACGCCCAGGATCGCGAGGTCTTGTCCAGAAACGCGTAATGATCCTCGCCGTCGACGACGTGCAAGGTCACGTCGTCTCCGGCGGCACGGGCAGCCTTCTCGTAGCGAGTCGCAACGGAAACGGGAACCTGGGCGTCCTCGCTTCCGTGCACGACGGCGACCGGCACACCGATCGGAACGCAGTGCATCGGCGACGCCGACCGGTACAGCGCGGGATCCTCGTCGTACTGCATCCCGAAGAGGTCCTCGATGTAGTCGATCCTGCGCCCGCGTTCCCCCGCCGACGCCAGGTCGAGCGCACCTGCCTGCGCGACCACCAGTTGCGGTCGCGGGGTGACGGGCTGGGCCGCGAGCCAGACGGCGAGTTGACCGCCGGCCGAGTGTCCGACGATACGCACGCGGTCCAAGTCGACTGCGACACCCGACTTTTCGGCACACTCCGCGACCAGGGTGGGTATGGCGTGGTACGCGGCAAGGATGTCGGCGGACATCTCCGGCCAGCGGCCGCCCGCCCCGATCCTGCGGTACTCCACGTTCCACGCGACCACCCCGTGGCGGGACAGATCCAGTGCGATCGGGGTACCGAGATTGAGCCCGTACCGACCGCTCCAGTACCCGCCGTGCACGACCATCACCACGGGCACGGGGCCGTTCGCGGCCTCGGGGAGATAGAGATGACCGAACTGTTCGGGGCCGGGACCGTAAGGGATTCGCGTGCGGGACATGGCGAAAACGCTAGTGCAGCGGTTGATCGTGCCAGCGGCCGGTGAGGACCCCGATGGCGCCGAGCGCGACCGCCGCGGCCGTCGAGGTGCGCAGCACAGTCGGGCCGAGCGACACCGCGACCGCACCTGCCTCGACCAGTGCCCGCACTTCCGTGTCGTCGAGTCCGCCTTCCGGACCGACCACCAGGATCACATCGCCGGCATCGCGCAGGGGCAGGTCCGCGAACGGGGTGGTCGCCGACTCGTGGAGAACGGCCACCACACCCCCGCTCGCGACGGTCTCCCGCACCCGCTCGAGCACGTCCGCGGTCCGGTGCAGAGCCGCCACCTGCGGCACGTAAGCACGACGGGACTGTTTCGCAGCCGCCACCGCGACAGCCTGCCACCGGGCAACACCCTTGTCCGCCTTGGCATCCCACCGAGCGACACAGCGCGCCGATTGCCACGGCACGATCGCGTCGACACCGGCTTCCGTCGCGAGTTCGACAGCAAGTTCGGAACGGTCCGATTTCGGCAGCGCCTGGACGACGGTCACAGCGGGCCGCGACGCGGGAACCGTGCGCCGTGCGCGCACAACCGCTTCGAGCCTGTCCTTCGCCGCGGCGGTGACTTCTACCTCGGCGACGCCGCCCCGCCCGTCGGAGAACACGAGTGGCTCCCCGACGGAGATGCGGCGAACCGTCGCGGCATGCCGACCCTCCTTGCCGTCGAGCACGGCGATCTCACCGGGCTCGGGCAACGGATCGAGATAGAACAGGGTGGCGGCCACGGCGGCTAGCGGGCGCTGAACGCGTCGCGCAGGCGGGAGAACAACCCACCGGAGTGCTGCGAACCGTTGGTCACCACTTCGGCGTGGTCACGCTCGTTGTTCCGGCGCAGTTCTTCGAGCAGCTTGGTCTGCTTGCTGTCGAGCCGCGACGGTACGACCACCTCGAGGTGAGCGTGCAGGTCACCGCGTGTGCCGGACCGGAGTTTCGGCATGCCGTGCCCGCGCAGCACCGTGACGGAGCCGGGCTGGGTTCCCGGGGCGACCGCGATCTCGGTGGGCCCGTCGAGAATGGTCTCGAGAGTCACCGACGTGCCGAGTGCCGCGTCGACCATCGGCACACGAACGGTGCAGTGCAGATCGTCGCCGTCGCGCACGAACACCTCGTGCTGCTGCTCGATGACCTCGACGTACAGGTCACCCGCGGGGCCGCCGCCCGGGCCGACCTCGCCCTGCGCCGCGAGGCGGATGCGCATTCCGTTGCCGACGCCCGCCGGCACCTTGACCGTGATCTCGCGACGAGCCCGGACCCGGCCGTCGCCACCGCACTTGCGGCACGGATCTGGGATGGTCTCACCCGCTCCGCGGCAGGTCGGGCACGGGCGCGAGGTCATGACCTGCCCGAGGAAGGACCGTTGCACCGACTGGACCTCGCCGGCGCCACCACACGTCTCGCATCGCACGGGCTTCGAATCGCCGTGGGTGCCGGAACCGGTGCACTCGTCACACAGGATGGCCGTGTCGACCGTGACGCTCTTGGTGACACCGCGCGCGCATTCCTCGAGGGTCAGACGCGTACGCAGCAGGGAGTCGGCGCCGGGCTGCACGCGGCCGCGGGGTCCACGGCTGCCGCCGGCCCCGCCACCGAAGAACGCCTCGAACACGTCGCCCAGGCCACCACCGAAGCCGGCGCCTCCGAAGCCGCCGCCACCGCCGCCACTCGTCTCGAGGGGGTCGCCGCCGAGATCCACGATCCGGCGTTTGTCGGGGTCGGACAGCACCTCGTACGCCGCTGAGATCTCCTGGAACCGCACCTGGGCGGATTCGTCGGGGTTCACGTCGGGGTGATGTTCCCGCGCCAACTTGCGGTACGCCCGTTTGATCTCCTGGTCGGTCGCGCCTTTGGACACGCCGAGCGTCCCGTAGTAATCCCGTGCCACGTTGAGTTCTCGTCCTTACTTCTCTACACAGATGAACAATGTCCGGCGTCGAACCGTGCTCAGCGCTCGCCGAGTACTTCGCCGATATATCTCGCGACGGTCGCGACCGACGCGATGGTTCCCGGATAGTCCATCCGGGTGGGGCCGAGCACCCCGAGCCCGCCGAAGACCGTGCCTGCCGCACCGTATCCGGTGGAGACGACCGAGGCGGTGCGCATCTCCTCGACCTGCGTTTCTTCCCCGATGCGGACGGTCACCCGGCCCGCGTCCTGGCTGGCGGCGAGCAACTTGAGCACCACCACCTGCTCCTCGAGGGCTTCGAGGACCGCGCGCAGCGATCCCGGCACCCCGTGACCGTGACCCTCGAAGTCTGCGGCGTTGCGGGTGAGGTTGACGGTGCCGCCCAGCACGAGGCGTTCCTCGGGATGTTCGACCAGGGTCTCCACGAGAATCGTGGCGCACCGGATGACGGCGTCGCGCAGGTCCTCGGGCGCATCGTCGGCGAGTTCGGTGACGGCGATCGACGCCGCCGCGAGGCGCTTGCCCGCGAGTGCGGCACCGAGCAGATCGCGCAGTCGCGCGAGATCCTCGTCGCCGATGACATCCCCGAGTTCCACGATGCGCTGATCGACCCGGCCGGAGTCGGTGATGAGCACGAGCAGCAACCGCGCCGGCGTGAGTGCGACCACCTCGAGGTGACGCACCGACGACGCCGACAGCGTCGGGTACTGCACGATCGCGACCTGCCGGGTCAGCTGTGCCAGCAGCCGTACGCCGCGTCGCAGCACGTCGTCGAGGTCGACTCCGGATTCGAGGAATTGCAGGATCGCCCGTCGTTCGGCCGCCGACAGCGGTTTGACCTCCGCGATGCGGTCGACGAACTGGCGGTATCCCTTGTCCGTGGGAACCCGGCCCGAACTCGTGTGCGTCTGGGTGATGTACCCCTCCGCCTCCAACGTCGCCATGTCGTTGCGCACCGTCGCGCTGGACACACCGAGATTGTGGCGATCGACAAGCGTCTTCGAGCCGATGGGCTCCTTGGTGGACACGTAATCCGCCACGATCGCGCGCAAGACCTGAAATCGTCGTTCCTCGGTGCTCGACAACCCGCCCACCTCCGTTTCCACATGTGCGTGCTACATGTCCCGTACCGGACCAGTCTAATCGTGTCCGAAATGTGCAGGCACGTGCCACACCGGGCCGGCCGTTCGCCCGGAGCACAGCGCCTACCGCCGTGAGGGCCGGGCGGGGGTCACCCGTACTGTGTGCGCATGATTTTCAAGGGCGTCCGGGACGGGAAGCCGTACCCCGATCACGGGTTGTCGCTGCGTGACTGGTCGCGAATCCCACCGCGGCAGGTGCGTCTCGACGAAATCGTCACCACAACCAAGGTTCTCGAACTCGACCGGTTGCTGTCCGAGGACTCGACCTTCTACGGCGACCTGTTCCCGCACGCGGTGCAGTGGCAGGGCGTGCTGTATCTCGAGGACGGGTTGCACCGCGCGGTGCGGTCGGCGCTGCGCAACCGCCCGGTGCTGCACGCCCGCGTCTTCGACTACGACGCGCTCGCACCCGCGCCGGACGCGCCGGCCGAACTCCCGCCGTCGGAGCCGTTCCCCGCGCCGGGTGAGGCGTTGGGCGGCGAGCCGGACTCGCCGCCGAATCCGCCCGGGGTCGGGCGCCACCGGAGCGACGACGCCGGCGACGAATAGCGCCGCGCTCGGCGCCGGGCGGGATCAGCCCTCGGCGCCGAGCAGGATCGTCCGGACCACCGCGTCGGCGAGGAGCCGCCCGCGGTCGGTGAGGACGAGATGTTCGTCGGAGATCTCCGCGAGACCGTCGGCGACCACCGAGTCGGCGGCGACGCGCTCCCCGGCGTCGAGGACGCCGAGGGGCAACCCGGTCCTCAACCGGACCGCGAGCATCACGACTTCGGTGTGCACGTCCTCGGCGCTCAGGCGCTCGCTTCCGCCGACCGGCAGACGTCCGTCCGCGAGGATGCCTGCGTACCGCGCGGGATGCTTGACGTTCCACCACCGGGTTCCGCCGACGTGACTGTGCGCGCCGGGACCCGCTCCCCACCAGTCGCCGCCGTCCCAGTAGCCGAGGTTGTGGGCACAGCGCGCCGAAGGGTCTTGCGCGGCAGCCCAGTTCGATACCTCGTACCAGGTCATGCCTGCATCCCGGAGACGTGCGTCGATCCGCTCGTACCGTGTGGCGAGCACGTCGTCGTCGGGGGCGGGAAGCTCTCCCCGGCGCACCCGCCGGGCGAGCGCGGTGCCGTCCTCGACGATGAGCGCGTACGCGGACACATGATCGACGCCGGCGTCGAGCACCGCGTCGAGAGATGCCTCGAGGTCCGAGTCACGCTCCCCCGGTGTGCCGTAGATGATGTCGAGATTCACGTGGTCGAAGCCCGCTGCGCGGGCCTCCCGCGCCGCCGCGACCGGGCGTCCCGGAGTGTGGGTGCGGTCGAGTACGGCCAGCACGTGCGGCGCGGCGGACTGCATGCCCAGCGAGACCCGGGTGTATCCCGCGGCGCGGATGCGGTCGAAGAATTCGGGCGAGGTCGACTCCGGATTCGATTCGGTGGTCACTTCCGCACCGGGAGCGAGACCGAACGACTCCCGGACGGCGCCGAGGACATCTGCCAGCCCGTCCGCACCGAGGAGCGACGGTGTGCCACCCCCGACGAACACCGTCTGCGCGGCCGGCGCGCCCCGGCCGGTGCCGCCGAGCATCTCCGCGCCGGCGGCGAGTTCCCTGCGCAGGCCCTCGAGCCACGATGCCGGCGAGGCAGCGCTGCCGAGTTCACCCGCCGTGTAGGTGTTGAAGTCGCAGTAGCCGCAGCGCGTCGCGCAGAAGGGGACGTGGACGTACACCCCGAACGGCCGGGTGCCCACTCCCTCGAGGGCGTGCTCGGACAGCGCGAAGCCGTCCTCGGCATCGGCGACACCTGATTTTCCCGCGGTGCGTTCACCGATTTCCGTCGTACTCACACCCCCAGTGTCCCAGACACGCGCGGGCCCGCGACCACGGCCGGGGCGCCTACCTCGACATTTCCCCCGAATTCGGTGGAAATAGCCGCCGAGTTTCGGAATCGCGCCGATGACATGGCACAATTGGCGACATGACCGGACCCGGAGTGCGACTCGTGGCTCGCCGCCACGTCGACCTCAAGCGCGTCTGTGCGTCATGCTGTCTGCCTTGCGCCGCCTGTTTCTGCGCCGACTGTCTGTAGTCGGCACCACCCGGCAATCCCCAGATCCCGCCGGGTCGAGGCGTGCTCGCAACGAGGTACAGCTCCCTCCTGCGCACTCGGCCCGTCAACGCACACTCCAGGAGACCCCGCATGACGTCGTCCACCGACGCCACTCCCACCGACGGTTCGGCAGCCCCAACCCGGCGTGCGGGGCGGCCCACCAAGACTCGCGCCGAAGGCCAGTGGGCTCTCGGCTACCGCGAGCCGCTCAACGCCAACGAGCAGACGAAGAAGGACGACAACCCTCTCAACGTCCGCCGGCGGATCGAAGAGATCTACGCGCACCAGGGCTTCGACAGCATCGACAAGTCCGACCTGCGCGGCCGCTTCCGCTGGTGGGGCCTCTACACGCAGCGAGAACAGGGCTACGACGGTACGTACACCGGTGACGAGAACCTCGACCTGCTCGAGGCCAAGTACTTCATGATGCGGGTGCGATGCGACGGAGGCGCGCTCAGCGCCGCGCAACTGCGCACCGTCGGCGAACTCTCCACCGAGTTCGCCCGCGACACCGCCGACCTGTCCGACCGCGAGAACGTGCAGTACCACTGGATCGAGGTCGAGAACGTTCCCGAGATCTGGCGCCGTCTCGAAGCGGTCGGATTGCAGACCACCGAGGCGTGCGGCGACTGCCCCCGCGTCGTGCTCGGGTCGCCGCTCGCCGGAGAGTCCCTCGACGAGGTCATCGACGGCACCCCGGCCATCGACGAGATCGTCCGCCGCTACATCGGCGACCCGAAATACTCCAACCTGCCGCGCAAGTTCAAGACCGCGATCTCCGGTCAGCAGGACGTCGTGCACGAGATCAACGATGTCGCGTTCGTCGGCGTCGAACATCCCGAGCACGGGCCCGGGTTCGATCTGTGGGTGGGCGGTGGCCTGTCCACCAACCCGATGCTCGCCCAGCGCGTCGGCGCCTGGATCCCGCGCGACGAGGTTCCGGACGTGTGGGAAGCGGTCGTCTCCGTCTTCCGCGACTACGGCTACCGCCGCCTGCGGGCGAAGGCGCGCCTGAAGTTCCTCATCAAGGACTGGGGCATCGAGAAGTTCCGCGAGGTGCTCGAACAGGAGTACCTGAAGCGTCCGCTGATCGACGGTCCCGCGCCCGAGAAACCGGCCCGGCCGATCGACCACATCGGCGTGCAGAAGATTCGCAACGGCCTCAACGCCGTCGGCTTCTCCCCGATCGCGGGACGGGTGTCGGGCACGGTCCTGACGAAGGTCGCGGACGCCGCCGAACGAATCGGTTCCGACCGTATCCGGTTCACCCCGTACCAGAAGCTGGTGATCCTCGACGTCGCCGACGACAAGGTCGAGGAGCTGATCGCCGAACTCGAGCCGCTCGGGCTGCGTGCCCGGCCGTCGCACTGGCGGCGCAACCTGCTGGCGTGCAGCGGAATCGAATTCTGCAAGTTGTCGTTCGTCGAGACCCGCAAGCGCTCGCAGGCACTCGCGCCGGAGCTCGAGCAGCGACTCGCCGACATCAACGCCGACCTCGACGTGCCGATCACGATCAACATCAACGGTTGCCCGAACTCCTGTGGCCGGTCGCAGATCGCGGACATCGGATTCAAAGGCCAGCTCGTCGACGACGGCGACGGGAAACAGGTCGAAGGCTTCCAGGTCCATCTCGGCGGCAGCCTCGGCCTGGACTCCGCATTCGGCCGGAAGCTGCGGCAGCACAAGGTGACCAGCGACGAGCTCGGTGACTACATCGAGCGCGTCGTGCGCAATTTCATGAAGCACCGCACCGAGGGCGAACGTTTCGCGCAGTGGGCCGTACGCGCGGAAGAAGCCGACCTGCGATGACCGAGACAACCGACGAGCGGACGGGGCAGATGACGATCGACACCGCGACAGCCGACGAGCTGCGAGCGATAGCCGCGCGAGGTGCGGAAGAACTGGAAGGCGCGTCCACTCAGGAACTTCTGCGGTGGACCGACGAGACATTCGGGGCGCCCGTCGAGGGCGCACGCAGCGGATACATCGTCGCCTCCAACATGCAGGACGGCGTCCTGGTCCATCTCGCGGCGCAGCAGCGCCCCGGCGTGGACGTGCTGTTCCTCGACACCGGCTACCACTTCGCCGAGACCCTCGGGACCCGCGACGCCGTGGAACAGGTGTACGGCGTCAATGTCGTGAACGCCCGCGCCGCGGCCACCGTCGCCGAGCAGGACGCACTGCTCGGCAAGGATCTGTTCGCCCGCGATCCCAACGAGTGCTGCCGCCTGCGCAAAGTGGTGCCGCTGACCGAGTCCCTCCGGGGCTATCGCGCATGGGTCACCGGTATCCGCCGGGTGGAGGCGCCCACTCGCGCGAATGCGCCGCTGATCTCCTTCGACGATGCGTTCGGCCTCGTGAAGATCAACCCGATCGCCGCGTGGTCCGACGAGGACATGCAGAACTACATCGACGAGCACGGAATTCTGGTCAACCCGCTCGTCGACGAGGGTTACCCGTCCATCGGGTGTGCCCCGTGCACTTCCAAACCACTTCCCGGGGCCGATCCGCGCAGCGGACGCTGGGCCGGCCGAGCCAAGACCGAATGCGGGTTGCACGCCTCATGACACTCACCGATCCGACTCCCACCACTGCCCGCGCCACGCTGGACGGCACCAAGTTCGACACTCTCGACGCACTCGAGTCCGAAGCGATCCACGTCTTCCGTGAGGTCGCCGGGGAGTTCGAGCGGCCGGTGATCCTGTTCTCCGGCGGCAAGGACTCCACCGTCCTGCTGCACCTGGCGATCAAGGCGTTCTGGCCCGCACCGCTGCCGTTCGCGCTGCTGCACGTCGACACCGGGCACAATCTGCCCGAGGTTCTCGACTTCCGCGACCACATCGTCGAGAAGTACAACTTGCGTCTGCACGTCGCGAGTGTCGAGGACTACATCGCCGACGGGCGGCTCACCGAGCGGCCCGACGGTATCCGCAACCCGCTGCAGACCGTCCCGCTGCTCGACGCGATCACCGAGAACCGTTTCGACGCGGTCTTCGGCGGTGGCCGGCGCGACGAGGAACGCTCGCGCGCCAAGGAGCGGATCTTCTCGCTGCGCAACGCATTCGGCCAGTGGGATCCGAAGCGGCAGCGCCCCGAGTTGTGGAACCTCTACAACGGCCGCCACTCCCCCGGAGAGCACGTCCGGGTGTTCCCGCTGAGCAACTTCACCGAACTCGACATCTGGCGCTACATCGCCCGCGAGGACGTCGAACTCGCGAGCATCTACTACGCGCACCAGCGCCCGGTCTACCGGCGCGACGGCATGTGGATGACGCCCGGCGTCTGGGGCGGCCCCGCCGACGGCGAGACCCTCGAAACCCGCTCGGTGCGCTACCGCACCGTCGGTGACGGCTCGACGACCGGCGCGATCCTGTCCGAGGCGGTCACCAACGAAGACATCCTCGACGAGGTCGCCGCGTCGCGGCTGACCGAACGGGGCGCCACCCGGGGCGACGACCGTGTTTCCGAAGCGGCCATGGAAGACCGCAAGCGAGAGGGCTACTTCTGATCATGAGCGACCTCCACGAGCCCGGCCTGCAGAGCGAGACGCAACTGCTGCGGCTCGCCACCGCGGGCAGCGTCGACGACGGTAAGTCCACCCTCGTCGGCCGGCTCCTGTACGACACCAAGTCGGTGCTCGCCGATCAGATCGACGCTGTGACACGAGCTTCGGTCGACAAAGGCCTCGACACCCCGGACCTCTCGCTGCTCGTCGACGGTCTGCGTGCCGAACGCGAACAGGGCATCACCATCGACGTCGCCTACCGGTACTTCGCGACCCCGAAGCGCAGCTTCGTGCTCGCCGACACCCCGGGGCACGTCCAGTACACCCGCAACACCGTCTCCGGCGCCTCGACCGCCCAGCTCGTGGTGCTGCTCGTCGATGCGCGCAAGGGGGTCATCTCTCAGACCCGTAAGCACGCCGCGGTGCTCGCGCTGCTCGGTGTGCCGAAGCTGGTACTCGCGGTCAACAAGATCGACCTCGTCGACGACCCCGCCGAGGTCTTCGGCCGGATCAGTGCGGAGTTCAACGAACTGACGGGTTCGCTGGGCTGGTCTCCCGACGACGTGCAGGAGATTCCGGTCTCGGCGCTGCACGGCGACAACATCGCGATCCGGAGCGAGAACACGCCCTACTACGACGGCCCGACGCTGATCGAGCACCTCGAGTCGGTGCCCGTCGACGCCGACGTGCACGGACGGCACGAGGTGGGTCTGCGCTTCGCGGTCCAGTACGTGATCCGGCCCCGTACCGCGGAGTTCCCGGACTACCGCGGGTACGCCGGTCAGATCGCCGCCGGATCGGTCCGGCCCGGCGACGAGATCGTCGTCCTGCCTTCGGGGGTCCGGTCCACGGTGCAGCGCATCGACACCGCCGACGGTGAACTCGACATCGCACACGCCGGTCGCTCGGTCACTCTCGTTCTCACCGACGACGTCGACATCTCCCGCGGCGACCTGCTCGCCTCGCCCGGGGATGCACCCGAACCGCTCTCGGAGTTCGAGGCCACCGTGTGCTGGCTCGCCGAGAAGCCTCTGCGGCCCGGCGCGCGTCTGCTCCTCAAGCACGGCACTCGCACCACCCAGGCGATCGTCGGCACGCTCGAGGAACGATTCGACGAGCAGACCCTCACCTCGGAAGATCACCCGGAGTCCTTGGAGCTCAACGAGATCGCGCGTATCACGGTGCGTGTCGCGGAGCCGATCGCGGCGGACGACTACAAGGTCAACCGGCGTACCGGCAGTTTCCTGCTGATCGACCCGGCCGGCGGCAACACGCTCGCCGCCGGACTGGTGGGCAACGGTCTCGCGGACATCGAACTCGGAGATCGCGTCCCCGCATGATCCCGCTGATCGCCGTCGCGCACGGCAGCCGCGACCCCCGCTCTGCGCGGGCCGTGGCTGCCGCGCTCGCGGTGCTGCGGACAGAGCACCCCGAATGGGATGTGCGCCTCGCATTCCTCGATCTGAACACGCCGTCGGTGCCGCAGGTTCTCGACGCCGTCGCCGCCGACGGGCACCGCCGCGCGGTCGTCGTACCGTTGCTGCTCGGCAGCGCGTTCCATGCCCGCGTCGACCTGCCCGCGATCCTCGCCGACGCACGCACCCGCAATCCCCTGCTGGAGGTGACGCGTGCCGACATTCTCGGCGACGACGCGCTCCTCGTCGCCGCCGCCCGCGACAGCATCGCGTCGACGGGTGTCGCGCTGGACGACCCGTCCGTCGGGGTTGCGTTCTGTGCCGTCGGCTCGCGCCGAGACGAGGCGAATACCGCCACGGCGCGCGTCGTTCCGCGGGTCGCCGACGGCACCGCATGGGCGGCCGTCCCGTGCTACGCCACGGCTGCCGAGCCGACTGCCGCCTCGGCGCTGGGACTGCTGGCCCGGTCCGGGTGCCGCACCCTCGTGGTCGCACCCTGGATGCTCGCTCCGGGGCTTTTGTGGGACCGGGCGTGTGCCGCTGCCGTCGAGGCGCATCCCGGCGTACGTATCGCCCCGACCCTCACCACGCATGCCGCCGTCGGGCACGTCGTCGCGGAGCGTTATCTCGCGGCGGTTCGGCGCGCCACCGTTCGCGCCGCCGCCTGACACGGCCGCCCGCTGCCGGGGATCCGGCTACCGAGAGCCCTGCTGCCCAGAACACGGCTGCCCTGAACACGGCTGCCCTGAACACGGCTGCCCGACCTCGTTCGATGTCCTCGCGTTCACTTTTGTCCTATACAAGTAGGTGTTCCATCGAACACGAACGACCTCGGGCTCGGATCACTTCAGGGAGCGCACGTGCAGAACGAGTTACGCCGCTACATCGACCGTCTCCGCACCGAGGGATTCTCCGTGCGCGACGATCACGGCGAAGACCCCGACCTGATCGACATCGAGGGCAAAGCCGTCAACACGTGGCGCAAGAACTACCCGTACGACGAGCGTATGGATCGGGCGACCTACGAAGTCGAGAAATACCTGCTGCAGATCGAACTGCTCAAGTTCCAGGCATGGTCGAAGGAGAACGGCTCGAAGCACGTCATCGTCTTCGAGGGCCGTGACGCCGCCGGCAAGGGCGGCACGATCAAACGTTTCCAGGAATACATCAATGTCCGGCACGCCCGGGTGGTCGCGCTGAACAAGCCGTCCGACCGCGAGCAAGGGCAGTGGTACTTCCAGCGCTACGTCAGGCACTTCCCCACCGCGGGAGAACTCGTGATGTTCGACCGCTCCTGGTACAACCGCGCCGGTGTCGAACGGGTCATGGGATTCTGCACCGACGAGGAGTACGAACAGTTCGTCACGCAGGTCCCGATGTTCGAACAATTGGTCGTCGACTCCGGGATCTCGCTGACGAAGTTCTGGTTCTCCGTCACGCGGGACGAGCAGCGCACGCGGTTCGCGATTCGTCAGCTCGACCCGGTGCGGCGCTGGAAGCTCTCCGAAATGGACCTCGAGTCGCTCGAACGCTGGGAGGAGTACACCGCGGCGAAGGAAGAGATGTTCCTGCGTACCGACACCGACCTCACCCCGTGGACCACGATCAAGTCCAACGACAAGAAGCGCGCGCGGATCAACGCGATGCGCTTTTTCCTGAACCAGTTCGATTACGACGACAAGGACACCCAGGTGGTCTTTCCGGCCGATCCGAACATCGTGCAGCGAGGCAAGGACGCCGTCGGCGACTGAGTATCCGTTCCGACGCGATACGGCAGATTCGTTGCTCGACCGTGCGGCCTACCCCAGACTGAAGAAGACAGGGAGCGAGGATCCATGAGCACAGGAACACCGGCCGGGGGAATCGTGGTGGGGATCGACGGGTCCGACAGCGCGATGTACGCGGCCAGGTGGGCCGCCGCGATCGCACGCAAGCTCGGTGAACCGCTCCGGCTCGTCCACGCCCATCCCGGGGGCCCCGGCGACGACGACGAACCCACGCGCGCCGTGCTCGACGACGCCGAGGCCGCGGTCCTCGACACGGAGACGGCACGCCAGGCGACAGGCGAGCGCATCCCCGTGGGTGAGTTGGCGATCGAGAAGATTCCGGTGGCGGGCCGGCCCGCCAACGCGTTGTCCGACCTGTCGGCGTCGGCGCGGATGATCGTGCTCGGGCAAACCACCACCAGCGAACTACAGTCCATGTTCCGCAGGTCCGACGTCGTGTACGTCGCCAACCACGCGGTCTGTCCGGTGGTGTCGTGGCGGAGTGAGAACGGTTTCCAGCCCCCGGACGGACGTCCGATCGTGGTCGGGGTCGACGGCACCGAACTCAGCTCCTCCGCGATCGCGGAGAGCTACATCCTCGCGGCGGCGCTGGAGGCACCGCTCGTCGCCGTGCACACCTGGGTGGAACAGTCCACGATCACGTACGGCGAAGATTCTCGCTTCACGGACTGGACGGATTTCGCGACGTTCGAGAGGGCCGGAATGGTGGAGTCCATGTCCGGCTGGGCTTCCCGATTTCCCGATGTGCAGGTCGAGCACCGGGTCGAGCGCGGCAAGCCCGACATCGTCCTGCTCCAGCACTCGGCCGATGCACAGCTGCTCGTCGTCGGCAGCCACGGCCGCAGCGCGAAGTCGTCCGCGATACTCGGCTCGACCAGCCAGGGACTCATCCACCACAGCTACTGCCCGGTGGCGATCTGCCGCACTAGGTGACGGGGACCGCGTCCAGTTGCGGCGCCCTCGTGGCGCGGGCGTAGACGGTCTCGCCCGCAGCCAACCCGAGGGCGTGCGCGTCTCCGCGGGTGACCTGGGCCGAGAACGGCTCGCCCGTCGCCTCGTTGCGCAACTCCACTCGCACCTCGAAACCGAGGTGCACGACGCGTTCGACGGTGGCGCGGGTGATGCCCAGTGTCTCGGCCGTTCCCTCGTGCTGCGCCAGCGCGAGTTCCGGCTGCCGTCCGAGCCGGATGTCGTGAGGTCGTACGAGTTGGCCGTTGAGCTTGGACACGGTGCCGAGGAACGACATCACGAAGGTGTTGGACGGCCGGTCGTACAACTCTTCCGGGGTTCCGACCTGCTCGATGCGGCCCTGGTTCATCACCGCGATGCGGTCGGCGACGTCGAGCGCTTCTTCCTGGTCGTGAGTCACCAGCACCGTGGTGACGTGAACTTCGTCGTGCAGACGGCGCAACCAGGTCCGCAGGTCGGTGCGGACCTTGGCGTCGAGTGCGCCGAACGGCTCGTCGAGAAGCAGCACACGGGGATCGACCGCGAGTGCTCGCGCCAGGGCCATGCGCTGGCGCTGACCACCCGAGAGTTGCGCGGGGTAGCGGGACTGGAAACCGCCCAGGCCCACGATCTCGAGGAGTTCGTTGACCTTCTTCTCGATCTCCGGCTTGGGCCGCTTGCGGATCTTCAGCCCGAACGCGACGTTCTCCCGCACCGTCATGTGCTTGAACGCGGCGTAGTGCTGGAAGACGAATCCGATATCGCGCTTCTGCGGCGTCACGGTGGTCACGTCCTCGCCCGCGATGTGGACGGTGCCGCCGTCCAGCGACTCGAGACCCGCGATGGACCGCAGCAACGTCGACTTCCCGGACCCGGACGGCCCGAGCAGCGCGGTGAGCGACCCCGACGGGATGTCGAGGCTGACATCGTCGAGTGCCGCGAAGCTGCCGTAATTCTTGCGTGCCCCGGTGACGGTGATCATTCTTCGGTGCTCCTCTTGCGGTCGAGCAGGGTCATCAGCAGCAGGACGATCACCGCGATGGCCATGAGCAGGGTCGCGGCGCTGTAGGCGCCGAAGGTGTTGTGGTCGTCGATGTAGCGGGCATGCACGAGCAGAGTCAAGGTCTGGGAAACACCGGGGAAGCCCGACGAGACCATGATGACGGCACCGAACTCACCGAGCGCGCGGGCAACGGTCAGCACCACTCCGTAGGTCAGTCCCCAGCGGATGGCCGGCAGCGTGATCCGCCAGAACGTCTGCCAGGTATCGGCCCCGAGGGTCGCGGCTGCCTGTTCCTGTTCCTCACCGATCTCGTACAGGACCGGTTCGACCTCGCGGACCACGAACGGCAGGGTCACGAAGATCGTGGCGATCACCATGCCGGGGAGCCCGAAGATCACCTTGAATCCGAGGGATTCGACGGCACCGAACCAGCCGTTGGCACCCCACAGCATGATCAGCGCGACACCGACCACGATCGGCGACACGGCGAACGGCAGGTCGACGACGGCTTGCAGGAGGCGGCGGCCGGGAAACCGGCCACGGACGAGTGCGAGCGCCACGACGATGCCGAACACCACGTTGACGGGTACGACGATCGCGACGATCAGCAGCGAAAGATTCAGGGCGGAGATCGCCGCCGGGGTGCTGATCGACTCGGCGAAGGCGCCAATTCCGTTCTCGAACGTGCGGTACAGGATCACGCCGATGGGCACGAGCAACAGGACGAACAGATACCCGAGCGCGATCGTGCGCAGCGAGATCTTGACGGGAAGCGACACGTTCACCGGTCGTTCTCCTGTCTGCGGAGGCCACGGCTCGCGACCCAGCGGAGCACGAAGAGGGCGACGAAGGCGATGAGCAGCAGCACCACCGACACGGCCGCGGCATTGACGGGCCGATCGATCTCGATCTGCTGCTGGATGTACTGGGAAGCGACCTGGGTCTGATACGGAATGTTGCCGCCGATGAGCACGATCGAGCCGTATTCACCGATGGCACGCGCGAATGCCAGGCCGGTGCCGCCGAGAATTGCCGGCGCGAGCACCGGCAGGACCACGGTGCGGAAGATCGTGAAGTTGTTCGCCCCGAGCGACGCGGCAGCCTCCTCCACCTCCCGGTCCACCTCGATGAGTACCGGCTGCACGGCCCGGACGACGAACGGCAGCGTGACGAACGCCAGGGCGATCACCAGGCCGGGCTGGGTCGCGTTCAGTTGCAGCCCGATGGGACTCTGCGGCCCGTACAGCGAGAGCAGCACGATGCTCGCGACGATCGTCGGCAGGGCGAACGGCAGGTCGATCAGCGCGTTGACGACCTTCTTACCGGGAAACTCGTCGCGGACGAGGACCCAGGCGACGATCGTGCCCATCACCGCGTTGATCGCGGCGACCACGATCGAGACGCCGACGGTCACGCGCAGGGTTGCGAGGGCAGCGGGAGCGGTGACCGCGTTCCAGAACCCACCGAATCCGTCCGACAGCGAATGGGCGGCAAGCGCAGCGAGGGGCAACAGGACGATCAGGCTCAGCCACAGCGTGGCCACGCCGATCCCGAGAGGTCCGACGGTGCCGGTGATCCGTGCTCTGCGTGTGCGACGACGAGCCGCCGGCGCGGGAGGCGTTGCTCCCGCACCGGCAGTCTGCTCGGAAATGCTCAAGACGACGCTCTACTTCGTGGCGTTGTCGTAGACGATCGCGATCGAGCCGGAACCGTCCGCGAACAGTTCTTCGTTGACCGTGTCCCAGCCGCCGAGATCGGCGACGGTCCACAGCTTCTCCGGCTCCGGGAAGTCCGCGGCGAACTCTGCCGCCACGGCAGGATCGACGGGCCGGAACCCGGCCTCGGCCCACAGACGCTGGCCTTCGGGGGTGTAGAGGAAGTCGTTGAACGCCTGCGCCTTCTCGGCGTTCGGCGAGTTCTTCAGGACCGCGGCAGGATTCTCGATCTTGAATGTGACAGGCGGAGTGACGTGTTCGACGGGGTCACCGTTGCGCTCGATGAACAAGGCTTCGTTCTCGTAGCTCAGGAGAACGTCGCCGGTCCCCTGCAGGAACGTCTCGGTTGCCTCGCGCCCCGACTTCGGCTGGACCTTGACATGATCGTTGACCAGGGCGGTGACGTAGTCGATCCCGGCCTGCGGGTCTTCACCACCGTTGCTGAGGGCCGCGTACGGTGCCAGCAGATTCCATTTCGCGGAGCCCGAACTGAACGGATTGGGGGTGACCACCTCGACGTCGGGACGTAGGAGATCGTTCCAGTCCCGGATGTTCTTGGGGTTTCCCTCACGCACCACGATGGTGACGACCGAGCCGAACGGCACACCCCCGTAAGCGTTTTCGTTCCACGCTTCGTCGACGAGCCCGGCCTCGACGAGGCGGGTGACATCGGGCTCGACGGAGAAGTTCACGAAGTCGGCCGCGGCCCCGTCACGCACCTTCCGCGACTGGTCCCCCGACGCTCCGTAGGACTGCTGGAAAGCGACGTCCGTGCCCGCTTCGGTTTCCTCGAAGGCAGGGATGAGCAGGTCGTATCCGACCTTCGGCACGGCGTAGGCGTAGAGGTTGATCGTGCCGGCGGAGCCGTCGCCGCCACCCTCGGCGCCTGCGGTGTCGCTCGACCCGCCGCTGCACGCGGTCAGTGCCGTCACGGTGGCCGCCGCCACTGCGGCAACGAGAACTCTGGTGCGCTTCTTCATGACACAAGCCTCCTGAGGGGCTGTTCGGTGAGGTGATCGAACGGACGACGGCAACGCCACCCGGCACACCACGAACCGGGGTGAGTCAGGGCGACGGAATCATCCGTGAGGGGAGCGCGGCGGACAGGAGCGAGAAGACTCCCCGCCGAAAAGAGGGACCGGGTCGAGAAACAGGGTCAGCGACAACAGTCGATATCGGCAACCGAGGGCATACCTACAGCGATCAACGCCAGTTCATGGCGGATTCGAGGTAGCGCGGTCGCGGTCACTCGGCAGACTCTAGCAGAGGCTGTGGGGCTCCCGAAACCGACGTTTCGGGCGACGAAGCAGGTGTCAGCGGGTCAGTAACCAGGCGATGACGACGAGCAGCAGCAGGGCGATCAGCGCCAGGGTCACACGCGAGCGCGGCATGTCAGCAATCCTCCGGGTCCGGGGCGGGCGATACGGGTTCGCGGCGTCCGACCATCGCGAACGCTCCGGCGATCACGCGGTCCAGCAGCCAGGCGACGCCTCCGCACAGCGGCACCAGCACAACGAGTACGAGTGCCGACTGCGGCACAAAGGACAGTCCCGCGAGCCACAGCTCGAAACCGTCCCACCACGATGCCAGTCGATCCACTCTCCTCACCTTAGTGGCTGCCGGAACTCGTCCGTACGCAGCCCGGCAATGCCGCCCCGGACAGCTCCCTTCGCGGGATCATGGGGGGATGGCTTCGTCACACCGCCTCCGGGTCGCCGCACTGCACGACAGCCCGCATCCGCCGATCGACGATTATGCGTTCCTGTCCGACTGTGAGACGACGTGCCTGATGGCGCGCGACGGATCGGTGGAATGGATGTGCCTGCCGCGCCCGGACTCCCCCAGCGTGTTCGGCGCGGTCCTCGACCGCAGTGCCGGCCGGTTCCGTCTCGCACCGCACAACCGCAGCGTTCCGGCGGCGCGCCGTTATCTGCCCGGCGGGCTCGTCCTCGAGACGACGTGGCAGACCGACACGGGCTGGATGGTGGTGCGCGACGCGCTGGTGATGGGGCCCTGGTACGACGTCGACGAACGCTCCCGTACCCATCGGCGCACCCCGTCGGACTGGCAGGCCGAGCACGTTCTGCTCCGTACCGTTCGCTGCGTCAACGGCACGGTCGAACTGGACATGTCGTGCGAGCCCGCCTTCGACTACCACCGGTGCGGCGCCGAGTGGCGGTACACCGGAAAGGTATACGAGGAAGCGACGGCGATGCGGGCCGGCGCACCCGACGAACAACCCCAGTTGCGGTTGACCACCAACCTCCGGATCGGCATCGAGGGTGGTGAAGCGCGCGCCCGTACCCGGCTCGACAAGGGTGACTCGGTGTTCGTCGCACTGTCGTGGTCGGAACTGACGCCGCCGCGGACGTTCGCCGACGCGGTCGCGAAGATGACCAGCACGCAGGATTTCTGGCGGGAATGGATCACCACCGGGCGCTTCCCGGATCATCCCTGGCGTACCTATCTGCAGAGCAGCGCCGTGATCCTCAAGGGTCTGACCTACGCCCCCACCGGCGCACTGCTTGCGGCACCGACCACTTCCCTTCCGGAAACACCTGGCGGAGAACGGAACTGGGACTACCGCTACGCCTGGGTTCGCGACTCGACGTTCGCACTGTGGGGCCTGCACACACTCGGGCTGGACCGCGAAGCCGACGACTTCTTCTCGTTCATCCTCGACGTCTCGCAGAACGCCGACGGGAGCGACCGCACATTGCAGGTGATGTACGGGGTGGGCGGCGAGAGCTCACTTCCCGAGTCGACACTCGACCATCTCAGCGGATACGACGGCGCCAAGCCGGTCAGGATCGGAAACGACGCGTATCAGCAACGCCAGCACGATATCTGGGGAACTCTTCTCGACTCGGTGTACCTGCACGTGCGTTCTCGGCGGCAGATCCCCGAATCGCTGTGGCCGATCTTGCGTCAGCAGGTCGAGGAAGCTGCCGCTCATTGGCGCGAACCGGACCGGGGCATATGGGAAGTGCGCGGCGACCCGCAGCATTTCACGTCGTCGAAGGTGATGTGCTGGGTAGCTCTCGATCGCGGCGCGAAGCTTGCCGACCTGCACGGCCGGGACAGCCACGCGCGGCGGTGGGCGGCGACCGCCGACGAGATCAAGGCGGACATTCTCGAGCACGGCGTCGACGAAAGAGGCGTGTTCACACAGCGATACGGAGACCCGTCACTCGACGCCTCTACCCTGCTGATCCCGTTGTTGCGCTTCCTTCCCGCCGACGACCCCCGGGTGCGCGCGACGGTACTGGCCGTGGCCGACGAGCTGACCGAAGACGGACTGGTGCTGCGCTATCGCGTCGAGACCACCGACGACGGACTCTCGGGCAAAGAGGGAACCTTCACGATCTGTTCGTTCTGGCTGGTGTCGGCACTCGTGGAGATCGGGGAGGTCGAACGTGCCGCAGCGCTCTGCCATCGCCTGCTCGAGTTCGCCAGTCCCTTGAAGTTGTACGCGGAGGAGATCGATCCCGAATCCGGTCGACATCTCGGCAACTTCCCGCAGGCGTTCACGCACCTGGCGCAGATCAACGCGGTGGTGCACGTCATCCGCGCCGAGAGCAGAGTCCACACGGGGGAATTCCGCCCGGGACACCCGATCACCTGACCGGTGTCGTTCCCGCCGCCCCGCGTCAGCGGAAACGGGCCAGAAGCGCTTCCGCTGACGCCGCGATCTCGCGGATGACCTGTCCCGCGGGTCGCTCCTCCCGCACCGAGCCGACAGCCTCCCCCGCGTAGACCACACCGATATCGGGATCGTCGCCGGTGTACGCCTCGGCGAGGACGTCCTCGTCGGCGACTGTGCCGTGGAAGCGGTCGGTGAACGCATTCGTCAGCGCGCGCCCACCCCACCGTGACGGCCACGGTTGATGCCGGGCCTTGTCGAAGATGTCGGTGTAGACGGTATCCGCGCTCCCGGCGTCGACGACCTTCGTGCGCGCGTACTCGGGGCCGACCGTTTCCGGGCTCGCCAGCAGCGCGGTCCCGACGAACGCGCCCTGCGCCCCGGCTGCCAGAACCGCGGCGAGTCCCCGTCCGGTGGCGATTCCGCCCGCGGCGAGCACCGGCAGCGACGTGGACTCGAGAACCTCCTGGAGCAGCGGCAGAGTGCCGACCCTGCCCGTGTGCCCGCCGGCCTCGTGTCCCTGGGCGACGACGGCATCCACGCCCGCCGCCTCGACGACCCGCAAGTCGTCGAGCGTGTTGATCTGCGAGAGGACCAGCGCACCGGCCTCGCGGACCCGGTCGACGTACGGGGCCGGATCGCCGAACGACAACGCGACCACCTGTGGGCGGTGCGCGAGTACAGCAGCGAGCAGTGAATCGTCGTCGGCCAGCGACCACGTCATCAGCCCGAACCCGACCGGCCCGTCCCCGATGTCGCGGGCGACGCGCACTTCGGTGTCGAGCCACTCGGGGGTGTTGTACCGGGCCGCTCCGATGAGTCCGAGGCCGCCGGCTTTGGTCACCTCTCCCGCCAGCACACCCCCGGCGCGCCCGCCCATCGGCGCCCCCACGAGCGGGACGGAGATTCCGAGTGTCCGGGTCAGCCAGGTGTCGAGCACTGGTTCTCCTTCGTGGGGCCGCGCGAGAACTACTCCGGGAACTACTTCTTGGGCTTGTCGGACGCGGCGTCGGACGAGAGCGCCGCGACGAATGCCTCCTGCGGCACCTCGACACGACCGATCGTCTTCATGCGCTTCTTGCCTTCCTTCTGCTTCTCGAGCAGCTTGCGCTTACGGCTGATGTCGCCGCCGTAGCACTTCGCGAGCACGTCCTTCCGGATGGCCCGGATATTTTCGCGCGCAATGATTTTCGATCCGATCGCCGCCTGGATCGGCACCTCGAACTGCTGACGCGGAATCAGCTCACGCAGCTTGGTGGTCATCTTGTTGCCGTACGCGGCCGCGGCGTCCTTGTGCACGATCGCACTGAAGGCATCGACGGCTTCGCCCTGCAACAAGATGTCCACTTTCACCAACGCCGATTCCTGCTCGCCGGACTCCTCGTAATCGAGGCTGGCGTAGCCGCGGGTGCGCGACTTCAGGGAATCGAAGAAGTCGAAGATGATCTCCGCCATCGGCAGCGTGTACCGCAACTCGACGCGGGTCTCGGAGAGGTAGTCCATGCCACCGAGCTCGCCGCGGCGGGACTGGCACAACTCCATGATCGAGCCGATGAATTCGCTGGGCGAGATGATCGTGCACTTGACGATCGGCTCGTAGATCGCCCTGGCCTTGCCCTCGGGCCAGTACGACGGGTTGGTGACGATGGTTTCCTGACCGCCCTCGAGCACCACGCGGTAGACGACGTTCGGCGCGGTGGAGATGAGATCGAGGCCGAACTCGCGCTCGAGACGTTCTCTCGTGATCTCCATGTGCAGCAGACCGAGGAAGCCACACCGGAAACCGAACCCGAGCGCGACCGACGTCTCGGGCTCGTAGGTCAGCGCTGCGTCGTTGAGTTGCAGCTTGTCGAGCGCGTCACGCAGGTCCGGGTAGTCCGAGCCGTCGACGGGGTAGAGACCCGAGTACACCATGGGCCGCGGCTCGCGGTATCCCGTGAGCGGTTCGGTGGCGCCGTTGCGCGCGAGCGTCACCGTGTCGCCGACCTTCGACTGACGCACGTCCTTCACGCCGGTGATGAGGTACCCGACCTCGCCGACGCCGAGGCCCTGGGTGGGCTTGGGCTCGGGCGAGACGATGCCGACCTCGAGCAGTTCGTGCGTGCTGCCGGTGGACATCATCTTGACCTTCTCGCGCGGCACGATCCTGCCGTCCACCACGCGCACGTACGTGACGACACCACGATAGGTGTCGTACACGGAGTCGAAGATCATGGCGCGCGCCGGCGCGTCGGCATCACCGACGGGAGGCGGCACCTTCCGGATCACCTCGTCGATCAGAGCCGGGACGCCTTCGCCCGTCTTGCCCGACACGCGGAGAACGTCCGACGGCTCGCATCCGATGATGTTCGCGATCTCGGCGGCGTAGCGATCGGGATCGGCGGCGGGCAGATCGATCTTGTTGAGGACCGGAATGATCGTCAGGTCCTTGTCGAGCGCGAGGTACAGGTTCGCGAGCGTCTGCGCTTCGATGCCCTGCGCCGCGTCGACCAGCAGCACCGCACCCTCACAGGCCTCGAGTGCTCGCGACACCTCGTAGGTGAAGTCGACGTGGCCGGGCGTGTCGATCAGGTGCATCACGTACTCTTCGCCGTCGTACTTCCACGGAAGCCGGACGTTCTGCGCCTTGATCGTGATGCCGCGTTCGCGCTCGATGTCCATGCGGTCGAGGTACTGCGCGCGCATCTGCCTTTCCTCGACGACGCCGGTGAGCTGCAGCATCCGGTCCGCGAGCGTCGACTTGCCGTGGTCGATGTGCGCGATGATGCAGAAGTTCCGAATCTTCCCGGGGTCCGTGAAGGTGGTGTCGGCGAAGGTGCTGATGTCGTGCTCCTGACTCGGGATGGCAACGGTCGTGCAGACCGCGGTCACACCAGCAGAATATCCAAGCCTGCGCGTGCTCGGGACCCCGGCCGGGGCTCGGCTCACCGAGCCCGGTGCTCACCGGCTCGCTAAGCTCGGTCCTCGTGGCTGGCACATGGAAGAAACTAGGCATGCAACTGGGCCGCCTCGCGGCCCAGCAGGGCCCGAAACTGTACAAGCAACTGCAGCAATCCGGAGCGCTGGACAAGGCTCGGACCGCTATCGGTAACGCGGCCGCCGGAACGGCCGCGGGCGGCACGGCAGCGGCTACCCGCGGTCCGGTACCGGGACGGCCGGTGGCGTCGCACAGCGCTCCCACGGCGCAGCGCGCCCGGCGAGTCGCGTACTCCCCGGATCTGGACGGCCGTGCCGATCCCGGTGAGATCGTCTGGACCTGGGTTGCCTACGAGGAGGACGCGAGCCAGGGCAAGGACCGGCCGGTCCTCGTCGTGGGCCGCGACGGCCACACGCTGCTGGGCCTGATGCTGTCGTCGAACAGCGACCGCGACGGACATCCGGACTGGGTCGGTATCGGTAAGGGACGCTGGGACCCGGAGGGCCGGCCGAGCTGGATCCGGCTCGATCGCGTGATCGACGTGCCCGAGGACGGCATCCGCCGGGAGGGCGCGATCCTCGAGCGGTCGCGGTTCGAGCAGGTCGCGAGCCGGCTCCGGTCCGACTACAGCTGGCAGTAACCGACCACAACCGGCGATACCGGCACGAGACGACGCCCGGCGGGCCCCGAACCCCGCCGGGCGTCGTCTCGTCAGGCGTCGTCTTGTCAGGAGGGACGCAGTCCCTGCCGTCGGCCGAACAGGAACGCGTAGACGAGTGCGCCGAGCGCACCGCCGATCAGCGGGAAGACGATGAACAACCAGAGTTGCCCCAGCGCGCCGTTCTGATAAAACGCGACGGCAAGGCTGCGGGCGGGATTCACCGACGTGTTGTCGATCGGGATCGAGATCAGGTGGATCACCGCGAGCGTGAAGCCGATGGCAATTCCGGCGATCGGCACGTCGGCGATTCGGTCGGTGCTCGAGAGCACCACGAACACGAGTAACGCGGTCAGGAGTATCTCGACGGCCATCGCGGCCCCGATCCCGTACCCGTTTTCGAGGACACCGCCGAGCGGCCCCCGGATCGCGGACGGACTGTGGGCGCCCCAGCCGTTCGCACCGAGACCGTCCGCCGCACGGTTGTACGACGGGAGCGACGAGGCGATCGCGTAGATCGTCACACCCGCCACCAGACCACCGATGATCTGGGCAATCCAGTAGCCCACCGCGCGTACGGCAGTGACCTGGCCGACGATGAGATGGCCGAGTGTCACCGCCGGGTTCACGTGACAGCCCGAAATCGGGCCGATGGTGTAGACGAGGAACAGCAGCGTCAGGCCGAAGGCCAGCGCGACGCCGAGTTGCCCCACGTAATCACCCGCGAAGACAGCAGTTCCGACCGCCGAGAACACCAGCACGAACGTGCCGATGGCCTCGGCCGCGCACCGTCGGAGATCGGAATAGTCCGTGGGGTCCGCGACTTCCTGCGCCGTTTCGTGTTCGGCTCTGCCGACCGGGCGATCCGGTTCACGGACCCCATAATCCGGTTCTCCGGCAGTTCTCTGCGCGGGATCGGGTAACGGTTCACGGGCAGGGTCGCGTTCGGGTTCCATGAGTTCCCCTCGGAGGTCGTGGTCCCGCACATCCGCCGGACCTACCTACACCGGACACCATCGAATCGTCTTGCCGCAGCGTCGTTCGCTCGTGAGCACACTACGCAAGTCGCGTCACCTCCACAACGACTTCCTGCGCCGCGGCGCTTCCGCCCATGTAAATACCTTTGAGTGGCGGGACGTCTCCGTAATCGCGGCCGATTCCCACCGATACGTGTTGCTCGCCCACGAATCTCGCGTTGGTCGGGTCGTATCCCCACCATCCTCCGGTCCAGGCCTGAATCCACGCGTGGGATTGACCTTCGACGGTCTTGCCGATCTCCGCGTCCGCAACCGGATGGAGATACCCGGAGACGTACTGTGCGGGAATCCCCATGGCCCGCAACAGCAAAAGGGTCAAATGGGCATAATCCTGACAAACACCCTGCCGTTCCTCGTACGCCTGGATTGCGGAGGTGTGCACGCCGGTCGTTCCCGGGACGTAATCCATCTGTTCGTGCACCCATTGCGCCGCCGCGACCACCGCGTCGACAGGATCGAGCCCCTTTGCGAGGTCACGCGCCGTTTTGGCGAGCGACTTGTCCGCGGGAACGTAGCGGCTCGGCAACAGCAATTCGTCGTATCGGTCCCTGGTGTCGGGTTCGCGGATCACGTCCCACCCCGCGGGTTCCTCCAGCGGATCGAGCGAATCCGTTTCCACAACAGACAAACCGGTCACTTCGAGCGAAGTGTGCGGCGCATGGAGATCGAACGCAGTCACGCCGCTTCCCCAGTAGTCCGTGTACCGATAGGACCGCGTCGCGGGAGTCGTCTCGACGCGGCTGAGAATCACCGTCTGACGGTTGTCGGACCGCGGCGTCAGACGCGCCTCGTTGTACGACGCCGTGACCGGCCCCGCGTACTCGTAGCCGGTCTTGTGGACCACGCGCATACGCCAGCTCACAGTTCTCCCTCCAGAAGCATGTCGTCTTCACCGTCGTTGCGAGCGGAACTCCACGCCACCCAGGGCGCCGCATGGAAGTACTGGAGTGCGATCGCCTCACCGACCTGCCGACACATCTCCTGCAGCGCGACAAGCCGTTCGGCGAGTTCCTCGAGAAGTACCCCGGGGCGGATGAACTCGAGTTCGCTGCGGGCACGTCCGAGCAACCGCTGCGCTTCGTTGCGCGCACCGAACCGGTAGTCGGTCTGGTCGTCGAGTTCGGTGAGGCACTGCTCGGCCTGCCGGATGGCAGAAAACACCGAACGCGGAAAAAGCCTGTCCAGCATCATGAATTCGACGATGCGCCCCGCGTCGAGTGCACCGCGATAGGTGCGCAGGTAGGTGTCGTAACCGCCCGCCGACCGCAATACCGTCGCCCATGTCGGCGACGTGGGACGGTCGCCGGCACGGGACAGCAGCAGTCGCACGATCATGTCCACGCGTTCGATGGAGCGGCCGAGCAACAGGAACCGATACCCGTCGTCACGGCACAGCGTGCTGTCGGCCAGGCCCGCGAACATCGCGCCGCGGTCTTCGACGTATCGGAAGAACTCGTGGGGCCCCAGTCGTTTCGCCGCCCGTTCCCGCTCGGCGAGGGCGTTGTAGGTGGTGTTGAGGCACTCCCACATCTCGGTGGAGGTGACTTCGCGCGCGCCGCGCGCATTCTCACGCGCGTGCGAGATGGTGTCGAGGATCGATCCCGCGCCGTCCCGCCCGAACGCGACGATATCGATGACGGTCTGCACGTCGAGTTCACCGTCGGGCGCGCTGAACCCGAGCACCCGCAACAGCTGACGGCACGTGCGGTCGGGGTCCACCGTCGAATCTTCGAGCAGTTGGTGGACCGCGACATCCATGATGCGCGCCGTGTCGTCGGCTCGCTCGACGTAACGTCCGATCCAGAACAGCGACTCCGCATTTCGTGCGAGCATCAGCAGTCCCCCTCATTGTGTTGCTGTTGCTGTTGCTGTTGCTGTTGCTGTTGTTGCTGCTGCTCGGTGGTCAATTCCGGCCCCCGGTCGGGTTGTTTGACCTCGGCCCGCTCCTCGACGAACCCCTCCCCGCCCAGTTCGCTCTCGGTATCGGAACTCCGGCTCGCGAGAACCCAGGTGTCCTTGCTTCCACCGCCTTGGCTGGAGTTGACCACCAGCGACCCCTCGGGCAGCGCGACACGCGTCAATCCGCCCGGAAGAATCCAGATGTCCTCACCATCGTTGACCGCGAACGGACGCAGGTCGGCGTGGCGGGGAGCCAATGTGTCGCCGGCCCTGGTCGGGACGGTGGACAACTGCACGACCGGCTGAGCGATCCAGGCGCGGGGGTTCGCCCGGATCTTGCGGGCCATGGTCTTCAGTTCGGTGGCCGAGGCGTCGGGCCCGAACACGATGCCGTATCCACCCGAGCCTTCCACCGGCTTGATGACGAGTTCGTCGATCCGGTCGAGAACCTCTTCCCGTTCTTCGTCGAGCCAGCAACGCAGGGTGTCGACGTTGGGCAGGAGGGGCTTTTCACCGAGGTAGTAGTCGATGATGTCCGGTACGTACGTGTAGACGAGTTTGTCGTCTCCGACGCCGTTGCCGACCGCGCTCGAGATGACCACGTTGCCGGCTCGTGCCGCATTGAGCAGGCCGGCGACACCGAGCACCGAATCGGGGCGGAACTGGAGCGGATCGAGGAAATCGTCGTCGATGCGGCGGTAGATGACATCGACCTGCTGCTCACCTTCCGTGGTGCGCATGTAGACGATGTTGTCCCGGCAGAACAGGTCACGCCCCTCGACGAGTTCGACGCCCATCTGCCGCGCCAGAAGCGAGTGCTCGAAGTACGCCGCGTTCGCCAGACCCGGAGTGAGAACGACCACCGTGGGGTCGGCAGCGTTCGGCGCAGCCGCCGCTCGGAGCGCTCGCAACAGGTGCAGTGCGTAGTCACCGACGGGACGCACCTTGTGCTGGACGAACAGGTCGGGAGCGACGCGAGCCATGACGCGCCGGTTCTCCATGACGTACGACACACCGGACGGTGAGCGGAGGTTGTCCTCGAGTACCCGGAAGGTGCCTTTCTCGTCGCGGATCAGGTCGATTCCGGCAACGTGGATGCGCACTCCGTTCGGCGGGACGATGCCCGCGGCCTGCCGGTGGAAGTGGTCACACGAGGTGACGAGCCGCTTCGGAATGACGCGGTCCCGCAGGATGCTCTGCTCGCCGTAGATGTCGGCGAGGAACAACTCGAGCGCCCGCACCCGCTGCCGGATGCCTTTCTCGAGCCGGTTCCACTCGGCGGCGGCGATCAGGCGCGGCACCATGTCCAGCGGAAAGGGCCGCTCCTGGCCCGACAGCGAGAAGGTCACACCCTGGTCGGTGAACGCCCGGCCGACCGCGTCGGTGCGCGCGGCGAGATCCTCGGGTCCCTTCGACTCGAGGATCTGATGCAGGCGGCGATACGGCGCCCGGACCTTGCCGTCCGCGTCGAACATCTCGTCGTACGCCAGGCGATCGGGATTTCTCGCGTAACCGTCGAAAACGTCGGGGTTTTTCCTGCGGTGCCTGGCCGGGGACGCGCCCGGCGCAGTAGGGGTACGGCGACTCATGCCGGAATCGTTCTATATGGGAAGGGGTTGTGCACAATCCGACATCGAACTGTCTCGCCGGGGAAACACAGCGGACATCACGCTCGCGCCGGTTTGGGCTTTGCCTGCCTTCTTGGTATCGTTGCCTGTCGGTGCCTAGTGCATCCAGAGCTTTCCAACCAGCTACCAGCAACACGACAGGATTCTACGCGTGGCCAACATCAAGTCCCAGGTGAAGCGAATTCGCACCAACGAGCGCAACCGGCTCCGGAACCAGTCGGTGAAGTCGGCGCTCCGTACCGCGATCCGCTCCTTCCGCGAGGCCGCGGCCGCTGGCGACAAGGACAAGGCCACCGAGCTTCTCGTCGCCACCAGCCGCAAGCTCGACAAGGCAGCCAGCGCGGGTGTCATCCACCCCAACCAGGCTGCAAACAAGAAGTCTGCACTGGCCAAGCTCGCCAACTCGCTCTGAACGTAGTTCCGAGGTAGTAGACGCGAGCTCTGCTTCCGAAGGCCGCTCCCCACACCGGGGAGCGGCCTTCGTTGTCTTCCGAGGATCCCGCACCGGTGGCGGCCCGGCCGGAACCGGGCTCGCCCGGTATCAGCCGGCGAGCTGGGCCACGGTACGTACGGCGTACTCGAGTGCGTAGTCGGGGTCGGCGGCCGCACCCTTGACGTCGGCGTTGAGCGCGGCCACCACGCCGAGCGCCGTGCCGATCGAGGCGGGCGCCCAGGCTCGGGCCTGTGCCTGCGCCTTCTTGACCTTCCACGGGGGCATTCCGAGACCGGACGCGAGGGCGAACGGGTCGCCGCGACCGGCCGAACCGACCCGCGCGATGGTATGCACCGCGTCGGCGAGCGCGTCGGCGAGCAGGACATGCGCAACCCCACGGTGCATCGCCCACCGCAGCGCCTCGAGAGCACCGGCCGTATCGCCCGTGACAGCCTTCTCGGCGACATCGAAACCCGTGATCTCCGCCTTGCCGGAGTAGTAGCGCCGCACCGCCGCGGCGTCGATCTTGCCGCCCGTGTCCGCCACCAGCTGACTGCACGCTGCGGCCAATTCCCGCAGATCGGATCCGACGGATTCGATGACCAACTGCTCGACGTCGGACGCGACCCGTACGTCGACCGCCTGGAACTCCTTGTGGACGAAGGCGCGTACCCACGCCGCGCGGTCTCCGGCCTTCGCGGGCGCCGCACAGTCGTGCTCCACCGCACCGCACGAACGCAGACCACCGACCATCGCCTTGGCGCGTCCCCCGCCGTTGTGAACGACGACGAGTGTGACGCCGTCGGGCACGGCGCCCGCGGCGTCGAGGATCAGCGCTGCGGCATCCTTGCCGGCCTCGCCCGCGGACTCGAGGATCACGACCCGGTCCTCGGCGAACAGCGACGGGCTCAGCAACTCGGCAAGTTCGGGAGGTGACGCGTCGCCGGCACGCAACCGCGTCACCGGAAGATCGGTGCCGGCCCCGCTCCGGGCACGCACGGCGGCGACGATCTTCGCAATTGCACGATCGATCAGGAGTTCCTCGTCGCCGAGGAGCAGATGCAAAGGAGAATCGCTCACGGCTCGATGGTGTCACGGCGGTCCGACACCACGGCCAAGGCCCCCGACCCCGCGCGCACCACCGCGACATCGCCGTGCCGGTCGGTGCTGAGCACCCGGGTACCGAGCCTGCGCAGCACGTCGGCCGTCTGTGGATGCGGATGGCCGAACGTGTTGTCGCGGCCGGCGCTGATCACCGCGACACGGGGACGCACCGCCGTGAAGAACCGGGCCGGAGTGGTACGCGAGCCGTGGTGCGGCACCTTGAGCACGTCGGCCCGCACGTCGACACCGGCGCGCACCAGCGCGTCGAGGGCCGCCTCCTCCGCGTCGCCCGGCAGCAGAATCCGCCCGACCGGGGTGTCGGCGACCAGCACGAGCGAGAGGTCGTTCTCCGATGCGTAACCCGGTCCCGCGGGAGCGACGACCCGGATTGTCGTCGCACCCGAGACGAGGACCTCGCCGGGATCGGCCTCCCGCATCGGGACTGCGTGCTGTGCGAGGAGATGACCCAGCTCGGCGCCCCCGTCACGGGCTGCGGCGCCCGGACCCACCACCACCGCGCCCACGTCGCGTCCCCGGAGGACACCGGTCACACCCCCGGTGTGGTCCGCGTGCAGGTGCGACACGACGAGCATCGACACCGTGCGGATCCGGAGTTTGCGCAGACAGCGGTCCACGGGTCCGGGCTCGGTCCCCGCGTCGACGACCACCGCCCCTCCCCCGTCCGTCGCGACGATCAGCGCATCGCCCTGGCCCACATCGCAGGCAACGAACACCCACCCCGCGCCCGGCCACGCGGGTTCGAGCAACCGGACCGGTATCCACACCGCCGCCACGGACAGCAGCGCCACTCCGGTGGCGAGCCGGACCCGCCGGTTCCGCGCCGCCGTCCAGGCCAGAACTGCGACGGCACCGGCGGTCACGGCTCCTGCCATCCCGTCCGGAACGGCTACCTCGGCGGACGGCACCGCGGAGGATCGATCTGCGACACCGAGCATCCACCACAGCAACGGCGCAGCGCCGCGCGCGAGCAACTCCCCGGCCGCAGGATGAACCGTCGCGGCCACGGCGACTCCCGATCCGAGCACCGTCAGTGGCGCCACGACCGGAGTGACCAGGATGTTCGCCGCGACGGCGACGAGACTGACGGTGCCGGTCGCGGCGGCGACGATCGGAGCGGTGACCGCGAACGCGGTCGTCGACACCGCCGTGACCTCGGCCATCGCCCGCGGCCACCCGTGTGCACACAGCCGCTCGACCGCGACGGGCGCGAGCACGACGAGGCCCCCGGTCGCCGAGACCGACAGCGCGAAACCGATATCGACGGCGAGATCGGGCACCACCAGGAGCAACACACCCACCGCCGCACACAAGGCGGGAAGTGCTCGGCGTTCGCGGCCCGAGACGAGCGCGAGCAATGCGATCGCGCCCATCGCTGCCGCCCGCACCACGCTGGGCGACGGCCGGACCACGATCACGAACGCGACGAGAGCCACCGCCGCCAAGGCCGTCCCGGTGCGTGGACCGAGTCCCGCCGCACGCACGAGAAGCAGAACCGCACCGAGCACGATGCTCACATTGGCCCCGGACACAGCAGTCAGGTGGGTCAGTCCGGCAACGCGGAAGTCGGCACGCACCTCGTCCGGCAGCGCCGACGTATCGCCGACGACGAGGCCCGGCAGCAATCCGGCCTGTTCGGGCGACAGCGCGCGTCGGCACGCGTCGGCAAGTCGGTCCCGCACCCCACCGGCCCACGTGTGCCAGGCCGGTGGGGGCGCGACGGCGCGCGGGTGCCCGTCGGCGCGGAGGACGGCAACGCTCGTCCCCGCTCCCTCGAACTCCGACACCCGGACACGCGCGGTAACACGTTGTCCGGGCAGTAGATCCGACCACCCGTCCGCGGGCGCGAACACCACGACGGCGCCGCCCGTCGCCTGCGTGCCACCTGCGATCGTGGTGTGCCGCAGAACCGCCGGCAGACGAACCTGCGGCTCGCCGCCGAAGGTGGCGCGCCGCACGATCTTCGGATCGTCGGTCGGTTCGAAGGTCGCGCTCACCCATCGCCCGTCCGCCGCCGCCTGCGCCACCGGGTGTGTTTCGGCGAACCACATCCGCACCCCTGCAGCCGCACCGAAACCCACGACGACGGCGCAGACCGCGAGCACGACCGGCACCACCGCGTGCGTACGCCACCTGCCCGGGCCCCGGAGACGAACACCCACAACAAGAACGACAACGGAAATCGCACCCGTCACCAGCACAACGCTCGCCGACGAACCGAGATGCAATCCGGTCGCGGTCGCCACCCACGCGGCCGCGGCGCACGGCACGAGCCGTGCGTCCAGACGCGGAGTGTCGGTCATACGGTGACCAGTTCGCGCAACCGCGCGAGCCGGGCGGGGCCGATCCCGTCGACCTCTCCGAGTTGCTCGACGTCGGCGAACGGTCCGTTCGCCTGCCTGAACGCGACAATCGACGCGGCCGTCACCGGACCCACGCCCGGAAGCGAATCCAGCGTCGCCTCGTCCGCTGCGTTGAGGTCGATCTTCCCCTGCCCCGGCACCCCTCCGGCGTCGCCGTCCGGGCCGTCCCCACCCTGAGGGGCCGCACCCGACACGCCGCTACCGTGCGGGATCGGCTGCGGCGGAGACAGACCCACGACGATCTGGTCTCCGTCTGCTATGCGCCGCGCGAGGTTGAGACCTACGAGGTCGGCTCCCGGTGCGACACCGCCAGCGGCGTCGAGCGCGTCGGCGACCCGCGCGCCGGGCGCGGTCGTCACGAGCCCGGGCCGGTGGACAAGACCCACCACACTCACGACAAGGTCGGCCGGTAGGTTCTCGGGCTCCGGCACGGGCGGCGGGACAGGCGCGGTCGCGACCACACTGTCCACCGAAGGCAACGGCGGCACCGGCTCCGGGACGGGCCGGTCGCGCCACACGACCCCGAGGGCGATGACCACCGCGAGCACAGCGACGCCGGCGAGAGCAACGCTTCCGCGGTGCCCGGTTGCCCACCTCGCGGCAGCGATCCGCTCGGTCAGCCGCGACGGATACGGCTCCGGTTCGTCGTATTCTCCGGCCGTGCCGGCGACCTCGTCCGCCTCGCGCATCTCGGCGCCGACGCGACCCGCCGTTCGCGCGATCGCGCCCAGCCTGTTTCTCGCCAGGTCGCCGCCGTCAGTGCTCGCCATGGCGCGACGGTAACGCCGCGGCGGACCCGGAAAATCCGGCCGGCAGCAGGATGATCAGGGCTGGGGATGAACCGGGCACCTGGGGACGAACCCCCGTGCGCTCGGACCCGCGGGGTCAGGCGTGCGCGACGACGACGCCCACCGCACCCGGCCCCACGTGCGCGCCGAGGACCGCGTCGAGTTCGGTGACCGTGACCTCCGCCTCCGGAAGCCGCTCGGACAGTTGCTCGACGAGCTGACCGGCTCGCTCGGGTGCGTCACGGTGGTGCACCGCGACGAGTGCGCCCGGCCCGGCCTCCGCGACGACACCGTCCACGAGTTTGGCCATCGCTTTGGTCATGGTGCGGGTCTTCTCCCGCAGAACCAATTTTCCTTCGACGAGGTGCAGCACCGGTTTCATCGCGAGGGCGGTGCCCAGCAGCGCGGTCGCGGTGCCGATACGGCCCCCGCGGCGCAGATGATCGAGACGGTCGACGACGAGAAGGGTCCTGGCGGACGCGGCGACCTTCTCGGCCCGGTAGAACACCTGGTCGAGGTCCTCGCCTGCCCGCGCAGCCTTCGCCGCGTCGAGCGCCGCGAAACCCAAACCCATTGCCGTGTTGCGGGAATCGACGAGCCGAATCCGCTCGCCCAGCTCGTCGGCGGCGGAGCGCGCGGCGTCCCAGGTTCCGGACAGCAATCGTGAGAGATGGACTGCCACCACACCGTCGCCGTCGCTGTCGGCGAGCGCCGACGTGTATGCCTCGGTCAGTTCCGCGGGCGAGGGGCCCGAGGTGGTCACCGTCGCAAGGTCGTCGGGGAGTGCGTCGACGCCTTCACGAAGATCCTGTCCGTCCGCGATGACGTGCAACGGCACCACGCGGATGTCGTACCGATCCACCAGTTCCGGATCGAGACAACACGACGAATCGGTCACCACCACGACAGCCACGACGACTACCGTAAGCCGTCCGCGGCGGGTTGCGCATCCCGGTGCGCCATCCGGACAGCGTCCACGACAGCGGCGGCGACGCGGCGATGCGCTTCCCAGCCCCAGTGGATCCCGTCCGGATTCGCGTCGCCGGAATGGATGTCGTCGTGGACCGCCTCACCGAGATCGACGAGCGGAACGGCATTCCGCGATGCCCAACCGGTGATCGCGTGCACCGCGGGACGCCGGCCGCGGTGGACCGAGCGGTACTGCTCGCTGCGGTGCACCGACGGAAGTGTGCCGATGACCGGCAGGTCCGGGCGCACGTACGCCAGAGACTCCCGGATCATCTCGAGGTATTCGACGCTGATGCGCGGCGGCAGGGCGACAGGCCATCCCAGCGGGGAGAGCCGGGGCTGAAGCCACCCGTACGCGGTGCGGGCGACGCGGCGCAACGCCGGCGGACGCACGTACCGCAGTCCTTCCCGCAGGGCGGTGGGCAGCGGCGACGGGAGTGTGTCCATTCCTCCCACGCCGAGCACCACGGCGCCCGCACGCGGAATGGTCGCCCAGACGCGGGGGTCCTGCGTCAGCGCCCACCACGCGTCGCGGGAGGTCCACCCGATACGCGCCACGAGTTCCACATCCCAGCCCAGTTCGGCGGCGACGAGATTCGGCCAGATGCGCGGATCGTCGGCCGGTAGTCCGCCCTTGGGGCCGTAATAGCTCAGGGAGTCGGCGAGCACCAGCAGCGTCGGCCGCCGAGTCGCGGCACCTGCGTCGGTGTCCTCACCGGACACCGGCTCAGAGGACGTCATCGGGTGCCACCACAGCCGACGCGTTCCACACGTCGAGTCGCCAGGACGGCGTGTCACCGTAACCGCTCAACTGCACCCAGCCGGTGTTGCCGAGCCCTCCGAGCACCGGCCAGCGGTCCACGGGCAGGTCCAGCAGCGCTGCGGTGAGCGCCGCGATCAGCCCTCCGTGCGCCACCAGGACGATCGGCTCGTGACCCCACTGCTCGTGCTTGTCGAGCAGTTCCTCCACCAGGGGGACGCTGCGACGGGCGACATCCACGCGGCTTTCGCCCTCCGGCGGCGCCCAGGTCGCGTCGGCCCGCCAGGCACTGCGTGCGCCCGGACCGATCGCGTCGACGTCACTGTGGGTGAGGCCTTGCCACTGCCCGAGGTGGGTCTCACGCAGCCGCGCGTCGATCTCGACGGGAAGGCCCGCGCGGTCGGCGACGGCGACTGCGGTGTCGTACGCACGCCGCAGGTCCGACGAGACGACCGCGAACGGGTTCAGCGCAGCCATCGCGTCGGCGACGGCGGCGGCCTGTTTCCGGCCGAGGTCGGACAGTTCCGTGTCGAGTTGGCCTTGCATTCTCCGGGTCGCGTTGTACCCGGTCTGTCCGTGGCGCAGCAGAATCAGCCGGCGCACCCGCGGCTCGCTCACGCGTTGCCCGTGGGATCGACGTCGTCGGTCGCGGTACCGGTCTCACCGGGCGCCGTCTCGTCCGAGCCGGCCTCGACTGCCGAACGCGGGGTTCCGACGCCCTCGACGGGCACCGTCGGGCAGTCCTTCCACAGGCGCTCGAGCGCGTAGAAGTTGCGTTCCTCCTCGTGCTGGACATGCACCACCACGTCGACGTAGTCGAGAAGCGTCCAGCGGCCTTCGCGGGTTCCCTCGCGGCGGACCGGCTTGTGACCGGCTTCGCGGAGCTTGTCCTCGATGTTGTCCACGATCGCGTTGACCTGGCGTTCGTTCGGCGCGGACGCGATGACGAAGCAGTCGGTGATCACCAACTGCTCCGACACGTCGAGCACCACGACATCGGTTGCCAGTTTCTCGTCGGCCGCCAGGGCCGCGACACGGGCCATCTCGATTGCTTCTGTCGATGCGCTCACTGCGTGCTCTTTCTCTCGGTACTGCTGTCGATGTAATGGTCGTCGGTGCCGGTGCTCGCGTCGGCGGTCGTGCTCTCGCTGTAGAGGCGGCGTTTACTGATGTACTGCACCACTCCGTCCGGCACGAGGTACCAGACCGGCCGGTTCGCCCGGACCCGCTCCCGGCATTCGGTCGACGAGATCGCCAGGGCAGGGATCTCAATAAGGCTCACGGCCTCGTCCGGTAGGTCGACGAGGTGCGGCGCCAGATGTTCGGTGTGCAGGTCGTACCCGGGTCGCGAGACCCCGACGAAGCGGGCGAGACCGAACAGAGTCTGCCAATTCTGCCACGACAGGATCGACCCGAGCGCGTCCGCACCGGTGATGAAGTACAGCTCCGCACCCGGATACCTGTCGCGGAGGTCGCGCAGCGTGTCGACGGTGTACGTGGGCGTCCCCCGGTCGATGTCCACCCGGCTCACGGTGAATCGCGGGTTCGATGCCGTCGCGACCACCGTCATCAGGTACCGGTCCTCCGCGGGGCTGACGTCCCGTTTCGATTTCTGCCACGGCTGCCCGGTGGGGACGAAGATCACCTCGTCGAGACCGAAGCGTGCCGCGACCTCGCTGGCGGCAACGAGGTGGCCGTGGTGGATCGGGTCGAAGGTGCCGCCCATCACGCCCAGACGTCGCTGAGGCACTACGGGCCGCTCCGATGGCTGATGCACGATGGTTCAGCTTACGGGGTCACACCGGGAGCAGGCCCGCCACCACCGCGGCCAGCTGTTGCGCCGACCGGCACTCGTGCATCGTGATGACCTCCGCGTACGCGCGGGCCGCCGAATCTCCGGAGCCCCATTGGCCGCGCGGCTCGGGATTGAGCCAGTGAGCGTGCCGCGCGACACCGACGAGATGTTCGAGCACATCCAGGTTGGGATTGCGGTAGTTCGTCCGTGCGTCGCCGAGGATGAGCAGCGAACTCCGCCCGGTGAGGCTGTGGGCATGCCGCTCGGCGAAGGTCGCCAGCGCGTTGCCGTAGTCGGAGTGTCCGTCGTAAGTGATCAGGTCTGCCTCGCGCAGCATCCTCGACATCGCGTCACCGAGGTCGGCGCCCGACGAAAAGTAATGGGTCACTTCGTCGGTCGTGTCGATGAAGGCGAACACCCGCACCCGGGAGAACTGTTCGCGCAGCGCGTGCACGAGGAGCAGCGTGAAGTGCGAGAAACCGGACACCGAACCGGAGACGTCGCACAGCACGACCAGTTCCGGCCGGGCCGGTCGTGGCTTGCGGTTGATCAGGTCGATCGGCACGCCGCCGGTGGACATGGACTTTCGCAGTGTGCGGCGCAGGTCGATCGCGCCGGCACGAGACCGGCGACGACGGGCCGCGAGGCGGCTGGCGAGCAGACGCGCGAGGGGCATCACGCTGCGGCGGAGCGCGACCATGTCGGCATCGGAGGCACGGAGGAAGTCGACTTCCTCTGCCAACTTGGGCACACCGTACTTCTCGACGCGTTCGCGGCCGAGGTGTTCCGCGGTGCGCCGCCGCGTCTCCCGTTCGACCATTGCCCGGAAGTCCGCGATTCTCCGCGCCGCGGTCCGCCGGGCGACCTCGGTTTCGTAGTCGCCGTCCGCGCGTGCATCCGGTGCGCTGTTTCCGAGCAGGCCTTCGAGGATCCTGGTGAGCAGCGTCTCCGGAGCCACCTCGCGCAGAGCCTGATACGCCGAGAAGGAGGGTCCGTTGGACGACTTGTACTGCCCGAGTTCCTCCACCATCTGCGCGGTGAGCGCCTCGACGGCGGCCTGCGCTTCGGCGGAGTCGTCGGCGAGCAGTTCGGCGAGCAGTTCGCGGAGCGCGTCGAGGTCGATATCGCCGTCGGGAGTACGCGGAAGGTCGGCGTCGGGTGCGTCGGCGGTGCGGTGCCCGATGGCCGGTGGGAACCATAGGTCGAAGAGCGCGTCGAAGGTCGGCCGGTGAGTGGTGCGGCGCAGCACCGTGCAGGCGAGTCCTTCGCGCAGGGCTTCGCGGTCGAGCAGGTCGATCACGGTCATGACCCGGCCCGCGTCGACCGTTTCCGACGGGCCGACGGCGATGCCTCGGCGGCGCAGCGACTCGACGAATCCCACGAGGTGCCCGGGCAGACCGTGTGGTGCGATCGGCGTCCCCGCACCGGTCTGAAACGCGCCGGCCATGTCAGTTCAGCCGAAGCTCGGCTGCGGCGCGCAGTTGGTCGGATTGGTGCTTGAGCACGACCCCGAGGGTGGTGCGCACGGCCGCGTCGTCGAGTGTGTCGAGCCCGAGTGCGAGCAACGTCCGGCCCCAGTCGATGGTTTCGGCCACCGACGGCACCTTCTTGAGTTGCATGCCGCGCAGCACCCGCACCGTGCGCACGAGTTGCTCGGCGATCGCGTCCGGAAGTTCCGGTACGCGGCTCGCGAGGATCCGGCGTTCGAGGTCGGCGTCGGGGAAATCCAAATGCAGGAACAGACAGCGCCGCTTGAGTGCTTCGGACAGTTCGCGGGTGGCGTTGGAGGTCAGCACGGCGAAGGGCTTACGCGTCGCGACGATCGTGCCGAGTTCGGGGACGGTGACGGCGAAGTCGCTCAGCACCTCGAGCAGCAGACCCTCGATCTCCACGTCCGCCTTGTCGACCTCGTCGATGAGCAGCACCGTCGGATCCTCGCGGCGGATGGCCGTCAGCAGCGGGCGGGAGAGGAGGAACTCTTCCGAGAACACGTCTGCCTTGGTCTCGTCCCACGATTCGCCGGCCGCGGCGTTCGCGCCGGCGGACTGGATCCGCAGAATCTGCTTCGCGTGGTTCCACTCGTAGAGCGCGCGGGATTCGTCGACACCCTCGTAGCACTGCAAGCGAACCAGTTCCGCGCCGGACGTCTGGGCGACGGCCCGCGCGAGTTCGGTCTTGCCGACACCGGCGGGCCCCTCGATGAGCAGCGGCTTGTCGAGCCTGTCGGCGAGGAACACCGCGGTGGCCGTGGCCTTGTCCGCGAGGTAACCGGTCTCCGCCAGGCGATCGATCACTTCCTGGACATCCGCGAAGATCGGCGGGGTGATGGGCAGCGCACGATCCACGCTGAGTCCTTTCGTCGGGCCGGCCGGGTTCAGGCCGGGCGGGTGTGGCCGGCGCCCCACACCACCCATTTGGTGGAGGTCAGCTCCGGCAGGCCCATGGGACCCCGGGCGTGCAGTTTCTGCGTGGAGATTCCGATCTCGGCTCCGAACCCGAACTGCTCACCGTCCGTGAAGGCCGTCGACGCGTTGACCATAACGGCTGCTGCATCGACACGGGCGGTGAACTCCCGGGCCGCCGCGAGATCGGACGTGACGATGGCTTCGGTGTGACCGGTTCCGTACCGATCGATGTGCTCCACGGCCGCATTCAGGTCGTCGACCACCGCGAGCGCAACGTCGAGCGTGAGGTATTCCTGCGCCCAGTCCTCTTCGGTGGCCGGGATCAGACCGGGCAGGTCGCCGTGCACGGTCACGCCGTGCGACTGCAGTGCCTCCAGCAACTGCGGGACGGTGGTGTCGGCGACGGCCTTGTCGACCAGGATCGTCTCCGCCGTGTTGCACACGCTGGGCCGGCGGGTCTTCGCGTTCACCACGATCCTCTCGGC
This sequence comes from Rhodococcus sp. BL-253-APC-6A1W, assembly GCF_012843405.1. NCBI lineage: Bacteria > Bacillati > Actinomycetota > Actinomycetes > Mycobacteriales > Nocardiaceae > Rhodococcus > Rhodococcus sp. BL-253-APC-6A1W. The sequence goes on from NZ_JABAFB010000003.1 coordinate 406,348, forward strand.
CATCTCGAGGTCGGCGGCGGCGTGGACGTATACGTGGCAGTTACCGACACCGGTCTCGATGGTCGGCACGGTGGCATCCCTGACGACCGCGGCGATCAGACCGGCACCGCCGCGCGGGATGACCACGTCGACGAGCCCGCGGGCCTGGATGAGATGGGTGACCGACGAACGGTCGGCGCTGGGCAGCAGTTGCACCGCGTCGGCCGGCAGTCCCTGTGCTTCGAGCGCGGGGCGCAGCGCGGCGACGAGCGCGGCATTGGAACGTGCCGCCGAGGAGGAACCGCGCAACAACGCCGCGTTGCCCGACTTCAGCGCAAGACCGAACGCGTCGACGGTGACGTTGGGGCGGGCCTCGTAGACCATCCCGACGACGCCGAGCGGCACCCGCACCTGCCGCAATTCGAGTCCGTTGGGCAGCGTCGAACCGCGGACGACTTCGCCGACCGGGTCCGGCAATCCGGCGACCTGCCGCAGCCCCGACGCGATGCCGTCGACGCGTGCGGCCGTGAGCCGCAGCCGGTCGAGGAGAGACTCTTCCGTACCGGCCGCGCGGGCGGCGTCGATGTCTTCGGCGTTGGCGGCGAGCACGGCGTCGGTCGCGGCGAGCACGGCGTCGGCGGCCGCGTGGAGCGCGGCGTCCTTCTCGGCAGTGGTCAGCAACGCAAGACGGCGGGACGCGACGCGGGCGCGGCGGGCCGCGGCATGCACGGCTTCACGGGTGTCTCCGGCGTCGGTCACCACTGAGTCGGGAGTCACGGCAGTCATGCCCACAGCCTAGTCGTGGATACGGGGGCTCCGACAAGCGCGGCACCCGTCCGGGTCAGCGAAGACCGGTGCCTCGTGCGAGAGCGGTCCGTACGAGCGTGTCGACGAGTTCGCGGTACCCGATCCCGGTGGCTTCCCACATCTTCGGATACATCGAGATCGACGTGAATCCGGGCATCGTGTTGATCTCGTTGATCACCGGCCCGTTGTCCGTGACGAAGAAGTCGACCCGCGACAGGCCCTGGCAATCGAGGGCGCGGAACGCGCGGACGGCCATGTCGCGGATTTCGTCGGAGACGGCGGGGTCGAACTTCGCCGGTACGTCGAACTCGCACACGTCGTCGAGGTACTTGGTGTCGAAGTCGTAGAACGCCTCGTGGTCGCCGGAGGTGTCGGGCATGCGGATCTCCGCGACCACGCTGGCCCGCACGTCTCCGTCGGGGAACTCGAGGACGCCGCACTCGACTTCGCGTCCCACGATTGCGGATTCGACGATGACCTTCGGATCGTGCGCTCGGGCTCTGCCGACGGCAGCGTCGAACGCCGCCCAGTCGGTGACGCGGCTGACGCCGATCGACGATCCGCCGCGGGCCGGCTTGACGAAGACGGGAAGTCCCAGTTGCTGCTTCTGTTCCTCGGTGAGGGTGGCCGTACCCGGCCGCATCACGATCTGGAAGCCGACCGGCAGCCCCTCCGCGGCCAGCAGTTTCTTGGTGAACTCCTTGTCCATTCCGGCTGCGCTCGCGAGCACCCCGGGACCGACGTAGGGCACGTCGGCGAGTTCGAGCAGTCCCTGGATGGTGCCGTCCTCCCCGTAGTGGCCGTGCAGCACCGGGAAGACCACGTCGACCGACGCGAGCACCTTGCCGAATTCCCCCGCGTCGAGGGCGACGATGTCGCCGCTTCGGGTGGGGTCTGCGGTGAGGACCAGCGACGAACCGTTCGCGTCCACGACGGGCAGTTCGCGCCCCGCCTTGGCGAGCCGCGCCGGGTCGGTGTCGCCGAGCACCCAGGACCCGTCGGTCGTGATCCCGATCGGGACGACGTCGTACTGCTCGGGGTCGAGGTTGCTCAGAATACTGCCCGCCGACAGACAGGAGACGGAGTGTTCGTTGCTGCGACCGCCGAAGACGACGGCCACCCGGGTTCGGGGCGTACTCACGGCACAAACCGTACCGGTAAGCCGCGCTGTCTCCCCAGCCGCGTCCCGATCCGCCCGCACGCCCGGCCCGCCGCCCGGGATGTCACAACGAGCCGAGGGCCGCGTGCAGGTCGCTCAGAAGATCGGCGGTGTCTTCGATTCCGCACGACAACCGGATGAAGCCGTCCGGCACGGGATCGCCCCAGCGAGCCCGACGATCCGCAGTGGTGTGGATACCGCCGAAACTCGTCGCCGGGAGAACGAGTTCGGCAGCGTTCACGAACCGATGGACGTCGGGTGCGCTGGGCAGCACGAACGTGACCAAGGGCCCGAATTTCTGCATCTGCGCGGCCGCCACCGGGTGATCGGGGTCCGAGTCCAGTCCCGGGTATCGCACTCCGGTCACGGCGGGGTGCTCGCTGAGCATCCGGGCGACGGCGAGGGCGTTCGCGCACTGCCGTTCGATCCGCAGCCCCGCCGTTCCGAGACTGCGGTGGGCCAGCCACGTTTCGAACGGCCCGAGCACGGTGCCCGAGTGCAAGCGCTCGCGATCGAGCCGCGGGAGCAGCGCGGCGTCCGAGACCGCCACGTATCCGAACAGAAGATCGCTGTGCCCGCTGAGGGATTTCGTACCGCTGGCGACGACGATGTCCGCCCCGAGAGCGAGTGGGGTCTGCCCGAGCGGAGTGGCGGTGGTGTTGTCGACCAGCAGCAGCGCCCCCGCCGCGCTGCACAACTCGGCGGTGGCCCGTAGATCGACGATGTCGAGGCCGGGGTTCGACGGGGTTTCGGCGAGCACCACCGCCTTGTCTCCGGCACCGGCGAGGATGCTGCGAAGCGTTCCGTCGCCGAACTCGGCAACGGAGAGTTCACGAACCACTGCGCCGTGGCCGGCGAGGAAGTCCTGCGCATAGGCACGCACCTGGTAATAACCGTCGGCGGGCACCACGACGGTCGCACCGGGACGGCTGAACGCTCTCAGCGCGACGGTGATCGCCGACATTCCGGATCCGACGACCCGCGCGGCGACAGCGCCTTCGAGCGTCGCGAGGGCTGTTTCGAGGGCACGCCAGCCGGGGTTGGACGCGCGTGCGTAGGTGTCCACCTCCGCGCTTTCGTCTTCGCCGAGAAGATAGGGCGCGGCGAATACCGGTCCCTGCTGGAGCGGCGAACCCGGCGTGCCTTCGGCGGCAACAGCTTTCACACAACGTGTGGAATCTCCGGTCATGTGCTTATTCCGGCTTGATTCGCCGGCCGAGCAGCAGACCGATCGCGTCGTGCACCGACATCCCCTCGTGGCACACCCGGTGCACCGCGTCGGTGAGGGGCATCTCCACGTCGTAGCTCGCTGCGAGCGCCCGCACCGATGTGCAGGACTTGACGCCTTCGGCGACCTGGCCGTGGGTGGCCTCCTGCGCACTCTCGAGCGACTCTCCTCTGCCGAGGCGTTCACCGAAAGAACGGTTGCGGGACAACGGCGAACTGCATGTCGCGACGAGATCGCCGACTCCCGCGAGGCCGGCGAGGGTGGTGGGCATGGCGCCGAGCGCGACTCCGAGCCTGATGATCTCGGCGAGGCCCCGGGTGATGATGCTCGCAACGGTGTTCTCGCCGAGGCCGACCCCGGCCGCCATGCCGCACGCCAGTGCGATCACGTTCTTGCACGCGCCACCGATCTCACAGCCGATGACGTCGGAGTTGGTGTAGGGGCGGAAATAGCCTGTGGCGCACGATTTCTGGATTTCCAGCGCACGCGTCGAATCGGGGCACGCGATCACCGTTGCGGCAGGCTGCCCCTCCGCGATCTCCGGAGCCAGGTTCGGGCCGGAGAGGACGGCGATGCGGTGCGGGTCGGCTCCCGTGACCTGGCCGATGACCTGGCTCATGCGCATGAGGGTGCCGCTCTCGATCCCCTTCGCGAGGCTGAGCAGGGTGGCGCCGGACCCGATGTCGTCGCGCCACGCCCCCAGGTTGGCGCGCAGGGACTGGCTCGGCACCGCGAGCACCGCGAAGTCGACGCCGTCGAGCGCCACACGATGATCGGTCGTCGCCCTCAAAGACGCGGGGAGCGCGACGCCCGGCAGATAGGCCGGGTTTTCGTGGCGCTCACCGATGGCCTGCGCCACCTCCGCCCGGCGCGCCCAGATCGTCACGTCGGTGCCTGCTTCTGCGAGCACCTTCGCGAAGGCAGTCCCCCACGACCCTGCTCCCAGAACTGCCGCTTTGGTCACAAATCCCCCTCTGTTCCCTCATTCGTTCCGACGCGCTTCCGGCACGCGCGTCACTGCACGCTGTTGCTTTCAGTATCGCCCAGGTGGACGGACGGCACCGCGACCCGCCCTCGCCCGCGACCGGCTGGCACAATCACGCCCATGCCCGCGGTGCACATTCTCGTCCCGGTCAAGGCCCTCGGCCTGGCCAAGTCGAGACTGGCGCATGCCCTCGAACCGGACGCACGCGCCGAACTGGTGCTCGCGATGCTCGAGGACACCCTCGCCGCAGCCCGGAACACCGACGACGCCGTGGTCACCGTGATCACCTCCGACCACCGGGTTGCGGCCGTTGCCCGACGGTCGGGCGCAGCGGTGCTCGCAGATCCCCCGGCCGCGAGCGGTCAGGACCGGCAGGATTCGCTGAACGCGGCCCTGCGATCTGCTGCCGAACACGCCCGGGACGACTCGCCCGGTGTCGATCTCGTCGCGTTGCAGGCAGACCTTCCCTCCTTGCGCCCCCACGAACTGGCCGAGGCACTCGAGGCGGCCCGCGCGACGGGGACCATGATCGTCGCCGACCACACCGGCTCGGGTACCACCGCACTTCTCCACTGCACGTCGCAGCGTCCGCTGCACCCCCGGTTCGGTCCGGACTCCGCGCACCGGCACCTCGAGGCCGGTGCCCTCGCCGTGGAGGCGCACCTGCCCGGCCTGCGACTCGACGTCGACACGATCGACGATCTGGGGGCCGCGGTGCGTCTGGGAGTCGGTGCGGCCACCGCCGCGTTGCTCGACCGGATCGGCTCCGCGCTTCCCTTCCCGTATCCGACCTCCCGCCGGGAGCCTCATACTTCACCGGTTCCTGACACAATGGGACGGTGACCAACGGCGACACCCCCGAGCAGAGCGTCGGCATCGAACAGAGTGCCGGAACCGAGCAAGGTGCCCTCTCCGGCACCACCCGACCGCAGGGACGCGTGGCCACCGCCACCAGCGCCCCACCAGCGGCCATCGACTCCCAGCTGAAGACGAACCGCAACGACGGCCTGCCCCGCGATCGGTACCTCAACCGCGAGTTGAGCTGGCTCGACTTCAATGCCCGGGTACTCGCCTTGGCGGAAGACACTTCTCAGCCGTTGCTCGAGCGCGCCAAGTTCCTCGCGATCTTCGCGTCGAACCTCGACGAGTTCTACATGGTGCGGGTCGCGGGGCTCAAGCGCCGCGCGGAGACCGGACTGTCCGTCCGGTCCGCCGACGGCCTCTCTCCCCGGGCGCAGCTCGCGCTCATCGCGTCGAGCACGCAGGAACTCGCGGGACGGCACGCGCAGGTCTTCCTCGACTCGGTCCTGCCGGCTCTCGAAACCGAGGGTATCTCGATCATCAAATGGGCGGATCTGACCGCCGGCGAACGTGGACGGCTCACGCGGTACTTCGCGGAACAGGTGTTCCCCGTCCTCACGCCGCTCGCCGTCGACCCCGCCCACCCGTTCCCCTACATCAGCGGTTTGAGCCTGAATCTCGCTGTGACGGTGAAGGATTGTGAATCGTCGGGCGAGCATTTCGCGCGAGTCAAGGTGCCCGACAACGTCGATCGTTTCGTCCGGGTCGACCGCGCCGGGTCGCTGCACGGCCTCGCGGCATTCCTGCCGCTCGAAGAGCTCATCGCGGCTCACCTGGACGTGCTGTTCCCGGGCATGGAAATCGTGGAGCACCACGCGTTCCGGGTGACACGCAACGCCGATTTCGAGGTCGAAGAGGACCGCGACGAAGACCTTCTCAAGGCGCTCGAACGGGAACTGGCACGACGACGGTTCGGTTCGCCCGTCCGCCTCGAGGTGTCCGACGACATGACCGAGCACATGCTCGACCTGTTGCTCCGCGAGCTGGACGTAGACCCTGCGGACGTCGTCCAGCTCCCCGGCCTCCTCGACCTGTCGTGCCTGTGGCAGGTCCACGCCGTCGACCGCCCGGATCTGAAGGATGTGCCGTTCGTTCCCGCAACGCATTTCGCCTTCGGGGAGAGGGAGACACCGAAGAGCGTGTTTTCGACGCTGCGCGAGGGGGACGTCCTCGTCCACCATCCGTACGACTCGTTCTCGACGAGCGTTCAGCGGTTCATCGAGCAAGCCGCCGCGGACAGCCAGGTCCTGGCGATCAAGCAGACGCTGTACCGCACCTCCGGTGACTCCCCCATCGTCGACGCACTGGTGACGGCCGCGGAGGCCGGCAAGCAGGTCGTTGCCCTCGTCGAGATCAAGGCGCGTTTCGACGAGCAGGCGAACATCAAGTGGGCGCGAAAACTCGAGCAGGCGGGCGTGCACGTGGTGTACGGCCTGGTGGGACTCAAGACCCACTGCAAGACCTGCCTGGTGGTCCGTCGTGAAGGGTCCACCATCCGCCGCTACTGCCACATCGGCACGGGCAACTACAACCCGAAGACTGCTCGGCTCTACGAGGACGTGGGTCTACTCACCTCGTCGCCGGAGATCGGCGCCGACCTGACCGACCTGTTCAACACCCTCACGGGTTACTCGCGGAAGGCGCAGTACCGCAACCTGCTCGTCGCGCCCCACGGAGTCCGCAGAGGCATCATCGAGCGCATCGACCGGGAGATCGAACACCATGCGGCGGGTCGGCCGACGCGGGTTCGCCTCAAAGCCAATGCCCTCGTCGACGAGCAGGTCATCGACGCCCTCTATCGGGCGTCCTGTGCCGGCGTCCCCGTCGAAATAGTCGTACGCGGCATCTGTGCTCTCAAACCGGGCGTTCCGGGCCTGAGCGAGAACATCACCGTGCGCTCCATCCTCGGCCGGTTCCTCGAGCATTCGCGCATCTTTCACTTCCTCGGCAGCGACGAGTGCTGGATCGGCAGCGCCGACATGATGCACCGCAACCTCGACCGCCGGGTCGAGGTCATGGTGCAGGTGAAAAACCCTCGGCTGGCGCATCAGTTGCAGGACATCTTCGATTCCGCGCTCGATCCGGCCACGCGGTGCTGGACCCTCGAGGCCGACGGCACATGGACGGCTTCCCCCGCGCCGGGCACGGCAGCGCGCGACCACCAGATGGAACTCATGCGCAGCCGCGCATCGTAAGCGGAGGCACCGGTGACCGATTCGTCCGATAAGCCGATGAAGGCCAACATCTTTGCCGCAGGTGCAGTGCTGTGGCGTCCCGCCGGTGGCGACCCCACCCGGCTCGCCGGTGGCGACGTCGAAGTCGCAGTTGTCCACCGGCCCCGATACGACGACTGGTCGTTTCCGAAAGGGAAACTCGACCCCGGGGAGACCGCAGTCGTTGCCGCGGTCCGTGAAATCCGGGAAGAAACCGGATTTCGGCCCGTCCTCGGCCGGCACCTCGGCCGGGTGACTTATCCGGTGCCCGGACACCGGAAACTCAAACGGGTGGACTACTGGGCAGCGAAGCCGGCCGACGGCGAGTTCGTCCCGAACGACGAAGTCGACGAATTGCGTTGGGTGACACCCGAAGCCGCGTTCGACCAGCTGTCGTATCCGATGGACCGCAGCGTGCTCCGGCGTTTCAGGTTGCTGCCCGCCGACACCGGGACGGTAGTGATCGTCCGGCACGCGAAGGCGGGAAGCCGCAAGAAACATCGGGGCGACGACCGAACCCGGCCTCTGGATGCGGCCGGCAAGACACAAGCGGCCGCACTTGTCCCCCAGTTGCGCGCGTTCGGCGGAGACAGCGTCACGTCGGCCGACCGCACGCGGTGCGTCGACACCGTGGCACCGTTCGCCGCGGACATCGGCGTCGAGGTTGCGCTCGAACCCTCGCTGTCGGAAGAGGAATACAACGCAGATCCCCAACTGGGCCGCAAGCGCGCACTCGACATCGTCGCGCGCGGTGGCACCCCGGTGATCTGCAGCCAGGGAAAGGTCATTCCCGATCTTGTCTCGTGGTGGGCTGCCCGGGACGGGATCACGCTCCCACCCGCCCGGAATCGCAAGGCGAGCATGTGGGTGCTCTCGCTGAAGGGCGACCGTCTCCTCGCGGCCGACCACCTCGACAGTCCGCTGCCTTCGAAGCAGTCCTGACCGCTTCGCTCACCCGGGTACGCATCCGGGTGAGCGACGGTCGCAGCATGGCATCCAGACGCCAACGGCGGCTACCGGAGATATCCGGTAGCCGCCGAGTGCCACCCGTCCCGCGCACACGCGAACCGGTGGTGGGCGCCGAACTGTTGCTCGGGCGCCGAATTACTTCTCGGTGCCGAATTACTTCTTGGCGGTCCTGCGGGCCGTGGTCTTCTTGGCCGGAGCCTTCTTCGCCGCCGCAGTGGTCTTCTTGGCCGCGGTGGTGGTCTTCTTGGCCGGGGCCTTCTTCGCTGCGGTGGTGGTCTTCTTCGCCGCGGTGCTCTTGGTCGCGGTGGTGGTCTTCTTGGCCGGGGCCTTCTTTGCCGCGGTCGTGGTCTTCTTCGCCGCGGTGCTCTTGGTCGCGGTGGTGGTCTTCTTGGCCGGAGCCGACTTTGCCGCAGTGGTCTTCTTCGCCGCGGTGGTCTTCTTGGCCGGAGCCGACTTTGCCGCAGTGGTCTTCTTCGCTGCGGTGCTCTTGGCTGCAGTGGACTTGGCTGCGGTCGTCTTCTTGGCCGCGGTCGACTTGGCGGCAGCGGTCTTCTTCGCAGCCTTCTTGGCGGCAGCGGACTTCTTCACTGCAGCAGCCGCACCGCGTTTGACGGCCGGTCCCGTGGCGGGGAGCTTCTGGGTACCGGCGATGACTGCCTTGAACTGCGCACCCGGACGGAAAGCCGGCACCGACGTCGGCTTGACCTTGACAGTCTCACCGGTGCGCGGGTTGCGGGCGACGCGCGCCGCACGGCGACGCTGCTCGAAGACACCGAATCCGGTGATGGTGACGCTCTTCCCGTCGTGCACCGCGCGCACGATCGCGTCCACAATGTGCTCGACGGCCGCCGTGGCGGTGCGCCTGTCCGAACCGAGCTTGTCGGTCAGAACGTCGATCAGCTCTGCCTTGTTCATGATTTCCTCCGCACATCTACGGTCCACCGTCAGACCGACTCCAGTCCACGGTAGACCCGCAAACGGACTAGAGTCTATGTGCCACGCGGATTCTCATGCAAATAAGTCGCAGGTCCCGGCTCGACCGAGGGGTCGAACCGAGACCTGCAGGGGCCTTTTCAGGCTCGGATCACGGGGCCGGAAGAGTCCGTGGTTTCCAAGAAGGCCTTGACTTTTCGTACTCGGAAATGGCTTCTACCTGGCGCAACGTCAACCCGATGTCGTCGAGACCCTCCAGCAGACGCCACCGTGTGTAGTCGTCAATAACGAACGGCACCACGGTCGTTCCGGCGGTCACTGTCCGAGTTTCCAAATTCACATCGAGTTCGAGCCCGGGCTGCTGTTCGATGAGTTTCCAGAGCAATTCGACGTCGTCCTGCTCGACCTGAGCGGCCAGAAGTCCGGCCTTTCCGGCATTGCCGCGGAAGATGTCGGCGAAGCGGGACGAAATCACAACCCGGAATCCGTAATCGGACAAGGCCCACACCGCGTGTTCACGCGAGGAACCGGTGCCGAAATCCGGACCGGCGACGAGAACGCTGCCACGGTCGAACGGCGGGGTGTTGAGAACGAATGCCGGATCGTTACGCCACGCGGCGAACAGTCCGTCTTCGAATCCGGTGCGGGTGACGCGTTTCAGATACACCGCCGGGATGATCTGGTCGGTGTCGACGTTGGACCGGCGCAGGGGAACGCCGATGCCCTTGTGAGTAGTGAAGGCTTCCATCGAAATATCTCCTCGGTCCTGTGCTCTAGTCCAGATCCGCCGGCGCGGAGAGGGTGCCGCGCACCGCTGTTGCGGCCGCGACTGCCGGGGAGACGAGGTGCGTGCGACTGCCCTTGCCCTGACGCCCCTCGAAGTTACGGTTCGACGTGGATGCCGACCGCTCACCCGGCGCAAGCTGATCCGGGTTCATGCCCAGGCACATCGAGCAGCCGGCCTGACGCCATTCCGCCCCTGCGGCCGTGAAGATCTCACCGAGACCTTCTTCCTCCGCCTGGACACGAACACGCATCGAACCGGGCACGACCAGCATTCGCACACCGTCGGCGACTTTTCGTCCGTCGAGCACTTCGGCGACGGCGCGCAGATCCTCGATCCGTCCGTTGGTGCAGGAACCGACGAACACGGTGTCGATCTTGATGTCGCGCAGCGGCATACCGGGTTCGAGGTCCATGTACCGAAGGGCCTTCTCGGCAGCAGACCGTGCGGTCTCCTCCGCGATCTCCTCGGGCACCGGCACCGTGGAGCCGAGCGGTGCACCCTGGCCCGGGTTGGTTCCCCACGTCACGAACGGGGTGAGCGCACTGCCGTCGATGCGGACCTCTGCGTCGAAAACCGCGTCGTCGTCGGTCTTCAGCTGTTCCCACGCTTCCACGGCCGCGTCCCAATCCGCGCCCCTCGGCGCGTGCGGACGACCCTTGATGAACTCGTAGGTGGTGGCGTCGGGAGCGATCATGCCGGCGCGCGCGCCTGCCTCGATCGACATGTTGCAGATCGTCATCCGCGATTCCATGGACAGCTTGCGGATCGCCTCGCCGCGGTATTCCAGGACGTAACCCTGCCCACCGCCGGTACCGATCTCGGCGATGATCGCGAGAATGAGGTCTTTGGAGGTGACGCCGGGCTGGAGTTCGCCGTCGACGGTGATCGCCATGGTCTTGAAAGGCCGCAGCGACAGCGACTGCGTCGCCATGACGTGCTCGACCTCGCTGGTGCCGATACCCATTGCGAGCGCACCGAATGCCCCGTGGGTGGAGGTGTGGCTGTCGCCGCACACCACCGTCATGCCGGGCTGGGTGAGTCCGAGCTGGGGCCCGACCACGTGGACGATGCCCTGGTCGAGGTCTCCCATCGGATGCAGCCGGACGCCGAACTCCTCGCAGTTGCGACGCAGCGTCTCGACCTGCGTGCGCGAGATGGGATCGGCGATCGGCTTGTCGATGTCGATCGTCGGAACGTTGTGGTCCTCGGTCGCAATGGTGAGATCGGGGCGGCGCAGCGAACGCCCCGCCAGCCGCAGGCCGTCGAAGGCCTGCGGACTCGTCACCTCGTGCACGAGGTGCAGGTCGATGTAGATCAGATCCGGCTCTCGCGCCGAACCTTCTCCTCCACCACGCACGATGACGTGCTGATCCCACACATTCTCCGCCAGAGTCTTTCCAGCCATCTTCTCCACCTGTCGTACGTGACGAACGCGAGACCGATTCAGGGCTGTCCGGCCCGCGTATGGTGTCGTCCCCGCCTCGTTCCGCATGCGTTATGCTTCCCAGCATGCGAGACGGAGGTATCGACCTATGAGACAGCATAGCGGGATCGGAGTGTTGGACAAAGCGATGACTGTCCTACACGCGGTGGCCGAACAACCGTGCAATCTCAACGAGTTGTGCACCCGCACAGGTTTGCCGCGGGCCACCGCGCACCGTCTCGCAGTCGGTCTCGAAGTACACCGCCTCCTCATGCGCGACGGTGACGGTCAGTGGCGTCCGGGCCCGGGTCTGGCCGAACTCTCCACCGGCGCCGGCGACTCGCTCGCCGAGGCCGCCTCCCTCGTCCTGCCCCGGTTGCGCGAAATCACCGGCGAGAGCGTGCAGTTGTACCGTCGCGAAGGCACCCACCGGGTGTGCGTCGCAGCACTCGAGCCGCCGACGGGACTGCGCGACACAGTCCTTGTCGGTTCGCGTCTGCCGATGACCGCCGGATCAGGCGCCAAAGTTCTGCTCGCGTGGGCCGATACGGCCGTACAGCGCGCGATCCTGCCCGACGCCGCGTTCGGGGAACGCGTCCTCACCGAAGTCCGCCGTCGCGGATGGGCGCAGAGCGCGGCCGAACGCGAACCCGGCGTTGCGTCCGTGGCCGCACCCGTCCGGGACGGTGGCGGTGCTGTCGTCGCGGCGGTCTCGGTGTCCGGACCGATCGACCGCATGGGACGCCGGCCGGGTGCCCGGTGGGCCGCAGACCTTCTCGCCGCCGCCGAGGCGTTGCAGAAACGACTCTGACGACCCCTGGTGGCGGATGTGCGTGGTATGTCACAGTTCTCGTCATGGGAACCAACCGTCGCGCCGAAATCGCTATGACCGACTCGGAAATCTCCGATTTTCTCCACCACAGCCGTGTGGCGACCCTCGCATCGCTCGGTCCCACGGGCATGCCCCACCTCGTCGCGATGTGGTACGCGGTACTGGACGGCGAGATCTGGTTCGAGACGAAGGAGAAGTCCCAGAAGGTCGTCAATCTCCGGCGCGACAACCGCGTCACCGCACTGGTCGAGGCGGGCGACACGTACGACCAGTTGCGGGGCGTCGCACTCGAGGGCCACGCCGAGATCACCGACGACCACGACACCGTGTTCGCCGTCTGCCGCGACGTGTGGAATCGGTACACCGCTCCCTACACCGAGGAGGCGCGGCCCGCGGTGGAGCAGATGATGGCCAAGCGGGTCGCCGTCCGCGTCGTGCCCGGGCGGGTCCGATCCTGGGATCACCGCAAGCTGGGTCTGCCCGCGATGGAGATCGGCGGGACCACGGCTGCGTACCTCTCCTCGCCCGCACGCTGAACCTCGGCCCCCGATAAATGGGGCGACAGCGCCGTTCCCCCGGCGCTACATTTCGAGGGCATCGGCGAAGGAAGGGGACACCATGACCGACTCGGAGAAGGAACACCTCAAACAGAAATTCCGTGACGCGCTCGAGCGCAAGAACAAGAATCAGCGCGACGGGCACGGCACCGCGCACCTCGACGCTCAATCCAAGGCTCGCGGACCGAAGGCGACTGCGGACCATCACCGCGAGTTCCGGCGCAAGAGCGTATGAGATGGGCCCGGCACGAAAAAGACCCTCCGAGCGATGCTCGGAGGGTCTTCTGCCTGTACCCCCGATGGGATTCGAACCCACGCTACCGCCGTGAGAGGGCGGCGTCCTAGGCCGCTAGACGACGGGGGCCTG